>NZ_JAKRGI010000007.1:0-219153 GCF_022347625.1 Vibrio sp. Of14-4 | reverse complement strand
GTCTTTCGCTTCACCGCCGTACACTTTAGATAGAGTAGTACAGATTGCAGCAGTTAGAGTTGTTTTACCGTGGTCAACGTGGCCGATAGTACCAACGTTTACGTGCGGTTTCGTACGTTCAAATTTTTCTTTAGACATGAGTTGTCCCTCTAGGTACGGATTTAGGTGGCTTTGATGACCACGCAACCAAAAAGTATTGGTGATAAAGTATATATCAAAAGGAAATGTTTGCTTTCAGATCTGGTGCTGATAGGCAGACTCGAACTGCCGACCTCATCCTTACCAAGGATGCGCTCTACCACCTGAGCTATATCAGCACTCAAAAAGAGTGGAGCGGGCAGCGGGAATCGAACCCGCATCATCAGCTTGGAAGGCTGAGGTAATAGCCATTATACGATGCCCGCAACACGTAACTCTGTGAGCTATTCCCTAAAGAATATGGTGGGGGGGGACGGATTCGAACCATCGAAGGCAGTGCCGGCAGATTTACAGTCTGCTCCCTTTGGCCACTCGGGAACCCCCCCAAATTTTCAAACCACAATAACTATCAAAGTTAAAATGGTGCCGACTACCGGAATCGAACTGGTGACCTACTGATTACAAGTCAGTTGCTCTACCTACTGAGCTAAGTCGGCATAAGTGGTGCGCATTCTATTGAAGGAAACGCAAGCTTGCAATAGCTAAATCAAAAAAAAATGGTTTTTTACTGGGTTTGCGATTGTTTGCCTAAAAATCAAACAGCCAGATGAGGTCGTTAGATTATTTTTACTCCTGATATTTGGCAATTAGGCTCGCTTGTTGTATTTTCGCAGCTCCTTATCGCGAACCTCAGTTAGGAAGACTATGTCGCCATATCTCTCTTTTACTCGCCAACATTGGGCAGAATTGCGTAACTCTGTTCCGATGACGCTTTCCGAGAGTGATCTCATAGAGCTGCAAGGCGTAAACGAAAAGTTATCCATGAAAGAGGCGGTAGAGATATACCTGCCACTTTCTCGTCTACTGAATCTTTACGTTGCAGCAAGACAAAGTCGTAACTCTGTTCTGAATAATTTTCTTGATAATTCAGAAAAAGCGCCGCCTTTTATTATTGGTGTCGCGGGAAGTGTCGCGGTAGGGAAAAGTACCACAGCCCGGTTACTCAAAGAGTTGCTCTCGCGTTGGGATAATCACCCCAAAGTCGAGCTTGTGACAACCGATGGCTTCCTTTACCCAACAAAAGTACTCGAAGAAAACGGGATTTTACATCGTAAAGGTTTTCCTGAATCCTATGACATTAAACGCCTGATTGAATTCGTTTCTGACGTTAAAGCTGGCAAACCCAATCTAGAAGTCCCTATCTACTCGCACATTACCTACGACATCACCGAAGATGTAAAAGTCGTTGATCGCCCTGATGTGCTTATTATTGAAGGCCTCAATGTACTGCAAAGTGGAATGGACTATCCGCATGCTCCGCACAGAGTGTTTGTTTCTGACTTCCTTGATTTTTCTCTTTATGTCGATGCTAAGAGTGATGTGATTGAGCAGTGGTACGTAGAGCGTTTCCTCAATTTCCGTTTAGGCGCCTTTACTGAGCAAGGCTCTTTCTTCAGTCATTACACCAAACTAAGTGTACAAGAAGCGGAAAAAGAAGCTCATAGAATTTGGCGTTCAATTAACGGCATTAATCTTGATGAGAATATTTTGCCAACCAAAGGCCGTGCTCAGCTTATCCTTAAGAAAGGTCAAGACCACACTGTTGAAGAAATTCTATTGCGTAAATAACTCATCCGCTTTCTACTGGGGTTGAGATTGATACAACCCTAGTTAAGTACTTTTAGAAAGCACTCTTTATCCATATCACGGATATTAATGGTTAGGCTGTGAACTTGCCCGGCCTCTTGCTGCAAAACCTTCATTAGCTCGCACGACAAGCGCTTTTTTTGTTCCTGAGTTCGACCATCAAGTAAATCAAAATTTATATGTATAAAGTCAGCACTACTTCCTGTTTGCCCAACAAGCCAATTCTGGTAGCAAAGAGAACGTGACTTTACAGAGTTTGGCTCAAACAGGTCACACTCAAGCGCCACTTGATGTAGTGCTTTAAGAAGTCGATTGACATCAACCAAATCCTCAACAGGATGAGAATATTCCATGATTAAATTAGGCATGGTGCTCCTTAGCAAATAATGCAAACATGAGACAGCGCAATGAATCAACACATGAGCTGTCTCTTGTTACAAAGGTCAGCTCAACCTAGCAGGTTATGCGCTAAACTCCTATCTGGTTGCATACAAACTGCCTGATAGATCACTTAGCTAATACGAACAGACATGATGCTAATCATGATCTCGCTCTGTTTATCTGTTATATTCTTACGAAGATTTTTTACATTAATTGATTAAATACGGAGATATTCCTATGCGTCGACCTGTAGTCATGGGTAACTGGAAGCTTAACGGTAGCAAAGCTATGGTAAAGGAGCTACTGACTGGCCTTAACACCGAACTTAACGGTCTTGAAGGCGTAGATGTAGCCGTCGCTCCACCAGCACTTTATATCGACCTAGCGGAAAAGCTCATCGCAGAAGGTGGTAACAAAATTATCCTAGGTGCTCAAAATACGGACCTAAATAACAGCGGCGCATTTACAGGCGATATGTCTCCTGAAATGCTCAAAGATTTTGGAGCAACGCACATCATTATCGGTCACTCTGAGCGACGTGATTATCACAATGAGTCTGATCAATTCATTGCCAAGAAGTTTAACTTTTTGAAAGAAAATGGTCTCAAGCCAGTATTTTGTATTGGCGAGTCAGAAGCTCAAAATGAAGCAGGTGAAACAGAAGCGGTTTGTGCTCGCCAAATCAATGCGGTTATTGACACTTATGGCGTTGAAGCGCTCAATGGTGCGATTATCGCATATGAACCAATCTGGGCTATCGGTACAGGCAAAGCAGCTACGGCTGAAGATGCCCAGCGTATCCATGCTTCAATCCGAGCTTTAATTGCAGAGAAAAGTGCCGCTGTTGCTGAACAAGTAATCATTCAATACGGTGGTAGCGTTAAACCAGAGAACGCCCAAGCTTACTTCTCTCAGCCAGACATTGATGGCGCTCTCGTTGGTGGTGCCTCTCTTGACGCTAAAAGTTTCGCCGCGATTGCAAAAGCAGCCGCCGCAGCAAAAGCATAATAATGCCTTAATTTTGAGCATGAAGGTCAGCGATTGCTGACCTTTTTTGTGTCTTGTCCGCCGATCAAGTATCCTAGCCTTTTCGTCCATTAGAGCCGTTGTTCGAGATGCAGGATAAGTATGGCCTTTTAACAGCCCCTATACCCCAAGTACTCAGGCAAATGACCATTCCGATGGTCTTCGGTCTGGTGTCGATTCTCATGTTCAATCTTGTGGACACTTTCTTCATTTCTTTAATAGGCACTGAGGCACTCGCTTCAATCAGCTATACCTTCCCAGTTACATTCGCGCTTAACTGTATCACCATGGGCATAGGTGTAGGTTTATCAACCAATATCGCCCACTTACTCGGACAAGGAAAAACTGTTCATGCAGCACGGTTCGCAGCGCACGGTCTTTTGCTCGCAGTCACGCTAATTACCCTAGTATCCGCTATCGGGCTGGCAACGCTTCACCCTCTATTTTCACTCTTAGGTGCTTCTGATAACCTATTGCCTCTAATAGACAAATATATGACTGTCTGGTATCTGAGCATTCCATTACTCGTCATTCCTATGGCAGGTAACAGTGTGATCCGCGCAACAGGAGACACAAGAACACCTGCCAAAATTATGATACTGGCCGGCATCATCAACGGTGTATTGGATCCGCTACTGATATTTGGCTGGGGACCTTTCCCAGAGCTAGGCATCCAAGGCGCTGCCATCGCGAGCGCTCTCAGTTGGTTAGGTGCCTGTGTTTGGTCCTTGTATATTCTTACTCTGCGAGAACGCATGCTCATACTTCCAAACATGGGATATCTTGTTGAAGATGTGAGGCTTATTCTGAAGATTGGTACTCCCGCGGCGCTCTCTAATGCTATGATCCCTCTTTCTGGCGCGCTATTGATGATTTTAATTTCCAGTCAGGGGACAGCTGCCGTTGCTGCTTATGGAGCTGCTCAGCGGCTAGAGTCTATTTTAATTATCGTATTGATGGCACTTTCTTCCGCCCTAACTCCTTTCATCGCACAAAATATAGGCGCAGAAAAACATCAGCGTAGCTTTGCTGGGGTGTTTATTAGTATGCGTTTTGCATTAGTTTTTCAAATGGGCGTATTCATCGCCATGATCCCGCTTAGCATTCCTCTGTCATCGCTTTTTTCCCAAGAGCAGCCTGTCAGAGATCTGCTCTGGCACTACTTACTTGTCGTACCATTTAGCTATGGCTTTCAGGGAATAGCCATGATACTTATTTCCGGACTCAACGCTCTACACAAGCCCTTGAAAGCGTTTCAATGGAGCTTTATGCGTTTATTTGTGTTCGTCCTACCCAGTGCTTGGTTAGGAAGTCATTGGCTGGGGAGTGAGGGAATATTTATTGGGATTGCACTTGGCAATATCATCGGTGGAATACTGGGGTACCTGTACGCCTTACAGCTAAGGCGACAGCATCTGCAATTGGCCATACAAGAGCAGTAATAAAAGAAACGATTACTTAGCTAGTAAATCATCTTCCTCTACCTCAAGATCAACATCAAGTCTCTCCTGAGAAATAATCACGCCCGTGTTATCTGCATAAAGGTAGTCTTCTGGAAGGAAGGTGACGCCACCAAAATTGACCGCGACGTCTACCTCACCAACACCTTGAGATGTTGCTCCAACAGGGATTGAAGCTAAAGCTTGAATACCTAGGCTCATATCTTCTAGTTCGTCAACTTCGCGTACACAGCCATAAACAAGAATACCTTCCCATTCATTTTCTTCTGCTATCGAGGCAAGCTCTGCGTCAATGAGTGCGCGTCGTAGCGAACCACCACCATCAATGAGCAAAATACGACCTAAACCATCTTGCTCTAATACTTCTCGAATCAGACCGTTATCCTCAAAACACTTAACTGTAGTGATCTGGCCTGCAAATGAAGCGCTGCCACCAAAGTTGCTAAACATGGGCTCAAGCACATCCACTTGTTCTGAGTAAATGTCACATAAAGCCGACGTATTGTATTCCATAGTGTTCCTTCCCATACGGTTAGTCATCACAAACGAGTATATAGCGACATTAAGTCATTGCAATGACAAGTCTCAATTAACTGACCAGAGTTTGAGCTATAACCACTCCTGCAAACAATAAATTAGTAATTAGTGAACATTTCACAATCATGGGCATCATAGGTGCAATATGCATCGGCTGTCGTGCCAGCCAGATCAACTTACCATGCTTATATACAAACATTGCGCTTAACAAAAACGGCAGTGTCAGCCAGATAGAGACTGGCTGGCGCACCAGATAGAGGGTAAATGCTAGAAAAGCACCTGACAAAAGTAAGACATGGTAATGCTTGGCTTTTCGACAACCTAGCCTCACCGCAATGGTTTTTTTCCCACACTGCTGATCATTTTCTATGTCACGCATATTGTTTACATTTAAAACTGCCACTGCCATTAGGCCACAACCTACTGCAGGCAATATCAAAGCGGGAGTAATAGTTCCTGTATGCAGAAAGAAAGTACCCATTACACCAAGCAAACCAAAAAAGATAAATACAGAAATATCACCCAAACCCACGTAACCATACGGTTTGTTACCGACCGTATAAGCGATTGCGGCAACCATTGCCAGCACACCTAGACCAAGGAATAGAAGAATATTATGCAAATTGTCTAAGGCGTATAAAACCAGAGTCAAACCGGACACTATCGTCATCACGAGATTAATAACAATCGCTTTTTTCATACTTTCTGATGTGACGGCACCAGATTGAATAGCGCGAACCGGACCAAGGCGCTTGGCATTATCGGTTCCTTTTTGGGCATCACCATAGTCATTAGCCAAGTTGGACAATATTTGCAATAAGGTTGCAGTGATAAACGCAAGTATGGTGATCAAAATGGAAGCTTGATGAGTAGAATACGCAAGTACACTTCCCGTTAATATAGACACTAACGCAAGTGGGAGCGTTTTCGGACGAGCGGCGTCTAGCCATATAGATAAAGACTGTTTCATGCTCACTAGTTTATCGTCATTGTGAATAACAACAATTGTGATACATCAAAGTTTAAGTAAATACAATAAAGGCCACTCATCGTGGCCTTTACATAGGTTCAATGAACTGGATAGGGTTACTTAACGCGGCCTACGTATTCACCAGAACGAGTGTCTACTTTAATCACTTCACCAATAGAAATAAACAGAGGAACTCGAACTACAGCGCCTGTAGACAAAGTAGCAGGTTTACCTCCAGTACCTTGAGTATCACCCTTTAGACCAGGATCAGTATCTGTCACTTCAAGTTCAACAAAGTTTGGTGGAGTAACGACAATCGGGTTGCTGTTCCAAAGGGTTAGCATACAAGTGTCATTCTCAACCAGCCATTTCGCGTTATCGCCGACCGCTTTTTTATCTGCGGCTAGCTGTTCGAATGTTTCGTTGTTCATAAAGTGGTAGAATTCACCATCGTTGTACAAGTAATCTAGATCAATATCCATGACATCAGCGACTTCAACCGTGTCGCCAGATTTAAATGTTTTCTCTAGAACTTTACCTGAAAGCAGTTTACGGATTTTAACACGGTTAAATGCTTGACCTTTACCTGGTTTGACATACTCGTTTTCGAGAATGACACAAGGCTCATTATCAAGCATAATTTTAAGACCGCCTTTGAATTCATTTGTGCTAACAGTAGCCATTTTTTCCTCTTACCATTCTTCGAGTTAAATTTAATGTCGCACATCATAACCCGAAAACTTGATTCTGTTGAGCAAAACTGGATCAAACAACTAGCGAATGGGATCTCAGATCCCGAAAAACTGCTTAAGATTCTTGAGATTGATCCCTCTCCGTGGCAGAAGGGTTTTGCCGCTCGAAAGCTCTTTGCGCAGCGGGTACCGCTTAGCTTTGTTGATAGAATGGAAAAAGGAAATCCCTTTGATCCTCTGCTGCGCCAAGTTTTACCTTTAGAGGAAGAATTTGAAATTCACTCAGATTACTCAAATGATCCGCTCAAAGAGCAAGATAACGCCGTACCCGGGCTGTTGCACAAATATCGCAATCGGGTTCTAATGATCCTCAAAGGAGGCTGCGCGATTAACTGTCGTTACTGTTTCCGGCGCCATTTTCCCTATGATGAAAACAAAGGCAGTAAATCAGTTTGGATGCAAAGTCTGGCCTATATCCAAGATCACCCAGAGCTGAACGAGGTGATCCTATCTGGCGGCGATCCTCTGATGGCAAAAGACCAAGAACTAGATTGGCTGATTGAAAATATTAGCGCTATTTCGCACATCAAACGACTACGTATTCATACTCGTTTACCTGTTGTGATCCCAGAGCGAATAACCCTTGCGCTAAGAGAAACTCTCTCAGCGACACGCTTACAGGTTATTTTGGTCACCCATATTAATCACCCTAATGAAATAAATCAGGATTTAAAATTAGCACTCAATGACCTACGCAGTGCTGGGGTGACTTTGCTCAACCAAGGCGTGATGCTCAAAGGAGTCAATGATGAGATTGAAACCCAAGTGTCATTAAGCGAAACACTTTTCGATGCTGGCGTACTTCCATACTACATGCATGTTCTGGATAAAGTTCAAGGGGCTGCGCACTTCTATATCTCTGATGATAAAGCAAGAGCTATCATGTCCGGCGTGATTGAAAAAGTATCTGGCTACTTGGTGCCGAAATTAACCAGAGAAATTGGCGGAAGAACCAGTAAAACACCTCTTGACCTCCACCTTGAATAGATGAACTCAAGGTGAGTTTTTAACCACTATTTTGATTCGAAACAAAGAAAAGAGTATTGATACCTTGCGGAGTCTGACAAAGGTGTCAATTCACTTTTTTGAGTCGAGAATTTTGATTAGCATTGAAGAAAATTTCAACAACCCATTAGGAATGATTATGTTTTACTTTCACATGATCCTGTTGTTAACCATTATCTTCATTGGTATACGCCACGGAGGAATTGCCTTTGGTCTACTCGGTGGGCTTGGCGTTTCAATACTCGCATTTGTGTTTGGTATTGCTCCGGGTACACCGCCAATTAGCGTAATGTTAATCATACTAGCCGTCGTTGCTGCATCGGCCACGCTTGAGGCAACAGGAGGGTTACAACTACTTGTAAGATTTGCCGAGCGCTTACTTAGAAAACATCCCAACCAAATTGTCTTCTTGGGCCCGCTCTGCACCTACTCGCTAACGGTTTTGGTTGGAACAGGACATTCCGTTTATCCCCTTCTTCCTGTCATCTATGATGTTGCATATAAAAAGGGCATTCGTCCCGAGCGCCCTATGGCTATGGCTTCCGTTGCGTCACAAATGGGCATTACTGCTAGCCCTATTGCAGCAGCTGCTGCCGTTGTCATGGCTACCGCCGCAGATAATCACCTAGCAATCAGCCTTGGTCATGTCCTCGCTGTCACCATTCCCGCTACTCTTATCGGTGTATTAGCTGGTTGTTCATGGAGTCTAAAACGCGGCAAAGATCTCGACCAAGATAACGAGTTTATCCAGCGCTGCAGCGATCCTGAGTTTAAAGCACAACTTATCGATAGCGATCAACAAGACAATCAAAGCGAAATTGGTAAACAAGCGAAAAGAGGCCTAACTATTTTCTTAGCGGGTATTGTGGTGGTTGTCTTTGTGGCCATGTTTGGTCATGACCTTTCCCTGCTGCCTGAAGGCGTGAAAATGTCAGTCGCTATCCAGTTTTTAATGCTGTCAATTGGCGCTATTATTTTACTGGCAACCAAAGCTGAGCCAAAAAAAATTGTTCACTGCAACGTCTTTATCGCTGGTATGACGGCTGTGGTGATAATTTTTGGTATCGCTTGGATGAGTGACACCATAATTAGCTTCCATAAACCTTATCTGATCAGCCTAGTCAGTGAAATAGTCGCAGCGCACCCTTGGACCTTTGCAATTGCCATGTTTGTGGTGTCCATATTTTTAAAAAGTCAGGCTGCGGTACTCACCATAATGCTGCCTTTAGGATTTTCGATGGGCATTCCGACCCCAGTCCTCGTTGGTGTGTTACCCGCATGTTATGCGTATTTCTTCTTCCCTTTTTACCCCAGCGATTTAGCCGCCATTACCTTTGATCGCTCAGGCACGACTCGAATAGGCAAGTACGTTTTAAACCATAGCTTCCTCTTGCCTGGTTTCATCGGCGTGAGTACAGCGACAACAGTAGCTTATATTCTCTCAACCATGGTTGTAAACTAAGCGCAATAAAAGAGGCCAGTGACTAACACTGGCCTTTATAAACGCTTATGAAAGCTTAGAATAACTCTTCAGCGACCTGATAAAGGTCTTCACGAACTGGGCGCTTCATATTTTCAATTGCGTCAATGATATCATGATGAACAAGCTGCTCTTTTTGGATACCAACACAACGTCCGCCCTGTCCTTCCATCAATAAGTGCACAGCATAGTTACCCATACGTGACGCTAAAACGCGATCAAAGGCTGTTGGGCGACCACCACGTTGAATGTGACCAAGAACAGTCGCTCTAGTCTCTCGTCCCGTGGCTTGCTCAATCTCTTTAGCTAACTCATTTGCGTCCATCATAAGCTCAGTCAAGGCAATAATTGCGTGCTTCTTGCCCTTCTTAATGCCATCTTGAATGTTGTTGATGAGCTTTTCTTTGTCCAAGCCCGTTTCTGGTGTAATGATGTATTCGCATCCACCAGCAATAGCAGACATTAGAGTCAGATCACCACAGTGGCGTCCCATGATTTCAACTATTGAAATACGTTGGTGTGATGAAGATGTATCACGAAGACGATCAATAGCATCAATAACAGTATTGAGTGCGGTTAGATAACCGATCGTGTAATCCGTTCCTGCTATATCATTATCGATTGTTCCTGGTAAGCCGACACATGGGTATCCCATTTCGGTAAGCTTTTTAGCGCCCATATAAGAGCCATCACCACCAACAACTACGAGAGCTTCTATGCCATGTTTTTGCAGGTTTTCTATGGCTTTCTCTCTAACAGCAACTTCTTTAAACTCAGGGAAACGTGCAGAGCCGAGGAAAGTTCCGCCTTTATTGATCACATCAGAGACACTAGAACGATCAAGTTTCTCAATTCTGTTCTCATACAGACCAAGATAACCGTCTTGAACACCATAGACCTCTAAACCTTCCGATAGCGCTGTGCGCACCACACCACGAACTGCTGCGTTCATGCCCGGTGCATCACCGCCGCTTGTCAAAACACCGATCTTTTTAATCATGCTCACCCTCAATTTTTTGGGAATCTTATTTCAACTTTTACGTCAGCAAATTTCATTAGTCATTACTGACAAGACCCGTTTATTTGCGCAATATGTTACCTTGAAGCCCAAGGAATACTACTTTTATTTGCACTAAAATAGGTAAGTTTTCTACTTATGTAAAAGTATTACAGTTTGACTCGAACAAAGATTTGATACATATCAGGATAGCTGCAAATTATCTCTGTGCTGAAAAGATAATCAGCATGCAAAATAAACCACACCTATTCAAGAAGCGATTGTTACCAGTCGCGAACTTTTTGCTCTTTTTCAGGCCCAAGCACTACAGAATATGGATCTTGATGGATCAACACATCGGCATGAGGAAAACACTCCAGCAACTTGTGTTCAACCGTATCTGAAATTCGGTGCGCTTCTATCAAGGGGATTTGATCCTCAAGTTCAAGGTGGAGCTGGATAAATCTCGTGGGACCAGACATACGAGTTCGCAGTTGATGCACACCTAAAACGCCCTCCACAGAGAGGCACTGGTGCTTTATCTCTTCAAGCTCATCATCCGGTAGTTTGCGATCTAACAAGGTTTGAGTCGCTTCTCGTACCATCTGCACTGCGCTATATAAAATGTATAAACCGATTCCAATTGCAAACACAGCGTCTGCCTGAGTAACACCAAACCAACTCAAGGTTAAAGCTAACATGATCGCCGCATTCATGTATAAATCGGATTGGTAATGAAGCGAATCTGCCGCTATAGCTTGGCTGCCTGTTTTCTTAACCACATGTTTTTGAAAAAGAACTAATGCAAATGTCACCACAATCGCAAACAAACTCACATAAACGCCATACTCTGGGGACTGGAGAGCATGAGGCCTGAAAAAGCGATCGACACCATTAAGGATGAGAAACACTGCAGATCCTGAAATAAACATAGATTGAGCAAGCGCAGCCAGGGACTCGGCCTTACCATGGCCGAAAGTATGCTCCCGGTCAGCAGGTTGAAGTGAGTATCTCACCACCACTAAATTAACTAAAGAAGCCGCTATATCAAGCATGGAATCAATCAAAGAAGCCAACAAACTTACCGACCCCGTTACCCACCATGCCGCCAGCTTGACAATAAGTAACAGAGTCGCAACGATTGTTGCCGTCCAAGCAGCTAGGGTTACTAAACGTGCGTATTCGTGTTTCATAAAGTAAAGACTCGAAAAAACATTGTCTTAAGTATAACGCGTCATGAGTTGAATAAAAATGAAACAAAAAAGACGGCCAACGGCCGCCGATATGAGTACTCAATATAAAAATCAGGATCAATTTTTCGTTAAGCGCTCCTGACGCTTTTGAGCACGCGTGTTATCACGCTCTTTTAACAGCTCTGCGTATTTGGCTTTTTGCTCTGGCGTCAAAACACTTAACATTTGATGCTGTTTTTCCAGCATGTTCACTTTATGCTCGGTCTGTTGCTCAATCATGGCTCTAGCCAATTCATTGGCAGCATCTTTATCAAATGATTCTGCCAGTACCAAAGCTTGCATTTTTTCTCTATTAGCTTGTCTTTCAGCTTGGTGCTCAGCAAAACTTTCTTGATATTGGCCTTTTAAGTCCTTTTTCATTGTTTCGCGCAATTGCTTAAGCTGAGCTTGCTGTTCTTGGGTTAAATCCAGTTTACGTATCAAGCTCCGATCAAGTAGCGACGCTTTATGATCTTGTCTACCATGCTCTTTGCCGCCGCTAGCAAGAACATTGGCCGAGCTAAGCGTTAATGGCAGCACAATCGTGGCTAAAACTATCTTTGTTACTTTTTTCATATTCAAACCTTTCCGACTAAAGAAGTAAACTCTGCTGTCTGACAGCGCTACATCTAGCATAGAAAGCACAACGTAAAGTGACGTCTAGGTAGAGTAAAAAATCGTAAAGAGGCAAGATTAAACTAAATCTCAACTCAATTAATCAGTACTATTAAGGAAAGGGGATAACTGAGGCTGGTTGCATGACACATATTTTGTTGATTGATGATGACACTGAGCTTACTGGCTTACTAAAAGAGGTCTTAACACTAGAAGGCTATCACGTATCTGAAGCTAATGATGGTGAAGCAGGACTCGAGGCCATCGACAAAGATGTGGATTTGGTACTTTTGGATGTGATGATGCCCAAGCTCAATGGCGTCGAGACACTCAAGCGTCTGCGCGAACACTGGGAAACGCCAGTGTTAATGCTAACCGCTAAAGGAGACGAGATAGACAGAGTGATAGGTCTTGAACTTGGCGCCGACGACTATCTACCAAAGCCGTTTAGTGATCGCGAACTTCTCGCGCGCATACGCGCTATTTTGCGTCGCACCCAATCAAAGTCCAGTAGCAAAAATATTGACTGCATTGAGTATCAAGATATCAAAGTATTTCCCGGAAAACAGGAAGCTTATTGTCAGGAAGCCTACCTTGAGCTCACCACCACCGAGTTTGCTCTTCTAAGCCATTTTGTTCAGCACCCAGGGGAAACACTCACCAAAGAAACGCTGAGTTTAGATGTACTTGGAAAACGTCTCGCAGCTTTTGATCGTGCCATCGATATGCATGTATCCAACCTACGCAAAAAACTTCCCGAAAAGCAAAATGGGAAACCGCGCATCAAAACGCTGCGAGGACGTGGTTATCTTTTTGTTGAGGAAGACTGATGCGTTTACCTAGGATCACTAGCCTTTACGGGCGTATTTTCGCTATCTTCTGGTTCACCATGTTTTTGGTGCTCGTAGCGGTGCTCTCTCTGCCTCACTTAGATCCTAGGCGTTCAAGAGATATCCCAGCGGCGCATTATGCAAAGCTCATCGAAGCGAAACAAAAAATTGAACAGCGCTTTGCTAATGAGAGAGATCTTAGGCAAATTATTTTTCAACTAGAAAGACCACGCCGCTCTAATCGAGAACCTAGACCGCGTTTCGTGCTCACCGATCTCGATGGCAATATTTTAACCACTCAAAATCGTAAAGATTTTAAGCTAAAAGCAGTGCAAAATTTCATTACCAGTATTGAAGATCCCGCAAAGCCCAAGCAACGGCTATATGGCCATTATATGGTCGCGGGGCCTTTGCCCATAACACTGGCTGAGAATGATCTCCTACTTTATGTCGGCGTCAAATGGAATCAACCGCCACCCTTTATGCTGCGGCTATTCGACAAACCCTTCCAATTATTGTTTGCCGTCATGCTCGTCAGCACACCTTTACTACTTTGGTTAGCATGGGCACTCAGTCAACCGGCACGAAAGCTTGAACGAGCAGCTAAACGCGTTGCCAAAGGTGAGTTTTGTGTCGACCCAGAGCTTGAGAAAGGTACAACTGAGTTTCGACAAGCGGGCAAAAGCTTCAACCAAATGGTGGAAGCGGTGAATCAAATGGTTTCGGGGCAACAGAGGCTGCTGTCTGATATCTCGCATGAATTACGCTCTCCTCTCACACGTCTGAGAATGGCAAGCGCTTTAGTGTCACGAAAACAAGGGGATAGTCCTGAGCTTAATCGCATTGATACGGAAGCTCAGCGGCTCGAACAAATGATAGGCGAACTATTGGATCTATCACGCATGCAGCTAGACAGCCATGTGGCGCGAGAAGTTCAGCCTCTTAGCAGTTTATGGGAGGCTATCCTATCAGATGCTCAGTTTGAAGCCGAGCAAATGAATAAGTCTCTTACTTACACTCACATTCCTGAGAGGCATATCTCAGGCAACCCTAAACTTTTGATGAGTGCGCTCGATAATATAGTGCGAAATGCCATTCACTACAGTCAGGACTTAATAAAAGTGGCCTTCAAACTCGACAATGACCAGCTAACGATTATTGTTGATGACAATGGAGAAGGCGTTGCTGAACATGAGTTAGAAGCAATATTCCGGCCCTTTTATCGTGTTTCTACTGCACGAGATCGCCACAGTGGCGGGACCGGACTTGGTCTTGCCATTACAGAGAGTGCTATTCGCCAGCACAGTGGCAGTATAACGGCGAAACGCAGCAGTCTTGGCGGGTTGTGTATGGAAATCATTCTGCCGCTCGAGGGGAAATAACCCTACAAAATCATAGTTGATAATGAATCTCATTATCATTTAGTCTATACACTCCCAATTAAGGAGAATTGACTATGTCCCACACTTTTCCAGAACTTCCCTACGCTTATGATTCACTCGAACCTTACATAGACGCCAAAACCATGGAAGTGCATTACAGCAAGCATCACAGAACATATTTCGACAAGTTTGTTACCGCAGTATCAGGGACTGAATTGGAGTCAACAAAATTGGATGATATCTTTGCTAATATCTCCCAGCATTCTCCAGCAGTTCGTAATAATGGTGGCGGCTACTACAATCACATCTTATATTGGAATTGCATGGCGCCAAACGGTGGTGGAAAGCCTAGCGGTAAACTGGCCGATGACATCAATTCAACCTTTGATAGCTTTGAAAACTTCCAGCAATTGTTTGCGCAAGCCGCTATCAATACTTTTGGGTCAGGGTTTGCTTGGTTGATCGTAAAAGATGGAAAACTGAAGATCACGTCAACGAGCAATCAGGATAATCCTCTAATGGATGTAGCAGTTGAACAAGGTGAGCCTATTTTAGCCCTCGATGTGTGGGAGCATGCCTACTACATCAGTTACCAAAACCGCCGACCAGAGTACATTGATGCATGGTGGAATGTCGTCAATTGGAATGCTGTTAGCGAAAATTACGCCCTAGCTCTTGCCGAGAATAAATAGCAAAACTCTCTGCGCACTTGGCGGCGATGATAAGCCGCCTTATAATTTCTCTCCTCAATCACCAAGAACACAACCAAGAACATGTTTGACATCGCTCTCTATGAACCAGAAATTGCTCCAAATACTGGTAACATCATCCGCTTATGTGCCAATTGTGGTGCTAACCTTCATCTTATTGAGCCGCTTGGTTTTGATTTGGACGAAAAAAAAGTACGTCGCGCCGGCTTAGACTACCACGACCTTGCACGTGTGACCCGACATAAAGATTATCAAGCGTTCGTTGATTATCTTGAAACAACACGTGACACCTACCGTATTTTTGCCTGTACAACAAAAACAACGGGTCACCATGTCGATGCACAATTTATCAAAGGTGATGTGCTGTTGTTTGGCCCTGAGACTCGGGGCTTACCTGCACAGCTCATCGAAAGCATGCCAATGGAACAAAGGATCCGCATTCCCATGATGCCAGATGCTCGTAGCTTAAACTTATCTAACGCGGTTGCTATCATAGCCTTTGAAGCTTGGCGTCAAATGGACTTTGCAGGCGCCCAATAAACTCACATCACCAGAATAAAAAACGGACTCATAAGAGTCCGTTTGCAAATTGAGTGTTAACTCATCCTATTATGGACGAGCAACAAAACCGACGGCTTGATAGACCTTACTTAAAGTTTGCGCCGCACGAGCCGAAGCCTTTTCTGCTCCTTGCTTCATCACACTATCCATATAAGCGCGATCTTCACGAATGCGTCGGTATTCAGCCTGAATAGGCTCAAGCATAGCGACAATGGCTTCACCAACATCTTTCTTGAACGGACCATACATTTCAACGCCTTTATATTGCGCTTCAATTTCTTCAAAGCTCATACCCGTTGCCGCTGAGTATAGTCCCATTAGGTTAGAGATACCCGCTTTGTTATCCCAATCATGCACAATACGTGGCGGCGTTTCCGTGTCGGTTTGAGCCTTATTTATCTTTTTGAGGATCGATTTAGGCTCTTCTAAAAGAGTGATGACATTTTTGCGGTTATCGTCTGATTTAGACATTTTCTTGGTGGCATCTTGCAAACTCATAACACGTGCATTCACTGTGGGAATATAAGGCTCAGGTACAGTGAAAATCGGCGCATCTGGCGCATAAATGTTGTTAAAGCGAGTTGCGATATCACGGGCCAACTCTAGGTGCTGCTTCTGATCGTTACCCACAGGTACTTGGTGGGCACCATACAGTAAAATGTCTGCCGCCATCAGAACAGGATAACCAAATAAACCCGCATTAACATCATTGGCATATCGAGCAGATTTGTCTTTAAACTGAGTCATTCGGCTCAGCTCTCCCATCTGGGTGTAACAATTAAGAAGCCAGCCCAATTGCGCATGCTCTGGTACATGAGATTGAACAAATAGCGTGCTCTTTTGTGGATCAACACCAACAGCCAGACAAATCGCCAATGCATCTAGAGTCGCTTCATGCAGTGCTTTAGGGTCCTGGCGAACCGTAATCGCATGAAGGTCAACCACACAGTATTGGCAATCATAATCGTCTTGCATCTGTTGCCACTGACGTAGAGCACCCAAGTAGTTACCGATACTTAGTTCACCTGAGGGTTGAACACCACTCAATACAATGGGCTTGCTCATGAGAATGATTCCTTGACTTCTTAATCTAAAAAATGAAAAAACCGCATAGCTTGTCTACCACGCGGCGTACTCAGTGTACTCATTAACGAGTATTTTGGAAGATCTTTTGTTACAACTGCGGACAAACCTGAGCAACATCGAGCAAATCAGCAATGCAATCAGATACAAAGTCAGGCTTTGAGTCCGAGATTGGCTCACCATGATTGTAACCATAGGTAAGTCCAAATGATAAGCAGCCAGCATTTTTTGCGGCCAAAATATCATTTTTTGAATCTCCGACCATCAACATCTGCTCTGGCTGTAACTCATACTTCTCAAGTAACCAGTTAAGAGCCATGGGATTGGGCTTCTTATCTGGGAAAGTGTCACCACCAATGATCTCAGCAAAAAACATATCAATTTTATGCTTGTTAAGCACCTCAGGAACAAACTTAGACGGCTTATTGGTCACTAAAGCCATTACAAACCCTGCTTGATGAAGCTGCTCGAGGGTTTGGCTAACTTTTGCGTACAAGTGACTCAGTTGATGTCCAGTTTTCTCATAATAATCATCAAATAGCTGACGAGCCTTAGTTTGGAGATCAGGATCTAAATCGGGGTTAACTTCAATACTAGCGCTCAAGGCTCTCGCGATAAGCACATCGGCACCATTACCAACGTAGTCACGCACTTGCTCTTCGGTAACACGAGGAAAACCAAGGGCTTGCACGGTCTGATCAGCTGCTACAGCAAGATCTGGCACACTATCAAGTAAAGTGCCATCAAGATCAAACGCGATCAATTTTATATTACTCATCTAACTATCTTACCTTTGCTAACTCTTCACGCATTTGATCAATCACTTGCTTATAATCTGGTTGATTAAAAATCGCCGAACCTGCAACAAACATGTCCGCGCCCGCTTGAGCAATTTCTTTGATATTTTCGACCTTAACCCCACCATCAATTTCTAACCGAATATCGCGTCCAGACTGATCGATTAGGCGACGCACCGCTTTGAGTTTATCAAGCGTTTTCGGGATAAATGATTGCCCACCAAAACCAGGATTAACTGACATAAGCAAAATCATATCCAGCTTATCCATGATATATTCCAGGTGAGAAAGTGGTGTGGCTGGGTTTAGCACAACCCCTGCTTTACATCCATGCTCTTTGATAAGCTGTAAGGTGCGGTCAACATGCTCAGAAGCTTCGACATGAAAGGTAATCATAGAAGCTCCTGCTTTGGCAAAATCTGGAATAATGCGGTCAACAGGCTTTACCATCAAATGCACATCGATGGGCGCAGTAATACCGTAATCACGCAATGCTTGGCAAATAGGGGCGCCAAAAGTTAGGTTAGGTACGTAATGATTATCCATCACATCAAAGTGAACCACATCTGCCCCTGCAGCGAGGACTTTGTCAACGTCCTCACCAAGACGTGCCATATCAGCAGATAAAATGGAGGGAGCAATAAGAAAATCTTTCATACCAGACCTCTGTTTGAATGTAGGTAAACCCAAAAGACCATTTGAGCACATTCTACCCAAGCAAAGATACATAAGATAGCTTAGATGAGAGAAATGTTCTCAAGGTGATTGGATTTAATCAGGATCACTGGGTTTAAACAAAGCCAGTAGCTCGTCGACTTTATTTCGTCCTGCTCCATTACGGCTAATCGTACGCTTCACTTTGACGACATTGAGCTCTGCCCCATGGTAGAGACGACGAGTTAAGGTTGTATCGTGATTGGAGATTAATACTGGAATATGACGTTCTTCGGCCGCTTTTTCCGCCACATCAGCCAGAGCAGCTTGATCATCCAGAGTGAATCCATTTCCAGCATAAGAAGTGAAGTTTGCTGTGGTCGATAGCGGCGCGTAAGGTGGATCACAATAAACTACACTTCCCTTACGGGCACGCCTAAATGTCTCTGGATAGCTTTCACAAACGAAGGTGGCTTTTTTCGATTTACTAGCAAAAAACTCCAATTCCGCTTCGGGAAAATATGGTTTTTTATACGAGCCAAACGGGACATTAAAACCGCCTTTTTTGTTGTAGCGGCACAAACCATTAAAACCGAATCGATTCATGTATAAAAAAGCCAAGGAACGATACATAACATCATCTGTACCATTAAACTCAGCTCGTATCGACAGATACGCATCTTTGCGATTGTTTTCAGCCACGAACCAGCGCTTAGCTTCTGAGATATACTCTTGTGGCCTCTCTTTCAACAAGTTGTAAAGGTTAATCAGGTCTGGATTGATATCGGCAAGAAAATAGTGGTCATAGTCAGTGTTAAGAAACACTGACCCTGCTCCAACAAAAGGTTCCACTAGCTTACGACCTTCTGGTAAGTACCGCTGGATATCTTCAACTAAACCGTATTTTCCACCAGCCCATTTGAGAAAGGCGCGCTGCTTCTTCATCTAATGCTCTAAATCAATCAAACAAAAATTAAGGCTGCGAAATGTAACATATTTTCCATCTCGGCTCAGCGTTATTTCACTCGATCGATTTCTCTATGTACCTGACTAAGTGACTTAGCCCAAGGATCTAGCTGCTGTATATCGGCAGGCAAGGACTCCACGGCATCTCTAGCAACTTGAATTGTTGGGTAGTTTTGGTAAGTGATGATGTACCAATCCGCGCCGTTTCGCACTGTTGGATAGATATATACACTCCCTGCTAGCTTATGTTTATCCAGAAATTCTTGTACTTCTTCTAAAGACTGAACAGCGGCTAGTTGCAATGTGTAGCTGCGCACAGAAAAATTCTTTAGCTCATCCTTAGTAAATGAAAAGGAAACAGCAGGTTTAACGGGCTTTTCTGGTTCAGATACAATAGCAACAGGAGCATTTTCTGTTTGGGCTGGCAAAATACGAATACCAGATTTACTCACCACATTTTGATTTTCAGCTGTGCTGGCCTTTTCAGGTTTACCTTCTATCAGAGCATCAACCACATCTGATGTGATCACAACACGCTGTTGCCCATCTTGACCACTACCGACACTAGAGGTTTGCTCTGTCACTTTAGGCGGTAGCGCCTGAGAATCATCCTCTGCAGAAATTACTGCGCTGTCCACGTCACTGCTCTTATCGGTATCAATATTAGACAATGATGTATCAGCTTCAGTATTAACAGGCGAGGCTGGAAGTACTGTCTTATCCTGATTGTCTTCAACTTGATGCATCTTATCTTCGGGCGAAGGCTGTATCATAAGCCACCAATATCCTCCTCCAATGAGAAGAAATAGAGTGATGACTAACAGAGCGATATTCATTGGTGAGCCAATGATTGAACGGATAATAATCCTTTTTTCCACTTTATGGTCCCCTAAAGCCATAATGTCGCCCGGCCGAAGGGCAACAGTCCGATATGCGTTACGTACACGCTTTTCCCTTTCATCTTCGACAAAACGAATCACAAGGTGTTCAAAAAAGCGGTCGGCTTCATCCTGAGTCAATGGATCTATTTCTAAATCTATGGGCTTGTGATCTTGGCCATAACTCAAACGCGTCAACAGTACGTCAAGCGAATTAGATTGAGCAAACAATACCACATTGATTGTCCAACTGGGTTTGTCCTGTGCCTCAAGAACCAACATCCATAACTCTGAAACAAACGACTCCTTCAACTGCTGAGCGTCATCGATAACGATAACAACATCACAGCCCTCTTCGCCTATTTGGCGAGAAAAGCTATCAGTTAAAGGGTCAGTAGGGTCAAACATCGGCTCAGAAAAAAGCTGAGTCAAAACCATGGTTCTGCGTTGCTGGTCATCCTGATTAGGATGACACATCAACAAAGATTGGTTTTTATCCGACGCCCAAGCTTCCAAATAACGTTGGGCTAACCATGATTTACCTGCACCAGGCACACCACCAACCGTGACCAAATTAGAACCAAAATTGGTTAGCAATTGCATGCGCTCAAGCAATTCTACTTGAGTATCTAACTCCAACACACGGGATTCATGCGTCAAACTCATTCAAACCATCCTAATGACAGCCTACTGTCTAAAGCAAACAACTCAAATATCGCGACAAAAATCGATCGCTTGTCGAATAATCGATTCAGGCACACCTTTCACAACTTCGGCGCTACCAATTCCAGTAGGTAACACTAAACGCAGCTCACCAGAAAGTACTTTCTTGTCACGCATCATGTGTTTCATGAAGTCGTCAAAAGTCATGGTGTCTGGTGTATGCACAGGTAATTGTGCTTTTTCTAGTATAGAGAGAATTCGCTCCACTTGCTGTGGTGTAATAAGCCCTTGCAGCTCAGCTGTTTTCGCCGCCATCAAGGTACCGGAAGACACCGCCTCACCATGGAGCCACTTACCATAACCTAATTCAGCCTCAATCGCATGGCCAAATGTATGGCCAAGATTAAGCAAGGCGCGAATACCGGATTCTTTTTCGTCCTTTGCAACCACCTCAGCTTTGATTTGGCAACAACGTGAAATCGCATAGGTCAGAGCTTGCTCATCTAACGCATATAAGTCGTCAAGGTTATCTTCCAACCAGACAAAAAATGCCTCGTCGTAGATAATCCCGTATTTAATCACTTCAGCAATACCTGCAGCAAACTCTCTCGCTGGTAAAGTCTTCAGACAATCAGTATCTATAATAACGGATTTAGGCTGATAGAAAGCACCTATCATATTTTTGCCTAACTTATGATTGACTGCAGTTTTGCCGCCAACAGATGAATCGACTTGAGATAGCAGAGTCGTCGGGATCTGGATAAAATCAACGCCACGTTGATAACAGGCTGCCGAAAATCCAACAAGATCACCAATAACCCCACCACCAAGAGCAATTACCACCACGTCACGAGCATAATTACCTTCGAGCAAATAGCTCATGACAGTATTGAAGGTATCCAGTGATTTATATTGCTCACCATCAGGCAATTCAAGCACTGATGCCTCACAGCCAAGGTGTTCAAGAAGAGTTAGTATTTTATGTGCATATAATGGTGCAACCGTGACGTTAGTGATCACAACCACTTTTTGTTTGGCAGATAAAAATGAAAGGTGGGCCGGATCACTAAATAATCCGGCGCCAATTGAAATTGGATAGCTACGCTCACCTAAGCTGACCGTAATCCTTTCCATGGGTATTCTCCAGTTGCTAATATTTAACGTATTAACGTTCTTCTAGCATTTTTACAATCTGGTTGGCTACCACTTTTGCACTTTGATCGTCAGTTCGCACTGTGTAGTCCGCAATTTCCTCATAAAGAGGGTTACGTTCACCAGCTAGCGACTCTAGCACATCTCGCGGGTTATCCGTCTGTAATAAGGGACGTTTTTTGTCACGATTAGTACGTGCAAGTTGCTTTTCTATTGTTGTTTCCAGATAAACAACAATTCCGCGCGCAGAAAGACGATTGCGGTTTTCTTTGCTATTGATTGAACCACCGCCTGTCGCCAGAACAATACCTTGCTCTTCGGTCAGATCGTTGATCACCCTTTCTTCGCGCACACGAAAGCCGTCTTCACCTTCAACGTCAAATACCCAAGCGATATCAGCGCCTGTGCGTTCTTCAATTACGGTATCCGAATCCACAAACTCCATATGAAGCTGTTGAGCGAGATGTCTACCAATTGTACTTTTGCCAGCACCCATAGGTCCAACAAGAAAAATATTGCGTTTTTCAGCCATGTTTAGCAGTAATTTACAACGTTAATTCAATGACATCGCCACAAGAAAGCCAGATAAATCCAGCCCAAGATATGCCTGTGGCACCAATTCCTCACAGATAATTCGTGATAAGACCCGAAATTATCTAGGTAAGGTGACACTATTGCAAATTTATTTTCATCTCATTTTGGATTTGTTAGGGGATAATTATTATTTATGCTTAAGTTTCATGCAATTAACACCCTATTAATTTGCTCTATTGTCTTACGGAGTAATCAAAGTCGGTGTGACAAAAATAAGCAGTTCACTTTTTCCCATTTGCTGATAACTCCGACGAAAAAGCCCTCCTAATAACGGAATGTCGCCCAAAAGTGGCACTTTATCAAGGGCATCTGACACACTATGTTGATAAATGCCGCCCAACACTATCGTCTCGCCATCATTAACTAGTACCTGAGTACCAATGCGTTGAGTATCTATGGCGACAGCTTCTCCTGTGCCTGTTTTCACAACTTGGCCCGGCCTATCTTGCGTAACCTTAAGGTCAAGGATTAGGCGATTATCGGCGGTTATCTGAGGCGTTACCTTGAGGCTTAATACCGCCTTTTTAAAGTTAACGCTGGTAGCACCACTCGAAGCTGCTTCCAAATAAGGAATTTCTGTACCTTGTTCTATGTACGCAGCCTGCTTGTTGGTAGTAATCAAACGTGGGCTAGAAATAACCTCAGCTCTTGACTCTCTTTGCAGCGCAGATAACTCAAGATCAAGCAAGACTCCACTACTCAATTTAGCGACTTGAAAAGCAATTGTCGAGGCAGTGTTAGATGCAACTGAAAGATCAACATTAAGGAAGTCATCAATGCTGGATTCACCTTCTGAATATAAGCTTATGTTTGATAAATTATTTTCTATCGAACCGCCAAGAGTATAATTGCCCTTTATCGCATTGAGTCCCCAACGAACACCCAGTTCTTGAACATCACCTTCACTCAAACTCACAATACGCGCTTCTATTTGTACTTGTTTTACAGGCACATCGAGTGCTGAGATAATGACTTTCATCGCCTCAATATAAGTAGCTTGATCGCGAATCAAGAGCGCATTGGTTCTTGTATCTACAGAAATAGCACCGTGCTCTGACAGCATGGAGGTTGCCGCATCACCTCCTAATATTGCGGCGATCTCTGTGGCATTGGCAAACCGCATGGCAATAATTGCAGACTGCAATGATTGCGGTTCAGACACTAAAGCATCATCAATGAAGTTTGCATCTGATTTTTTAAATACCAACAAACCATCACCAATCTGGCGCTTATCAAGACCCTTAACCAACAGAATCATATCGAGCAATTGCGACCAGTAAACATCGTTGAGCCTTAACGTCACAGACCCAGATACAGAATCAGACACCACGATATTAAAGTCGCCGTAATCAGCTATATGCTGCAACACACTCCGTACAGGAATATCTTCAAAGTTAACCGATAACCTGCGGTCACTCATATCCACTTTTTGAATGTTATCTTGATAAGAAGGGGAATGTTCCTCAGCGTGGACAAACTGACAATAGAAAAATAAGCCAATCAATAAGGGCCAACTTTTACCAATTCTGTTTTTCTCCATTTAGTTAATCCTAACGTGAGATTTTCAATCTAGTGTCTGCTACCAATTGACATTGCCCATCCTCCAGAGTCCATCGTCTTATCGTGAGTACCTTGGAACTAATGTCGGTTATTATGTTCTGTTCAAGACCAATCCTCTGTCCAATAACTCCTCTTATTACCTCCCCGCCAGGAAGCTCAATTAAAGCGATATAGTCTGTGTTTCGCCCGATAATCCCAGCCAGTCTCAAATCATCCAGTGGCAGATTGATCAAATTGTTATTTGAAACGTTATTAGACTGCGGGCATTGATTACTTGAGTGGGTGGCTTTATTAATCGACTCTGGAATAGAAAAAGGATCGCGTTTTAATTCAAAGGATTCATCCAAACTATATTGGGAAAAGCCACTATGAAGCTGCGCAAAGTCACTAATAGTTTCAGATACATCTCTCGGTGTATCACTGACTTCTAATAACAAAGGGTCTTGATTCGCTTTGCAGCCAAATAAAAAACCACACAACAACGCAACAATTTTAGCTCTTGTTATCAAGTTCAAAACTCCCCATACCAAGAGTAAGTGTCCCCTTCATACGCAGGCCATCACCTTTTCCTTTACGTCTAGTCCAATCAACACTTTTAAACTGAATAAAAGAAGGGGCATTAGAGACAAAATGAAAAAAGGCGACGAGTTCTCGATACTCACCATAAAGCTCAATTTCAAGTTCTGGATTAGACCTATCATTGGCTTTTTCTGTGCCGATTTGAATTATGCTCGATATCTGCAAAGAATTTTGCTTTGCTAACGCGCTTAAATCTTTAACCACTTTTGGCAACCTTGCAGGAGACGATAATTGCTCCTTAAATTGGCTTTCTATTTTTTGCAGTGCTCTTAGCTCACTCTGTAGTTTTTTATCGGGCAACACTGTGCTACTGGTTAACTCTAGCGTTTGCTTTAATAGGCGCTCTTTACTTAGCAAAGAGTCGAGTAAGACCATATGCGGCCGCATATAAAGCAAAAAACCAACCATTAAGACAAAGGCTAGATAGCCACCAAGCAAACAGACTCGGACTACTCGGCTAAGCTTAGTAATCGAAAGAGAGGCAAAGTAGTTTGACTCAATCATAAGCATCTTCAACCAAAGAAAATTGCAGCGAAAATGATTGATAGCCGAGTTGAGCATCTTGCTGATAAGAACGCAGCTCTGACATCCGTACCGAATGCGTTTGAGAAGATTCACTAAGATTGGTAAGAAGCGTGTCAATTCCCTTCACGGTTGTAGCAACCCCTTGAACATCAACTCGTGCGCCGCTCAAACTAATATGATTGAAATAGACGTCTTCTGGTATCAACTCAGCTAGAGTATGCATAGTAATAAGAGGATAAGTGCGCTTAGCATCTAATCTCGCCAAGTGATTAATGTTAGATTTAATTGTGTCTATATCCTGACGCAGCGAATAGACTTGCTTTTTTCTTTGCTCAAGCCATTGAATTCGCTCATTCAGCTTCAACACCCTTAACTGCTGAATGGCGACTTGTGATGCAAGGTAATATGTCAGTTCACAACTGATAAAAATGCCCAACGCAGTAACCAAACACAAACCAAGGAGCAGCTGGCGCAATTGTTCTCTATGATGCCTCTCTCTCCACGGGACAAGGTTGATGTTATGTGTCATCAAGGCTCTCCAACCATTGCTTACCGCTAAGCGCCAGCCCCAAAGCTCGAGAAAATTCACCGAATAATAGGGGTTGGTTGTTGATATTAGATTCCAGCAATTTCAACAAAGGCAGAACGATACAGGTAAGCTTCCACTCAGGAATCGACTCCAGTACTAACTCAGGATTCAAGCGAGATTCACCTGTCAGCCATATGCCTTCAGGCTTGATGTTCAATAGATGTATATGCAGATATAAACTTCTAAGCCCATTACTCAGTGTGACTTTCGTGCTACCAGACTCAAACGCATGATACACACAACCTTGCAGCTCAGATTCAAAGTAAACTGCCAACTGGGAACTATTCAACTCAATAAGTAACCAGCTATCTTGTTGATAGTGAGCAACCGCATTTCGCCAAATTTGCATCAGATTGAACGAACATGGGTTAATGAACAAAGGTTTCAATCTTGCTTGAGAACAAACGGACATCAAGTCATCAATATTACGTTTATGAGCGGCGTATACTTGATAAGCCCTGCTATGCGTTTCGCTATGACTGGGCAAAGCTACAAAATCAAAGTAGAGTTGGTTTGGGTCTATCACTAAATGCTCAGAGAGCGCCTGCTTGATAGCAAATTGAAATTCATCTTGATTTAATCGGCTATCTAACTGTAATTGCTTAGTTATTACCATATTATCTGGAATGCTCAGACAAACTTTACGACTAAATAATGGTAAAGCCTTTCTTAGTTCTTTGAGTTTCTTTACAATTTCCTGATAATTTGACCTGTCATTATCAGTAAGAATGTCCGCGTCAACCGACACTTGATAACAACCAACAAGTTTGCAAGTGTTTTTTCCGGGCTTTAAAACCACAGCTTTAATAAACTTGTGGCCAATATCAACGCCCGTAATGAATGATTGACTCATGCAGCTCAGCTCCGTCAGGTTAGCGTCACCCACTAATTTAAATCATTGATTTTGTGGGAACATAAACACATATGAGCTACGTTTTTAGCTTAAACTGTAAGAGTTTGCATAACGTAAGCGTAATTAATCAGGGATTCTCCGGTGAAGTTCATAAAGCGATTGTTTATTTTCGTATTGGTTTGCACACTGCTTGGGATTGGAACCATTTTTGGTTTCTATCTTTATGTCAAACCTGAGTTGCCCGATGTTGCAACATTAAGAGATGTAAAACTGCAAACGCCTATGCAGATATTTAGTCAAGACGGCAAACTCATCTCTCAGTTTGGGGAAAAGCGACGCATACCTGTCACTTATGACGAAATTCCACCTCACCTAATCGAAGCACTGATAGCAACTGAAGACAGTCGCTTCTACGAACACCCGGGCATTGATCCAATTGGTATTACCCGTGCTGCACTTGTCGTCGCCGTTTCAGGCTCAGCGAAACAGGGCGCAAGTACTATTACTCAGCAGCTGGCACGTAATTTTTTCCTCTCAAACGAGAAGAAGATTATGCGTAAGATTAAAGAGATTTTTATTGCCATTCACATTGAACAACTACTCAGTAAACAAGAAATTATGGAGTTGTATGTCAATAAAATTTTCTTGGGTTACCGTTCTTATGGTTTTGGCGCAGCAGCACAAACGTACTTTGGCAAAGATTTAAAGGATCTCACCCTGAGCGAAGTTGCAACTCTTGCAGGCATGCCAAAAGCACCTTCGACTATGAACCCGATCTACTCCATTGAGCGTGCAACCAATCGCAGAAATGTTGTCCTCCAGCGCATGTTGAATGAAGAATACATCACTCAAGCCGAATACGACCAAGCACGAAATGAGGTCATTATTTCCCGTTATCACGGCGCAGAAATAGAGCTTAATGCACCTTATGTTGCCGAACTCGCGCGCGCTTGGATGGTGTCTCGATATGGAGAAGAAGCATATACATCAGGCATGAATGTTTATACTACCGTCGATTCTAAGCTGCAGTCAGCCGCGAATGAGGCCAGTATCAACAACTTAATTGCCTACGATGAAAGACACGGCTACCGAGGTGCAGAAAAAGTTCTTTGGCAAGAAAGTCAGACACCACTAAACACTCAAGAAATGGATAAAATACTATCCAAAGTTCCCACATACGGTGAGCTAACTCCTGCGATAGTAACCAGTGTCACAGCTCAGCAAGCTAAAGTTTGGGTAAAAAATCAAGGCGCTCAAACCCTAGGTTGGGACGGTATCAAGTGGGCTCGTAAGTTTTTGACTGATGAGCGACAAGGACCAGCCCCAAGCTCAGCCACTGAAGTACTTACGGCAGGAGAACAGATTTGGGTGCGCCCGATTGAGACACTTACTGATAACCAAGAGCAAAGTACAACCTGGCATCTGGGCCAAGTGCCTAATGCGAATACTGCCTTTGTCGCAATGAACCCTGAAAATGGTGCTGTTATGTCTCTTATTGGTGGATTCAACTTTGTCCACAATAAGTTTAATCGTGCCACTCAATCAGTAAGACAAGTTGGTTCAAGTATTAAACCTTTTATTTACTCCGCAGCTATAGATAAAGGGTTAACCCTCGCAACCTTAGTGAACGATGCCCCGATTAACCAGTGGGATAAAAGCCAAGGTACAGCGTGGCGCCCGAAAAACTCCCCGCCAACTTATATAGGACCGACCCGCTTACGAATTGGCCTCGCTCAATCCAAAAATGTCATGGCTGTTCGAGTGCTACGAGAGGTTGGACTCGATGAAACACGCCAATATTTGACTCGCTTTGGCTTTGACATTGATCAGTTACCTCGCTCTGAGACTATAGCGCTGGGGGCAGGCAGCTTAACTCCGATGAAAATGGCGCAAGGATACTCGGTATTTGCCAACGGTGGCTACTATGTCGAGCCCTATTACATCAGTAAAGTCGAAGGCCCTTTTGGTGATTTAGAGTTTGAGGCGAAGCCCAAAATAATTTGTCGTGATTCATGCCTTTCTGAAGGCTCAGATGAGCAAAGTAATGAGTTTTTAGAGCAGGACATTGATCCCATTGATGTTGAGCAGAGTGCCCAATATGCCCCTCAAGTCATTTCAGAGCAAACCGCATTTTTGGTACGCGAAATGATGTACAGCAACATATGGGGAGGAGGCAACTGGAGTGAAGGTACGGGCTGGAACGGAACTGGATGGAGAGCGCAAGCGCTCAAACGCCGAGATATTGGTGGTAAAACCGGTACTACCAACGATTCCAAGGACACTTGGTATAATGGCTATGGTCCCGGTATGGTGGCAATTTCTTGGGTAGGCTTTGACGATCATACTCGTAAGCTAGGCCGCACTGTACCCAACAGCAATCTTGGTAAAGATCAAAATTCGGGCGTAGAAGCTGGCGCCAGAACAGCCCAGCCCGCTTGGGTCGATTTTATGAAAGTCGCTTTGGCTGGCGTTCCATCTCAGGAAAAAGAAATTCCTGCCAATATTGTCAGGGTGAGAATCGATCGTAACTCAGGCTTATTGACTAATAAGTTTGATGCAAGTTCGATGTTTGAGTATTTCCTGGAAGGTACAGAGCCAAAAGACTTTGTCAGCGATGAAGTGACAGACAGTATCTATACCTCAGCAGAAAACGAAGAACTCTTCTAAGTGATATCTCCCGATATAAAACTATCGGGAGTATTCCAACAAGCCGCGTTAAAAAGATTAGTATCTTTTCACGCCTAGAGATTATTTCTTCTCTAACTGCTGCTTTATAGCTTCAGCTAATTGTTCAAAACGAGCTCGTAGTGGAGAGCCAGGGCGATAAGCGACGACAATGCTTCGAGAAGGCACTGGGTTTGTCGCTTTCACATAACAAACCCCATCTTTATATTTTTCTTTGGGTAAAGATAATTCAGGTAACAAGGTAATACCCGCACCTGCAGCGACCATGTTACGCAATGTTTCAAGGCTGGTCGCTTTAAAACGCTCATCATCTTTTGCTCCAGCAGCAAAACAAAAGCCTAGTGCTTGATCTCTAAGACAATGCCCATCACCTAAAGCTAATACCGTTTTACCATTCAACTCCAACATATCGACTTTATCTAGCTTTGCCCATGGATGATCACAAGGAACGGCAATACTCAGTGGCTCTTCATAAACTTCAATTTCCTTAAATGGCTCGGTTTCAGCTACAGAAGCCAAAACTAAACAATCTAACTTACCATCTTCTAACTGCCTAACCAGTTGATTAGTCTGAGCCTCATGTAAAAACAATTCAAGCTCAGGAAATTGCTCTTTTAGTACAGGGACAATTTTAGGCAGTAAGTAAGGACCAACGGTTGGGATAAAGCCGATATGCATAGGGCCTGTCATGGCTTTTCCTTGGCCGCTCGCCATATCACGGAAGGTCTTCACCTCAGATAAAACTCGCTTGGCTTGCCCAACCAACTGAAGGCCAGCATCAGTGAATAAAACGCGCCGACTGCTTCGCTCTAATAAGGCCGTGCCTATCTCATCCTCCAATTTACGAATTTGGCCACTCAAGGTCGGTTGACTGACAAAGCACGCTTCCGCGGCTTTACGGAAATGATTATGTTCTGCCAGAGCCACCAAATACTCGAAATCACGGATATTCATTTTTTCATTTACCCATAAAAATAGAAAAAACCTATCGATACCATAGCATCTAACGATTGGAGCTATCAAAGTAAATTTCAAATAATAGCTCCATCGACATCAAGCACATCAGCTGCTGATACAATTTTTAATCTTTTCAAAGGAATCAGTAATGTTTACATCGAAAGAAGGCCATGAAGTACCACAAGTCACATTCCCAACTCGTCAAGGCGATGCTTGGGTAAACGTCACCAGTGACGATATTTTTAAAGACAAGACTGTGATTGTATTTAGTCTACCAGGTGCCTTCACTCCTACTTGTTCTTCAAGCCACCTGCCACGCTACAATGAATTATTCCCAGTGTTCAAAGAGCATGGCGTAGATGAAATCTTGTGTGTTTCTGTCAATGACACCTTTGTAATGAATGCTTGGAAAGCCGATCAAGAAGCGACCAATATCACCTTCTTACCAGATGGTAATGGCGAATTCACTGATGGCATGGGAATGCTTGTTGAGAAAAATGACATCGGCTTTGGCAAACGCTCATGGCGCTATAGCATGCTAGTCAAAAATGGCGTGGTTGAAAAAATGTTCATTGAACCGAATGAGCCTGGCGACCCATTCAAAGTCTCTGACGCAGATACCATGCTTGGCTATATTGCCCCTGATCACAAGACTCAAGAATCTATTACTGTTTTCAGTAAACCTGGCTGTCCTTTCTGCGCTAAAGCAAAACAGAGTTTGATCGACCATAATCTTCAATACGAAGAAGTTATCTTGGGCAAAGATGCTACTACGGTCAGCTTACGTGCTATCTCAGGTCGCGCAACCGTACCACAAGTTTTCATTGGTGGAAAACATATAGGCGGCAGTGAAGAGCTTGAGTCTTACCTAGGCTAACAATCTATTGGGGGTATACCTCACTACTTTTGCGCTCTGAGCTCCAGTGCCAAGCGCGATACTCAATATCATCACCGAAGCAATAAGTTGCTTCGGTGGTTTATCTGACAGGAATAGAAAATGAAACAGCTTAATGTCGATGTTGCAGTGATTGGCGGTGGAACTGCTGGTTTAGGTGCCTATCGCGCGGCCAAAGCGCATACCTCAAGCGTGGTTATGATTGAAGGTGGCCCATACGGCACCACTTGCGCTAGAGTCGGTTGTATGCCATCGAAACTTCTGATAGCAGCAGCCGAAAGTGTGCACCAAATTGAGAAAGCACCACAGTTTGGTGTTCATCCACAAGGCAATATTACTATCAATGGCCGTGAAGTGATGGACAGGGTCAAAAGAGAACGCGATCGTTTCGTTGGCTTTGTTCTAGAAGGGGTCGATGAAATACCCGCCCAAGACAAAATTGTTGGTTATGCTCAGTTTGTTGATAACAACACGCTAAATATCGATGGACACACTCAAGTAACCGCCAAGCGTATTGTAATTGCAACAGGTTCTCGACCTGCTTACCCAAATGTTTGGAATGAGCTGGGAGATCGCCTAGTCATTAACGATGATGTTTTTGACTGGGATGACTTACCAAAATCTGTTGCTGTATTTGGTCCTGGTGTTATTGGATTGGAGCTTGGCCAAGCTTTACACCGCCTCGGTGTTGAGATTAAGTTGTTTGGTCTCGGCGGCCAAGTTGGTCCGCTGACTGACCCAGAAGTGATGAGCTATGCTGATAAAGCATTTAAACAAGAGTTTTATTTGGATGCCGACGTCAAAGTGGAACAAATGAAGCGTATCGCAGCTTCCGATGGTTCGAAAGAAGATAAAGTTGAAATCCAATTTATCAACCATGATGGTGAACTTGAGACCTTTATCGTTGATTACGTTCTTGCCGCAACAGGTCGTCGACCAAATGTGGATAAGCTTGGACTCGAAAATACATCCATTGAGTTAGATGAACGTGGTGTACCTACGGCTGACCACTACACACTGCAAACCTCGGCAGACAATATATTTATTGCTGGTGATGCAAGTAACCAAATCCCTTTGTTACACGAAGCCGCCGATCAAGGACGCATAGCAGGCGATAACGCCGGACGCTACCCAGACATCCGCGCAGGACTTCGCCGTTCATCCATTTCGGCTGTGTTCTCCGACCCTCAAATCGCTATGGTAGGAGAAAGTTTCAAGCAGCTTGAAACTCGGCTAGGAAACTGCGGCTGCTTTGCGACCGGTGCGGTATCTTTTGAAAACCAAGGCCGCTCGCGAGTCATGCTGCGCAATCAAGGTCTATTACATGTTTATGGTGAACAAGGGACGGGACGCTTCCTTGGAGCAGAGATGATTGGGCCAAACGCCGAACATTTAGCCCACCTACTCGCTTGGGCACACCAAAACAAAATGACGATATCCGAAATGCTGGATATGCCCTTTTATCACCCAGTGATAGAAGAAGGTGTTAGGACTGCGTTACGTGATCTCAATGCGAAACTGCACCTAGGGCCAGAGATGATCAAGCACTGCCTTGACTGTGGGCCTGGTTGTTAGAACTCGTATAACCAATGCATTTTTAGCGAGCCACATGGCTCGCTTTATTTTTATCTTACACAGGTAAAAATTTACTCAAAAATCGCTTTCAACTAAGCTAACACATGATTTTAGTGAAACTGGTAAGCAATCTACCTTATGGCATGCAAATACTGTGAGAAACCTTGGTTTTGGAAAAAGGTGGGGCGATGTCAGCGCTGCATGATCCAGCTAGCCTGTCTTTCGATAATAACTTGGGTACTCTGGTGGTATCTAGGAAAGCACAGCCCTAAATCCATCGAATCTATATCGATACTGGTAGCAGGATTTGCTTTTCACTCCCTACTCTTTCTTCATCTCTGGATGCGCTTTGTTATTCTCCCTTGGCGAAGAAGCAAATATAAGATCAAAACTTGAGCTCATTTTTCGAAGCAACAAGCGAAAAAAAGCCCCAAAACCAATTTCGGTCTTGGGGCTCTCTTAGATAATTCTAAGAAAAAGCAGTGGTATTTTAATAGACCCTGCTTTTTGGATAAGGTTCCACAAAAATGCGATCTTTTTTGATCTTTTTAAAAACTACGCGACTTATTATGCAACATTCGCTCGCGCTATCGATTTCTCCACCAGGTTAATCTCCAGCGCGACTTCATCACACGCATGCTGACGAGGACACTGCTCGCAGTCTTTCAAGACTTTTTCAGGCAACAAAGATTTAGAGGTTGGCAAAAATTGTATCTTCATAAAGAACTCTGGGGTTCGGGTAAGGACAAATACTTTCTTAATCGCCATTTGGCGGGCTTTCTCAACCAAGTAATGCACAATGGCACTCCCTTGGCCTTGGCCCTGCCAGCCAGCCTCAACACCCAATGAGCGTATTTCTGCCAATCCGGAATCATACACATAAAGAGAAGCACATCCTGTCACTTCACCGTGATGCTCGGCTACCGCAAATGACCCAATATCACGAATCAACTCGCTACGAGAACGTGGCAGGTTTTCTCCCATGTTTGCCCAATACGCCACCATACCTTCCAAAGATTCTATATCCGTCAAACGCGCTGGACGAACATTCACAGCGTAGGCATCACGGGCGATCAAACGACCTTCTGCTTGTTCAACAGCATGAGCGACCTGCTTTGGTGATACTCCGCCTAACGCACTGCGTTTTTCCAAACATGAATCAATGGTTAAGATCTCATAGACATCGTGTTCGATGACAGAAGAAAATTCTTTCAGCTCTGAGATTGATAACTCTTCAAGTGCACATCCTTTAGCAATTGCGCCGACGACAGCAACACCGACAATATGATGAGCCTCGCGAAACGGAATACCTTTAGCTACGAGATAATCCGCCAACTCAGTCGCATTCGCATACCCTTGTTTAGCCGCTTCTAACGTGCGCTGCTCGTTAACTTTTATCCCATCAAAACACAGAGCAGCCATCTCCATGCAATCATTCCAAGTATCTAAAGCGTCAAACAATCCTTCCTTGTCTTCTTGCATGTCCTTGTTGTAGGCAAGAGGAAGCGCTTTTACTGTCATCATCATGCCAGCAAGTGAACCGTAGACGCGGCCAGTCTTGCCACGGATCAGTTCTAATGCGTCTGGATTTTTCTTTTGTGGCATCAAAGATGAGCCTGAGGTTACTGTATCTGCAAGCTCGATAAAGTTAGACTCACCAGAATTATAAAAGATCATATCTTCGGCCAGACGAGATAAGTGCAGCATAGAAATGGAGGCCACTGACATCAGCTCCATCACGTGATCACGATCAGATACTGAATCAAGTGAATTACGAGTTGCACGATGAAAACCTAAGTTGTGAGCCAGTTTTTCCCTGTCAATCGGATACGCAGTTCCAGCCAACGCGCCAGAACCTAGAGGGCAGGTATCTAAACGTTCAATTGCATCTTGCAGGCGTGAATAGTCTCTTTCAAACATTTCGACATAAGCCAGGCACCAGTGTGCAAAAGTGACAGGCTGAGCACGTTGCAGATGCGTGTAACCAGGCAACACAGTCGCTTGGTGCACCTTAGCCACAGAAACCATTTGTGATTGCAGACGGTCCAAAGCCATAAGTAGCTGCTGGCCTTGTTGACGACACCATAATTTGAGGTCAGTCGCCACCTGATCATTACGAGAACGGCCGGTATGAAGCTTTTTGCCTAGGTCTCCGACCTTGCCAATTAACTGCTGCTCAACCCAAGAATGGATATCTTCTGCATCAGAGCTTAGGATCTGATGCGGATCTTCCATAACCGCCAGTTTTAGCTCATTCAAGGCTAACTCTAGCTTTTGTTGCTCTTGCTCAGATAACACACCGACAGATAGCAATGCTTTAGACCAAGCAATAGAGCCAACGATATCTTGCTCTGCTAATCGGTAATCAAAACGCAATGAATCGTTAAATTCCTTGAATCTTGTGTCTGCTGCTTGGGTAAATCTTCCGCCCCATAATGCCATTGCGTCTCTCCTGATTACCAGTGCTCATTTGCTCGATGAACAGCTTCGTTTTCTACGTCACTCTGGGTTCAACCCAGTTTTAATCTTATGCTGCAAAGTTACGGCAATTTGAACAAAAAATAAAGTATAAATTCATTATTTATACATATTTATTCAAGTTAATTTATTTTGAGCCGAGATAAAGTAAACAAAAAAACCCATTCGCAATGCAAATGGGCTCGTTTGAATTATCTGCTATTACTTATTCTGATGTTTAAGTGTCCGAATACGGCTGGACAAAGAATAGAGGCGAATAAAGCCCTCAGCATGGCTCTGATCATACACTTCATCCTCACCAAAAGTTGCAAACTCTTCACAGTATAAGCTGTTTTGAGAACGTTTCTGCGTTACTGTGGCTTGGCCTTTGTACAGTTTGATCACCACTTCACCACTAACATCCTGAGCCAACTCTTCTGATGCTGCCAAAATTGATTTGCATAAAGGCGTAAACCAGCGTCCGTCATATACTAGATGTGAAGCTTTTACCCCGAGCTCTTCGCGGAATTCAAAAGCGGTTTTATCAAGCACCAATTGCTCCACTGCACGCAGCGCTTCCATCATTATGGTGCCCCCAGGGGTCTCATAACAGCCGCGAGACTTCATGCCAACCAAACGGTTTTCGACAATATCAATGCGGCCAATACCGTGCTTAGCCCCTTTTTGATTCAGGTAGACAAGCGTATTGTATGGCGTCATATTTTCACCATCGACCGTTACAACTTCACCTTTCTCAATTTTTAAGGTGACATACTCGGCTTCATTTGGCGCTTGTTCAGGGTCAACAGTCCAAACCCAGCAATCTTCATTAGGCTGATTCCAAGTATCTTCAAGTACGCCGCCTTCCGTTGAAATATGCCAAGCATTCGCATCTCTTGAATAGATTTTAGTTAGAGAAGCAGTACATGGGATATTACGCTCAGCAAGGTAATCAAGACACTCTTCACGGCTGACAAGATCCCATTCGCGCCACGGAGCAATAACATGCAGATCGGGAGCTAAGGCTGCAAATGCACCTTCAAAACGCACTTGATCGTTACCCTTGCCAGTACATCCATGACACAAAGCATCCGCACCCACTTTACGTGCAACCTCTACCTGCGCTTTTGCAATAATAGGACGAGCCATTGAAGTGCCGAGTAAATATTTACCTTCATAACAAGCCCCTGTTTTTAAGGTTGGATAGATGTAATCCGCAACCATGGCTTCTTTAAGATCCGCAACATAACATTCAGAGGCCCCTGATGCTTTGGCTTTAGCTTCAATGCCTTCTAACTCTTCAGCACCTTGTCCCACATCAGCAACAAAAGCGACCACTTCACAATCATAGTTTTCTTTAAGCCACGGGATAATTACCGAGGTATCAAGACCGCCAGAGTATGCGACAACAACTTTACTGACTTTTACTTTACTCATTTCTACTTCTCTCCAAAATTTCAGCCCTGCACATGGCGGTCAGTGCTGTAGGTAATTCTTTAATTATTCGGTAAAAACTGGGTGCCGATACTTTCCCCAGCAAATAGCTGCGCGAGCTTCTCTGGATAGCGCCAAGTTGCTACCTCAATAGAGCGTCCGAGCGTATTGGCAGCTTCCAATGCCGCCTTGACTTTGACAATCATGCCATCGGTGATCACATGGCCATTGATAAGGCTTTGAGCTTCTTTATCATCAAGGCTATTTATAAGATGCCCTTTACCATCGAGCACACCACTCACATCCGATAGCAATACAAGGTCAGCGTCCAAGGCTCCAGCAACCGCGACGGCTGCCTGATCGGCGTTGACATTCATCATTTGTCCATTAGCCGTGATGCCAATTGAGCTAATAATTGGTAAAGCGCCACTATCGAGAACCGCTTGTAATAGGGTTGAGCTTCCCGGTGTTGCTGTACCAACTGCGCCAAGCTCGGGATCCAACTCTTCAACCTGACACAAACCACCATCGGCAAGGCTTAAACCAATCGCATTCAAACCATCCTTGATCGCTTGGCCTTGCAACATTTTGTTCGCGGTCCCAGCCAAAGCGCCTGTAATCAAAGGGATTTGTTCATAGGGTGTTACACGCAAGCCATCTTTTTTGACTGTTTCCAGCTGAAACTTGTCCATAAGTTCATCCACCAAGCAGCCGCCTCCGTGAACAATGACGATCGGTCGCTGAGCCGAACTTTGATAATCTGCAATCGCACCAAAAACCTGACTCAATGTCTTAGAACACGACAATGCAGCGCCGCCGAGCTTTATCACTAATGGGGTTTGTTCGTTCTCTGTCATTACTTTTCCTTTTGCCTGCTTGTTTATACAAGGGCAGTTAATTCTGCAAATCCATAGTGGATATTGAGGCATTGCATCGCCTGACTCGAAGCACCCTTAAGTAAGTTATCTATCGCAGAAACAACAATGATGTGCTCGCCCTGAACCTTCCAGTTGATATCGCAAAATGGCGAATTCTCCACATTCTGAATACTAGGTAATTCTGCAGATAGTAAGCGCACCGCAGGTTTATCTTGGTAGGCGATTTGAAATGCCTTTTCGACGCATTCTTGAGTCACACCTTGAGCTAACTTCATGGTTATTGTCGCCAAAATACCGCGTTTAAAGTTACCAAGATGAGGAGTAAATATAATGTCTGCACCAAGGTGGGTCGCAATCTCAGGTTGGTGACGATGAGAAAATACGCCGTAAGGCGTCAAACTAACTTCACAATAGCTGTTGGTCATGGATGCTTTACGACCAGCTCCTGACACACCGCTGGTTGCGTTAATTACTGGCCACTGTCTAACATCTAAAAGCTTCGCCTCAACCAGCGGCTTTATCGCAAGCTGTGAAGCTGTGGGATAACACCCAGGTACAGCAATCAACTGAGCTTGCTTAATGCTATCGCTGTTCCACTCTGCCAAACCGTAAGCCGCAGTCTCTAACCAATTTTGATGCTGATGCTCAAAGCCATAAAATTGCTCATAAAAACCTTCTTGCTTAACTCTAAATGCACCCGACAAATCAAAAACTTGGCAACCTTTGGCAAGGAAAATAGGTGCTAAGTCATGACTGACTTGGTGATCGGTTGCCAGAAATACCACATCACTTTGAGCAGCCACGAGCTCAGGGTCGTGCAAGGCTTCTACTGTATGGTTCACCACACCTGATAGCTTGCCATGCAATTGGGAAATACATTTACCTGCGTCTACACTCTTGGCTGAAACATATAAACCCGATAGTGTAAGCTGTGGGTGTTTATGCACCATTAGGGCGAGTTCAGCCCCTGTATAACCGCTGGCACCAATAATTGTGGTTTTGAGCATATCGAACATCCGACTAACCTTTAAAAATTACAGTTACTAATGATTATAAATCTTAAAATAACCATCAATATCGGTTTTTTATTCATTTAAATTGATTTATTATGTGTTTTACCTTCATTAATCATTTATGTCAACAGGCAAAGCGAAACTAATTATGCAACTACCCAGTTTTATCGAGGTCTATCAAGGCCTGATATCCACCTCATCAATCAGTTCGACTGACCCAAGCTGGGATCAGGGAAACGCACGTGTGATTGAAAAACTAGACTCGTGGATGCAATCACTCGGCTTTGAAACTGATGTAATCAAAGTCTCGGCAGGAAAATTCAATCTACTGGCTAAAAAGGGAACGGGCGAGGGTGGACTGCTACTTGCTGGCCACAGTGATACGGTTCCTTTTGACCAAGGGCGTTGGAATTTCGACCCACATAAACTGACCCAAGCTGACAATCGCTTTTATGGGCTTGGCACTGCTGACATGAAAGGCTTTTTCGCATTCATTTATGAAGCGGTAAAAAAAGTTGACTGGAGCAAGCAAACCAAGCCCTTATATGTGCTGGCGACATGTGATGAAGAAACAACCATGCTCGGGGCACGGCATTTTACTGATAACAGTCCTATTGAACCTGATTACTGTATTATTGGTGAGCCTACCAGCCTAGTTCCAATCCGTGGCCACAAAGGACATATGGCTAACTCTATCCGGGTGACGGGCAAATCAGGTCATTCATCTGATCCGGCTCTTGGTGTTAATGCGATTGAGATTATGCATGAAATCTTATTTGCCATGATGCAACTGCGCGACCGACTTATTAAAGATTATCACCACCCAGGATTCGCCATTCCAAGTCCCACTCTCAACCTTGGTCATATACACGGAGGGGATAGTGCTAATCGAATCTGTGGCTGTTGTGAGCTGCACTACGACGTACGTCCATTACCTGGAATTAGCTTAGATAGTTTGGACAATATGCTACGCAGCGCGTTAAAGGAAGTTGAACTAAAGTGGCCCGGAAGAATTGAAATCACCGCTCTCCATGAGCCTATTCCTGGTTATGAATGTCAGCATAATCATCCGTTTATAAAAGGGATGGAAGAAATATCTGAAACAGACAGTGAAACAGTTAACTATTGCACTGAAGCGCCTTTCTTGCAGCAGCTTTGCCCAACACTTGTCCTCGGCCCAGGTTCAATAGAACAAGCGCACCAACCCGATGAGTATCTTGGCTTTGAGTTTATCGAACCGACCATAGACGTGCTCTCCAAAGCAATGCATAAATATTGTTTCTAGTTTAGTAAAGGCCGCTTTTTCACTGGCCCTAGTTTGTAATAAATTTTCAGTATTGGGCAAAAGCAGCCTAATACTGAAATTAGCGAGCCTAGGTTAACCTTGCACTACTATGCAAGAGTATTTGACTCTCATTGATATTTTTCGCTAGATTGTCTATTCAACAAGGAACAATGGATGTAATTTTTTTACAAGGTAGGATAATAATGAACGAAAAATACTCTGCTCTCAGAAGCAATGTGAGCATGCTGGGGCATTTATTGGGTAATACCATCAAAGATGCTCATGGTGATGCCCTTCTGGAAAAAGTAGAAACCATTCGTAAGCTTTCCAAATCTGCTCTCTCCGGTAATAAATCAGACAGAGAAAGCTTAATAGAAGAAATAAAAAACCTACCTGACGACCAACTTACCCCTGTTGCTCACGCCTTTAATCAATTTCTCAACCTCACCAACATGGCAGAGCAATATCACACCATTTCTCGCCACTGCGACACAGATGTCAACGAACCCGATGCCATTAAAGCTTTGTTTTCAAAACTCAACCAAAATGGTATTAGTCAGCTAGATACTGCCCAAGCTATTCGTGATCTCAATATAGAACTCGTGCTCACAGCGCATCCAACAGAAATCACACGTCGTACCATGATCAACAAGCTGGTCAAGATTAATAAGTGTTTATCAAAGCTCGATTTAAATGAACTTTCCAGTAAAGAGCGGTTAAAAACCGAACGTCGGCTTGAGCAATTAATCGCACAGGGGTGGCACTCAGATACGATACGTCAGCAGCGCCCTACTCCTCTTGATGAAGCCAAATGGGGCTTCGCCGTGGTCGAGAACTCACTGTGGGAAGCCGTGCCAGACTTTCTGCGTGAATTAGACGGGAAAGTACGTGAGTATCTACAAGAAGGCTTGCCGATTGATGCGAGACCCGTTCACTTTTCATCATGGATGGGGGGAGACCGAGACGGTAATCCGTTTGTCACACACACCATTACTCGTGAAGTCATGCTGCTATCTCGCTGGAAAGCAGCCGATCTCTACCTCAATGATATCAATGAATTAATCAGTGAGCTTTCCATGACGCGCTGCAATGAAGCTGTACGATCACTGGCTGGTGAAGATGAACATGAACCTTATCGCGCCATTCTTAAACAGCTTCGTTCGCTACTTACCGACACCAAGGCCATCCTTGATGGAAAAATCAAAGGCCAAAAAATTGCTATTAAAGCGCCGCTGCAACAAGTGGAGCAGCTATGGGATCCTCTGTATGCCTGCTATCAGTCATTACATCAATGCGGCATGGGCATCATAGCGGAAGGCTCTCTCCTAGATACACTGCGCCGTATCAAAGCCTTTGGGGTTCATTTGGTTCGTTTGGATATTCGCCAAGAAAGTACACGCCACTCGGATGCATTATCAGAGTTAACCCGCTATCTGGGGATTGGAGATTACAATCATTGGAATGAGCAAGATAAAATCGCTTTTCTAACCAATGAACTAGCTTCTAAAAGACCTTTGCTCCCAAGAGATTGGCAACCTTCTGAAGCGGTAAAAGAAGTACTTGATACGTGTAAAATTATCGCCACTCAGCCACGTGAAGCATTTGGTGCCTATGTGATTTCCATGGCTCGCACGGCATCAGATGTGCTCGCGGTGCATTTATTACTTCAAGAAGCAGGTTGCCCCTACCGTATGGATGTATGCCCGCTGTTTGAGACACTTGATGATCTGAATAATGCTGAGTCGGTTGTCAAACAGCTGATGGGAATTGATTTATACCGAGGTTTTATCCAAAACCATCAAATGGTTATGATAGGCTACTCAGACTCAGCAAAAGATGCTGGCGTCATGTCTGCTGGTTGGGCCCAATATCATGCTATGGAATCATTGGTCAAAGTTGCAGAAGAAGAAGGCGTTGAACTGACCTTATTCCATGGCCGAGGGGGAACTATTGGACGTGGCGGTGCTCCAGCCCACGCTGCTCTGTTATCGCAACCTCCTAAAAGCTTAAAAGGAGGATTAAGAGTCACGGAGCAAGGTGAAATGATCCGCTTTAAACTCGGACTTCCAGAGGTTGCGGTAAATAGCTTTAATCTTTATGCAAGCGCAATTTTAGAGGCTAACTTACTACCGCCACCTGAGCCGAAGCAAGCATGGCGTGATCAGATGAATCTTCTGTCTAAAATCAGTTGTGAAGCGTATAGAAATATCGTTCGAGGTAAGCCTGACTTCGTGCCATATTTTCGTCAAGCAACACCAGAACTTGAGCTAGGCAAATTACCACTTGGATCTCGCCCGGCAAAACGCAATCCAAACGGCGGAGTCGAGAGCCTACGTGCAATACCATGGATATTTTCTTGGAGTCAGAACCGCTTAGTCCTACCTGCTTGGCTAGGAGCTGGTGAAGCGATTCAACACTCTGTCGACAAAGGACATCAAACTCTATTGGAAGAAATGTGTCGCGAGTGGCCATTTTTTTCTACCCGCCTTGGTATGCTGGAAATGGTCTACACCAAATGTAATTTAGAGATCGCTCGCTATTACGATGAGCGATTGGTTGAAGAAAAATTGCAACCTTTAGGTGAACAATTACGCCAGCAGCTGAGTAAGGACATCAAAGCGGTATTAAATGTTGAAAACAATGAAAATTTAATGCAAAGCGATCCTTGGGGGCAAGAGTCCATTCGCTTACGCAACATCTATGTTGAGCCTCTCAATATGCTCCAAGCGGAGTTACTGTACCGCAATCGCCAAAATAGCTCGGCTTCTCCTGAACTAGAGGAGGCTTTAATGGTAACCATTGCGGGCATCGCAGCCGGAATGCGCAACACTGGATAGTCGCAGTGAACTATGATTTGGGGCTGATTTAATCGACAGCCCCAATGCATCTGATGCTAAAAACACCAAATACATAAAAACAAAAAACCAAAAGACAAACTAAAAAAGCAAAGGTTTAGAATATTATGCTGATAAAAAGATTTATTGAGTTAATTATCAGTTTTTTACCATTATCGGCCCTTCTATTCTACTTTATGCTTATTATTTAGATATAATACTTCTCCTTTGCGATGAATAATAAAATTACAGATCGCTCTAGGTGATAAAACGGCTTTTAAGGTGACATGGCCAACATTGTTGGCGCTGCTTGTGTCTCTACTGATGATAAGTGCCAAAGAAGCACAACAGTAGCAAAGCAGTTATTAGTATTTATTTGACCATTTGGATTAAAGACATGTCATTACCACACGTTATCCTAACAGTTCTAAGCACACGCGATGCCACTGGATATGATATCACCAAAGAATTTTCAGCCACTATTGGCTACTTTTGGAAAGCAAGTCATCAACAAGTTTATCGTGAGCTCAACAAAATGGCTCAGAACAAACTCGTTACTTGCGTACTTGAGCCCCAAGAAGGCAAACCCGACCGCAAAGTATACTCAATCACAGATGCGGGACGAGTCGCACTCGGAGAATGGTTCGATCAACCAACAGCTCACCCAACCGTTCGCGATGAGTTCTGTGCCAAATTGATGGCATGCGCTGTGCAGCCCTCAGCACCTTACCATCAACAACTTGCGGAGCTGGTCGAGGAATCTCGCAAGCTTGTCTCGCATTACAAAGAGATTGAAAGCGCTTACTATTCTAAACCTGCAACTCTCGACAAACAGCAGCGTCTTGAGCGCTTAACACTTCGTCGTAACCTACTCGTGCGCCAAGCTTGGGTAGAGTGGGCTGAAGAAGTGCTTGCAGAGCTGACAGCTCTAGCATAAGCAAGATTAAAAAAGGTTGGCATAGCACCAACCTTTTTTATCGAATTAATATGGTCGTTTAGATACCATCACCACCCACAAAGCTTTGTGAACGTCCATTAAATTGCTGGTCCATATCAAGCGATGGTTTATCGGTTTTGGGCCTACCCACAATCTTAGCGGGCACACCAGCAGCAGTTGTATGTGGCGGCACAGGTTGTAGCACCACAGAGCAAGAACCAATCTTAGCCCCTTCCCCAACTTCAATATTACCAAGAATTTTGGCCCCTGCACCAATCATGACGCCTTCACGTATTTTCGGGTGTCGATCACCACAAGCTTTACCAGTACCACCTAATGTAACATCTTGAAGGATTGATACGTCATTCTCGACAACAGCCGTTTCGCCAATCACAATGCCTGTTGCGTGATCGAGCATGATTCCCTGACCTATGCGCGCCGCCGGATGAATATCCACCTGACAAGCCACCGAAATTTGATTCTGCAAATAGGTCGCTAGAGCAACTCGTCCTTGTTTCCATAGCCAATTCGCCACGCGATACCCTTGCAGTGCATGGTAGCCTTTCAAATAAAGCAAAGGCATTGAATACATGGAAACAGCAGGATCACGGTTGACCGTCGCGCAAATATCACAAGCGGCAGCTTCAATGATAGTGCTATCAGCACTGAAGGCTTCTTCAATCACTTCACGGACAGCCATTGCAGGCATAGAAGCCGTATTAAGTTTATTGGCTAAGATGTAACTTAACGCCGAAGCCAAACTGTCATGCTTAATGATGGTTGCATGATAAAAGCTGGCTAGCATGGGCTCCTGCTCGGATAAGTCACGAGCCTCCCTTACCACCGCTTGCCAAACTTTCTGTTTCTCACAATGTTTCATTTCTAAACCTTACATCTGACTACTACAAGGCGCCTTGAAGCTTAATATTGCCCAGCTTTAGGCTTCTGCTTTTTTATCACGAGCAAGCAAATCTCTCGCAGCAAGGTGCGCATCTTTACCTTGATACAACACTTGGTATATTTGGTCAACGATTGGCAGTTCAACCCCTACCCTTTTTGACAGCAACCATACTTCTTTAGTGTTACGATATCCTTCAACTACCTGACCAATCTCATCCTGTGCCACTTGCACACCTTTACCTTCTCCTAATGCCAGCCCAAAACGGCGGTTACGAGACTGGTTGTCGGTACAGGTCAAAACCAGATCACCAAGTCCAGCCATGCCCATAAACGTCTCCGCTTGAGCTCCAAGTGCTGTGCCAAGTCGAGTCATCTCAGCAAGCCCTCGGGTGATCAGCGCGGTGCGAGCATTGGCACCAAAGCCTATCCCATCAGACATGCCTGCTCCAATTGCAATCACATTCTTAACCGCACCCCCAAGCTGCATGCCGATAAAATCGCTATTGGCATACACTCGAAAGGTCTTACTGCAATGTATCTTGTCTTGAAGATCAGTAACAAAGTCTTGATCGGGTGAAGCAACGGATATTGCTGTAGGCATACCCATTGCTAACTCTTTAGCAAACGTCGGCCCAGATAGAACGGCTAAAGGATAGGTATCGCCAATAATTTCTGTGGCAACATCTTGAAGTAAACGCCCTGTCTCAGGTTCAAGTCCTTTGGTCGCCCAGCACAATCTAGAATCAGAGCGGAGGTGAGGGTGAACTTTAGCTAGTACATCAGAAAATACGTGGCTTGGTACGACAACAAGCAAGTCCCGACTAGCTTTGACCACCTTTGCCAAATCAGGCTCTATTATCAGAGACGAAGGGAACTCTATTCCTGGCAAAAAGGCATGATTGGATCGATCAGATTGCAAGCGTGCCATATGCTCAGGATCGTGCCCCCACAGCATCACATGCGCACCATTTCGTGCCAATGATATCGCGAGTGATGTTCCATAAGAGCCCGCACCAAGTACCGCCATGGCTATATTTTTACTGTCGTTATTCATGCTGTGTGTGTCTGTCATGAGTGTACCTGAGTCCTATTAAAGACTATGACGCCATAGACTTGGGTCGTTAAGTTAAATATTTATCCTGATAGTAAACAGGTTATCAGAAGCTAAGCAATATTGTACGTCGCAAATGAAAAATGCACAGTGCATATCGACATGATTGCTCTGTGCATTTAATTCAACGTTAGGGCTTTTTGTCCCTGTCACCGTTTTTGATGATTAAGCTTCCGCTTTACCTTCTTCTTGAGCTTGCTGCTGCAAGTAGTTCATGAACAAGGCGTCAAAGTTAACAGGCGCAAGGTTTAGCTGCGGGAAAGTACCTTTAACCACTAGGCTTGAAATAGTTTCGCGCGCATATGGGAAAAGGATATTCGGGCAGAACGCACCTAAACAGTGAGCAAGCTGACCTGACTCCATTTTTTCTGCTGTGAAGATACCACCCTGCTGAACTTCACACAAAAATGCCGTTTCTTCAGCATTTTTAACTGTCACCGTCAAGCGAAGTACCACTTCGTACACCCCCTCACCAAGCTCACGGCTTTGAGTATCTAGGTCAAGCTTTACATCTGGCTGCCAATCTTTTTGAAACATACCTGGAGAGTTAGGCGCTTCAAAAGACACATCTTTTAGAAAGATACGTTGAATTGCGAAGTTTTGAGCTTCTTGTTGTGGTGCTGCTTCAGCCATTTTAAAATCCTTTGTAATCGAGTTGTCTACTTTAGACTTACAGAGAGGTTTACTCACGAACTCAGTGATAATTATGAGCTCACGCCTCTTAAACAAACGCTACGATATCAAGCAACGTCTAAAACTATTGAAAATTATTTTTTGCCTTTCACCAAGGGGAGGTTTGCTTCATTCCAAGCAATAAGGCCATTCTTAAGTAGACTGACATTTTCAAATCCACCTTTTGCAAGAAGATTCGCACTTTCTTGCGATGATTGGCCTGTCTGGCATACCACGATAATTGGGTTAGATTTCTGATTTTCAAGTTTACCCAAGTTACCAGCTTTAATGTCGGAAGGTAAAATGTGAACTGCGTCCGTAATATGCCCCTTTCGGAAGTCTTCTTTACTGCGAATATCAACCACAACGCCTTGCTCTCGATTCATCAAATATGTGGTCTGTGAGGCGGTAATTTCTTTATAAGCTGCTGTGCTTGATTTCACTATATTCATGATAAGGGCAATCAATATGCCTACCCAAACCAAAGAAAGGATCATATTTTCTTGAAAAAATGCGATGTACTCTTGCATGTCCTGCGCTCTTCGATACTAGAGCCGCTAATCGACAGCGGCTCTGAAATGTAAATTTAGAGTGGCAGTATAACGAGGATGTCCTCGCTTAGCGAGACATAAGCTTTAGAATCACGCTCTTTCGAAAGGAAAAGCCAATACTTGCTCAATGTGATCGGCTTGGTTTGCCAACATCATTAACCTGTCTATGCCCAAAGCTACACCTGCGCACTGAGGCAAACCAGCCTCTAATGCTTCAAGTAATCGATAGTCAATCGGTTGTTCGGGTAAGCCTAAAGATTGTCGCATAAGATTATCATCTTCAAAGCGCTTTAGCTGTTCAGCAGCACTATCTAATTCATGAAAACCATTCGCCAGTTCTACCCCTTTAAAATAGACCTCAAATCGCTCAGAAACTCTAGGGTCTTGCGGGCTAATTTTAGCCAACGCCGCTTGTGATGCAGGAAAGTTATAGATAAACACTGGCTGTTCCTGACCAATCTGAGATTCAATACCAAGAGTAAAGAGCAGTTGAAGTAGCGTATCTCGGTCAGTCTCATCTTTTGCTATATCACCAAGCCCAAGAGCATACGCTCTTTCTTTTAACTCAGTCATCGAAGCTTCTAAAGGACATACTCCTAATTGGTTTAGAAAAGCCTGTTGGTATGTCATGCGATAGGTTGATTTTACTTTGAGAGTCGCTTTAAGTAACTCATCCATTTCATCCATTAACTGATGATGGTCAAAGCCAACCCGATACCACTCCAACATAGCAAACTCAGGGTTGTGGTAACGCCCGCTTTCTTCATTCCTAAACGCTTTACAAATCTGATAGATACATCCGCTTCCAGAGGCCAATAGGCGCTTCATGTGAAATTCTGGACTAGTCATCAAATACAAAGCTTGCCCATTGGCATAATTGGGACCAACAAATTCAGTTTTGAAAGTATGCAAATGCCTATCTGTTACTGTGGCATGACTTAAGGCTGGGGTATCCACTTCCAATACTGCACGATCAGCAAAAAACTGACGTATCTGACCAAATAATTTGGCCCTCAATTTAAGCAGCTCAAGCGACGCCGCAGGTTGCCAAGGTGTGTGCATGTCTGACTACTCATGTGTATAAAGTGAGATGGGAAACTATCATCTTTGCTTGAATTTGCAAGTTTAAGCCACTTGTAAGCGAGTTTTGATGACTAACCAATCAACACGTAATTTATCTCGCCGACAAGGAAAAGGTTAGCCTTAGCTTTTTCTAGTCAACTTTAGCGTATCTTGGGGATCGACAAGTGAAGTAAAGGTATGCCGTGACAGCCCTCACATTACGCGCATTTTTCACTCAAACCTCCTGACTACTGAAGCAAAAACCTAAATACATCAATATTTGCTTTATGCCTGTCTTTTACACTAACCCTAGCCTTTTTAAGGTTTTCTCTATTGACAATAACAGGCGGTTCACTCCGCCGATTCCTACCGGAGGGTAACTGTGAAAATCATCACCACAGATATCGCAGTCATTGGTGCAGGCGGCGCCGGTCTTCGTACTGCCATTGCAGCCGCTGAAGCAAACCCAGACTTAGACATTGCACTGATTTCTAAGGTTTACCCTATGCGCTCACATACAGTGGCGGCAGAGGGTGGCTCAGCAGCAGTTATCAAGGATGAAGACAGCTTAGATAACCACTTCAACGATACCGTAGGAGGCGGAGATTGGTTATGTGAACAGGATGTCGTTGAATATTTTGTAGAAAATGCAACTCGCGAAATGATCCAAATGGAGCAATGGGGCTGCCCTTGGAGTCGTAAAGCAGACGGTGAAGTCAACGTAAGACGCTTTGGCGGCATGAAAGTCGAACGAACTTGGTTTGCGGCCGATAAAACTGGCTTTCATATGCTGCACACCCTATTTCAAACCTCAATTAAGTACAAAAATATTAGAAGGTTAGATGAGTACTTTGTTGTCGATCTGCTTGTCGATCAAGATGAAATACAAGGATTGGTTGCCATTCAGATGTCAGAAGGTGAACTCATCACCATCAAAGCCAAATCTGTTGTATTAGCCACAGGCGGAGCTGGCCGTGTTTACCACTGCAATACTAACGGCGGTATTGTGACTGGGGATGGTATGGCGATGGCTTACCGCCACGGTGTGCCATTGCGAGATATGGAGTTTGTCCAATACCACCCAACAGGCTTACCTGGTACAGGTATTTTAATGACTGAGGGTTGTCGTGGTGAAGGAGGGATTATAGTCAATAAAGATGGTTATCGATATCTGCAAGACTATGGCATGGGGCCTGAAACGCCTGTTGGCCAGCCCAAAAACAAATACATGGAGCTGGGTCCTCGCGACAAGGTTTCACAAGCCTTTTGGCATGAGCAGCAAAAAGGCAACACCATCAAGCACTCTCTTGGAGACGTCGTCCACTTAGATCTGCGCCACTTGGGCGAAGATTACCTGCAAGAGCGATTACCTTTTATCTGTGAGCTCGCTAAAGCTTATGTCAATGTTGACCCAGCAAAAGAGCCAATACCTATCCGTCCAACCGTCCATTACACTATGGGTGGAATCGAGACAAACCCAAACTGCGAAACTCGGATTAAAGGCTTATTTGCTGTTGGTGAATGTGCATCAGTAGGGCTTCATGGCGCAAATCGTCTCGGCTCTAACTCATTGGCTGAGTTCGTCGTATTTGGCCGAGTTGCTGGTGAGCAAGCAGCCAAACATGCGACCAATTTCAAAGATTGGAACCAAGCATCTATATCTGAACAAGTTCAATCTATTGAAAAGCGCCTCACCGACTTAATCAATCAAGAAGGTGATGAGAACTGGGCCGAAATACGCAATGAAATGGGCCATGCTATGGAAGCAGGCTGCGGCATTTACCGTCAACATGATTTGATGCAAGTAACCATAGATAAGATTGCCGAGCTCAAAGAGCGCTTCAAACGTGTGAGTATAAAAGACAAAGGAAAAGTATTTAATACCGACCTGCTGTATGCAATTGAAGTTGGCTATGGCTTAGAGGTAGCTGAAGCCATGGTGCATTCAGCCATATTACGCAAAGAGTCGAGAGGCGCCCACCAGCGCCTCGATGATGGATGCACTGAAAGAGATGACATCCATTTTTTAAAGCACTCACTCGCTTTTTACCGCCAAAACTCAGAGCCTCGCATTGATTACAGTGACGTCACTATTACCAAATCACAACCCAAAGCTCGTCTGTATGGCGAAGCAGCCGAAAAAGCGGCAGCACAAGAAAATGAAAAATCAGTACAGGAGGGCGTCTAATGTCTGAAAATCGAATCCAAAAAGTAGAGATTTTGCGATACGATCCTGAGCAAGACACAAAGCCACACTGGCAAAGCTTTGATGTTCCCTTTGATAACACCATGTCTACCTTAGATGCGCTCGGTTACATCAAAGATAATTTGGACAAAAACCTCTCCTATCGATGGTCATGCCGAATGGCGATATGCGGCTCTTGTGGCATCATGGTTAACGGAGTGCCAAAGCTGGCATGTAAAAGCTTTTTGCGTGACTACCCAGACGGCATCAAAATTGAACCATTGGCTAACTTCCCAATTGAAAAAGATTTGATCGTCGATATGACGCCTTTTATCGAACGACTCGAAGCAATAAAACCGTATATCATTGGCAATGACCGTAAGCCTGAAGACGGAACCAACAGACAAACCCCAGAGCAAATGGCCAAATATAAACAGTTTGCCGGATGCATTAACTGCGGATTATGTTATGCGGCCTGCCCTCAATTTGGCCTCAACCCAGAGTTTATCGGACCTGCTGCGCTCACTTTAGCCCATCGCTATAACCTAGATAGCCGAGACAATGGTAAAGAGCAGCGTATGGCGATGATTAATGGTGCTAACGGAGCTTGGGGGTGTACCTTTGTCGGTTATTGCTCTGAGGTATGCCCCAAAAACGTCGATCCTGCGGCCGCAGTCAACCAAGGCAAGGTCGAATCATCGATGGATTTTGTTATTGCAATGCTTAAACCCGATGGCAAGTTAACAGCGAAGGAGGCCTGAGGATGAGTAATCGAAAACCTTATGTCCGAGAAATGACCCCAACTTGGTGGAAAAGTCATCCCTTCTACCGCTTCTATATGTTGAGAGAAGCAACCGTTTTGCCCTTAGTGTTATTTACTATTTGTCTGCTGATTGGCTTAGGCTCGCTGGTGAAAGGCCCTGAAGCATGGCAAGCGTGGCTTGAGTTTATGGCTAATCCTATTGTTATTTTGATTAATATCGTTGCGTTAATCGGCAGCCTTTTCCATGCACAAACCTTCTTTAGCATGATGCCTCAAGTGGTGCCTATTCGGCTCAAAGATAAGCTCATCGACAAAAAGCTTATCATAATGGCTCAGTGGACAGCCGCGATATTTATTTCCCTAATTGTACTTGTTGTGATCTAAGGAGCCATGACTATGAAGCCGAATTTTTCAGTAAATACTGCTCCTAAACGCTCCGATGAGCCAATCTGGTGGAGCTTGTTTGGCGCTGGAGGAACATGGTTTGCTATGGTAACTCCAGTAACCATTCTTGTGTTGGGAGTCTTGATTCCCATGGGAGTCATTGATTCAGAGGCATTAGATTATCAACGTGTCAAAGACTTTAGTAGCAGCTTGATAGGCGGGTTATTTATCATCGCCACGTTGGCTCTGCCCATGTGGCACGCGATGCATCGTATTCATCATGGTATGCACGATCTCAAGATCCATGCTGGATTGACTGGTAAAGTAGCCTGTTACGCCTTTGCAGGGTTAATCTCAGCCTTGGCAGTGATATTTATCATAATGCTGTAGCCAGCGTATAGACTTGCACCCCATGCATAAGGGGTGCAGAGATGAAGGAACTTAATCTCGACACTCTTATTCAATAAAAGTAGCGATGTCTTCGAGCACTTTTTTGTTTAATGCGTGCTCTGGTATGGTGGCGTCTTTGTCTGGATAACCCGTCACTATTAACATATAGGGTCTATCAACATTTGGATCGCGACCGCATATACCAGTCAAAAAGCTCATGGGCTTAGGAGTATGGGTTAGCGTTGCCAGCCCTGCATTATGTAACGCTTGGATCAGGAAGCCAGTCGCAATCCCCACAGATTCATGCACATAGTAGTTCGCCTGCTCACCATCATTAGCCAACCCACCTTTTTTCTTCGAAAATACAGCGATTAGCCAAGGCGCCTTCTCCAAATATGGCTTATCTGCATCAGTACCTAATGGTTTTAATGCATCTAGCCACTCTTGACCCGCTCGTCCTTGATAAAACGTTCGCTCTAACTCTTCTGCAGCTTGTCTAATCTGCCCTTTCACTTGACCGCTGTTAATGGCAACAAAATACCATGGCTGGTGATTCGCACCACTTGGAGCCGTCCCTGCGGCGCGTATACAGTTTTCGATAATGTCTTTAGCAACAGGCCGATCTGAAAATTTACGAATTGAGTGGCGACGTTTTAGCTGCTGATAATTTTTCTTAGCGCGAGCAGACATTTCCTCAGCCGGAAATTCGATAAAATCATCAAGTGGGTAGTGAGATTCTAAAGGCGACATACGGTTTCCTTACACTATGAATATCAATCCACTATAGCGATTCACCATATAGGTGCATAGATAAAGAAATATCAGAGAGCAGCACTGAGAGTCAGAGCAACTTTTATCAAAAGAGACAGGAAAAGAAAAAGCCGATCTTGTGATCGGCTTTACTCGCGAATAAAGGCTGCGTAGATAGGCTAGAGGATAAAACGGCTCAGATCTTCATCTTCTATGGTATCGCCTAGCTTTTCTTTTACGTATTGCGCATCAATGGTCATCTTTGAACCAGCTTTATCTGTTGCTTCAAAAGAAATTTCATCCATTAAGCGCTCCATCACGGTATGCAAACGGCGAGCACCAATATTTTCCGTCGTTTCATTCACCGTCCAAGCAGCTTCAGCAATTTGAGCGATGCCATCTTGAGCAAACTCAATGTCCACTTGCTCGGTTTTCATCAATGCCACGTACTGCTCCGTTAGTGACGCTTTCGGCTCAGTAAGAATACGTTTGAAGTCATCACTAGAGAGCGCTTCAAGCTCAACACGGATAGGTAAGCGACCTTGCAGCTCTGGGATTAAATCTGAAGGCTTAGCCACTTGGAATGCACCTGAAGCAACAAACAAAATATGATCCGTCTTCACCATACCATGTTTAGTGGAAACCGTACTGCCTTCAATTAATGGTAGCAAGTCTCTTTGAACGCCTTCACGAGATACATCCGGACCAGAACTTTCACCACGCTTACAAATTTTGTCGATTTCATCAATAAATACAATGCCATTGTTTTCAACGTTAAAAATGGCCTGCTCTTTTAGCTCTTCCTGATTCACCAGCTTGGCCGCTTCCTCTTCAGTCAGCGTCTTAAAGGCATCTTTAATTTTTAGCTTGCGCTTTTTCTTAGTATCACCGGCCAAATTTTGGAACATACCTTGAAGCTGGTTTGTCATTTCTTCCATACCAGGGGGAGCCATAATTTCCACCCCCATTTGCGGGGCCGCAACATCAATTTCAATTTCTTTGTCGTCTAACTTACCTTCACGCAATTTCTTACGAAAAGTCTGACGAGTGTTGGAGCTTTCCTCCGTTTGCTCATTTTGCCCCCAAGCATCACGTGCTGGTGGTAAAAGAGCATCAAGAATTCGCTCTTCCGCTTGCTCTTCAGCGCGGAATTTGACCTTTTCCATTGCTTGTTGGTGAGTCATTTTTATTGCTACATCGGTCAGATCTCGAATGATGGTTTCGACTTCTTTACCAACATAACCAACCTCTGTGAACTTGGTCGCCTCAACTTTGATGAAAGGCGCGTTAGCCAATTTGGCAAGGCGACGCGCAATTTCCGTTTTGCCTACACCTGTTGGGCCAATCATAAGAATATTCTTGGGAGTAACCTCAACGCGCAGACTCTCTTCTAGTTGCATTCTTCTCCAGCGATTACGCAAAGCGATGGCAACTGAACGTTTAGCCTTGTCTTGGCCAATGATATGGCGATTAAGTTCGTGAACAATTTCGCGCGGGGTCATTTCAGACATAATCCAATTCCTTAAATTCTATAACCACTATCTTTGTTTATTCAGCGTTAGCTTCTGGAGTTTCTAGTTCTTCGATAGTGTGATGCTGGTTAGTAAACACACAGATGTCGCCTGCAATTGTTAACGACTTCTCTGCAATTTCACGTGCGTCCAACTCAGTATTTTCCAATAATGCCGTCGCAGCAGCTTGAGCGAAATTTCCGCCTGAACCAATCGCAATCAAATCGTTTTCTGGCTGAACAACATCACCATTACCTGTGATAATAAGCGAAGCGGTTTCGTCTGCCACCGCCAATAGAGCTTCCAGTTTTCTTAACGCTCGATCGCTGCGCCAATCTTTGGCAAGCTCAACTGCGGCTTTGGTCAAGTGACCTTGATGCATTTGTAGTTTGCTCTCAAAACGCTCAAAGAGAGTAAACGCATCGGCCGTACCGCCAGCAAAACCAGCCAACACTTTATTATTGTATAGGCGACGAACTTTACGTGCGTTTCCTTTCATTACAGTATTACCCAGCGATACCTGTCCATCACCTGCGATAACGACTTTATTATTTCGGCGTACAGATACAATAGTAGTCACGAGTGGACCTCATCATTATTTTAATTCCAATGTTAGAAAGTATATGAGGTTACTAAATGACAAATTCAAGGGAAGAGTGTGTATCCTCAAATAATCTCAGTCTAGTTTGAACCACATCGATACCAGCTGTTTGCTGGGCACGATATGTGTGGTCACTTCACTATTATCCGTTTTAAAACATATGATTATATTTTTAAAACAAATTACAGCCATAAATGACAAAAGAATAATTTACTGAGAATCTTTCCAAATGGCACAAGGTTCAATTTTCGCTCGTTGTAGCTTGTGTTTATCTCTTTCAGCATCTCTTTTTAATTTATATGGGCCAAGAACAACTCGGTACCATTTGCTGCCCTCTTTTTTACGTATTTTGCTATTGATGCCTTGGAACGCTATGTCCAATTTACGAGCTTCAGCCTGCGCTGCGTTGGTATAAGCCCCACACTGCATAATGTAAGGGATCTCAGACACTACTTGCTCTTTTGCCGTCACTTCTATTTCCCGATTAGGTAAGGATTCAACGTAATCCCACTTCTCCTCAGGAGGGGCTGGTAAAATCTTCTTAGGCTTAGGTTTTGGCTTAGCCTGCTTAACGACAGGTTGGGGCGGTTCTGGGTCATTACTCAATGTATAAAGCCCATAGCCGAAGATGCCGACCAAGAGCACAGCAAGCAGACCACTTCGCCATGGTTTTCTTGATGGGGATTTTTTGGACGTTGTTTTTTTGCCGCTATTACCGCGACCGCGTTTTACGTAATCTCTATTTGCCACTGCTATAAATCAATGTCTATTACCTCTATCGCTATGGTAATCCAGATTGTCCTGCGATGACAGGGAGGAAATGGAAGCGACACATCAAAATGCATCGCCCATTGATAAGATAAATTATTTAGACAATGTGAATACACAGTTAGAATAAACACCAATGCTAGCGGTGTATGTAATCATGCTCTCTAGCAACTTCTTGGCGGTGCGACACTGTCTCTCACAACTAATTGAGTTTCAAGTAGGCGTGAGCCCGCACGAACATCGTGACCACGCAAGAGATCCAACATCATCAACATAGCTTGACGGCCTATCTCATAACGTGGCTGAGAAATCGTCGTTAATGGTGGATCGCAATATTGAGCGAAGTGAATATCATCAAAACCCACCACAGACAAATCTTGAGGAACACGCAAACCTAATTTTTTCGCCTCTTGAATCGCCCCGATCGCCATTGCATCATTATGGCAAAAAATAGCCGTCGGCGGCTCAGGAAGAGATAGTAGCTGTCTGACTGCCTTAGAACCATCTTCAAAAGAAAAACGGCCTTGAATGCAATAGTTCGGATTCATTGTGATCCCAGCCCGGCGGAGTGCTTGTTGGTAACCTTGATGGCGGAACTGACATAAGACAGCCGATTCGGGGCCAGAAACCTGAGCAATACGTTTATGACCCATTTGAGTCAAATAGTTTACCGCTTCAAAAGCCGAAGTAAGATTGTCGATATGTACGGTTGGTAGCTCAAGTTCAGGGGCAAATTCGCATGCCATTACCATAGGAGGCAAGTTTTTTTGCTCTGGTTTACTCACATCAAAAGGCAAGTCGGTACCAAGCAGTAACATGCCATCGGCTTGCTTGGTAAAAACTAAATTAACAAAAGAACTTTCGCGTTTTTTCTGCTGCCCACTGTCGCCAAGTAACACAATATAACCATGCTCCACAGCCGCATCCTCAATACCTCGAATAATCTCGGTATAATAAGGATCGCAGATATCAGGAATAATCGCGATGATGGTTTTAGATTCATTTCTACGTAAATTACGTGCTAGAGAATTAGGTGAATACCCTGCCTCTAACACCGCATCCTCGACTCGCTTCCTTGTGGCTGAAGATACTTTTTCCGGATTCATTAGCGCACGCGATACAGTCGCAGTTGAAACGCCAGCCAGCTGAGCAACATCCTTCATTGTCGCCATAAATTTATTACCCTCTTTATTTTCCAAACATGGTAGCGGCCTCGCTACCTTAATCGATAGTGATGGACTGCCCTCCATCAAAACGACTATCTTCCAGACAAATCGTTTATCTACCACGTATCATTAAAATAAATTATTAAAATCAATTCATAGTTTATTCATTTCAGCGCAGAATATTACGGGGTGATTAACAAAAATCAGACTAGCTTCGAGATGTGAATCACAATTAAATGAAAAAGCTGAAATCAGCTTAAATCTTGCGGCTCAATATCAATCGACCAACGCACTTTTTTCGAATTCGGTAACAAATTGATCGCAGGCTTTGCACCAAAAAGTAGTTTTTGCATAATGGGACGACTTGTCGTCTGTAGCATGAGTTGCCAGCGATGCTTACCTGCCCTTTTAGCTTGCGGCGCTGGAGTAGGCCCAAGAATCTGGCAATGTTCCTTGAAAAGAGGATGTACTTCGAGAGTGAAACGCACCTGACGTAAAAAATCTTCAACCAGCTGGACTTGATTCGCCTCTGCACGGAATAAAGTTAAAAACGAATAGGGCGGCAAATGTGAACCTTTTCGCTCTTTCAATGCTAACTCAGCAAAATACCGATAGCCTTTGGTAAGCAAGGTTTGCAATAGGCTATGCTCAGGGTGATGAGTCTGAAGTACCACCTCCCCTTGTTTACTGGCACGCCCTGCCCGACCCGCGACTTGAATAAATAATTGAGCCAATCTCTCGGGCGCCCTGAAATCACTGCTGTAAAGAGAACCATCAACGTCCAGTAAAGCGACAAGAGTCACATCAGGGAAGTGATGTCCCTTGGCCAGCATTTGAGTTCCAATAAGAATCTGAAACTCCTTTTTGCTGATTGAGTCTAAGACGGCTTCTAAGCTCCCTTTTCGCCGAGTGCTATCGCGATCAATACGTATGGTTTTAAAGTCAGGAAAAAGCGCCAATAACTGCTTTTCCAGCTGCTCAGTCCCAACACCTACTGTTACTAACTGGGAAGAGCAGCAATTAGGACATTGCCTGATAGTTGCTTGCTGAGAGCCACAATGGTGGCAACGGACTTCATCAGTCGATTGATGATAGGTATAATAAGCATCGCAACGCTTACACTCTGCTATCCAACCACAATCATGACACATCAAGGCAGGAGAATAGCCTCGGCGATTGAGAAAGAGCATCACCTGATTGCCTGATTCAAGATGTCTTCGCATGTCAGCAATCAAAGCGGCAGAAAGTCCGCTATCTAAATACTGACCTTTAACATCAATGACTTTATTGACCGTAGGCAAAGCTTTTCCTGCGCGCGTCGACAGTATCAAATGATGGTATTTGCCAGACAAGGCATTGTGTAACGTTTCCAAAGCTGGAGTCGCTGAGCCTAGTACAATGGGAATGTTCTCTTTACTCGCTCGCATAACAGCAACATCACGCGCATGGTAGCGTAGGCTGTCCTGCTGCTTGTAGGAAACATCATGCTCTTCATCAACGATGATAATGCCAAGATCAGCAAAAGGAGTCATCAAAGCGGAGCGAGTGCCAATAACAATTCCCGCAATTTTATCTCTCGCACTTAACCATGCGTTTAGCTTTTCACTATCGTTTAAGCCTGAGTGAATCACCTCAACAGGAAGGTTGAAACGTTTCCTAAAACGCTTGATGGTTTGTGGCGTCAACCCAATTTCTGGTACTAAGACTAAAGCCTGCTTACCAGCCTCAAGTACTTGCTTTATAAGATTAAGGTAAACCTCTGTTTTACCAGAGCCCGTCACACCCTCAAGTAAAAAGCAACCAAAACCTTGGTGATTATTTACGGTAGCAATAGCAATAGCTTGCTCTTGGTTGAGTTTTGGCTTGTCAACTTGCGCTTCAACATTATCGGGCAAATTAAACCTTGGTATACATTCGGCCGATTCAATCCATCCCTTTTGCTCTAACTTTTGTAAAACGCCGGAAGTAATGTTCTGATCAATGAAATCTTGATGAAAAGTAGGACCACAAGAAAGGGTTTCCATCACCTGAGCATGTCGAATGGCACGCCCAAATCCACGCGTGAGTTGTTCACGACCTTCCAACGTTAAATGCCACTCAATTAATGGGGTAAAAGCGGCTGGTTTTCCTTTACGTAACTGAGCAGGTAAAGCGTTAAATAAGGTCTCACCCAGTGGATACTGATAAAATTGACCGCACCAAACAAGCAGTTCGTATAGGTTACCGTGCCACACTGGCTCAGTATCCAATACCTGTTTGATCGTTTTAAGCTTGTCAAAATCGAAATCAGACTTGTCGTCCAATTCCGTGACCAAGCCAACCATTGTCTTGGGGCCAAACGGCACTGATACTCTGCCACCAACTACTGGATTTACACCAGAAGGGATCTGATAGTCAAACTGCTTATCTATAGGGACAGGCAAGGCTACTCGGACAATCGTCGGGCGCATATCGAATTAACACCAACTCAAAAAAACCAGTCTAGTCTATGTGAAAACCGCCCGACGGGAAAGAAACACCGTCTATTTGATTAAATTGGTTCTAGTCTACGGTTAAAAAAGTAGCACTTTCACACGTAAATCGGTTGATCATAGATCAGCTATTGATTAGAATGTCGCGCCTTAGTGATATGGCTTGTATGGTCAAGCGGTGTCCAAGGTAAAATTTTATTAACTTACGTGTGGTGTCCGGCATAGAATCGGATAGCGACACGGCCTATATTTAGAGGTTTTCCATGAAAGTTGGTATCCACCCAGAATACAAAGCAGTTAAAGCAACTTGTTCTTGCGGTAACTCTTTTGAGTTCAACTCAACTCTAACTAAAGAGTCAATCCACCTAGATGTATGTGACAAATGTCACCCATTCTACACTGGTAAACAGCGTATCGTTGATACTGGTGGCCGTGTTGATCGCTTCAACAAGCGCTTTGGTGCTCTTGCTTCTAAGAAGTAATTTTGTCTTAGAAGTAAAAAGGACGCTGTGGCGTCCTTTTTTGTTTACTGTCACAGCCCAGCTCACTAGCAGTTCCATACAATCATTCAGTTGAGCTATCTCTCACTATCTGGTCTTATCTCCTATCATTTAACCAGATTTGTTAATTTAGCTTGCTCTCTCGCCTTTGCAGCTTGACTGACTTAATCTAGAATGATTTTTCCCTATCTAAATTATTATTAAAATGAGTGTCTACCCCCATGTCCGATGACAACAACCAAGTACTTTCTCCTGAAGAGCAATTTCGTCAGCAAGCCTTGGATTACCACGCCTACCCAACAGCAGGCAAAATTTCTGTAGAGCTATCAAAACCAGCAGAAACCGCCGCTGACCTATCGCTAGCATACAGCCCCGGTGTTGCTGAGCCTGTGCGTGAAATTGCGCAAAATGCTGAGAATGTCTATAAATACACAGCAAAAGGCAATATGGTTGCTGTTATCTCAAACGGCACTGCCATTTTAGGCCTTGGTAACTTAGGACCGCTTGCTTCAAAACCTGTCATGGAAGGGAAAGCGCTATTATTCAAACGCTTTGCAGGTTTAGATTCAATTGATATCGAAGTGAAACACCGCACTATTGAAGAGTTCGTTGATACTGTTGCCAACATCGCAGATACCTTTGGTGGCATAAACCTAGAAGACATCAAAGCTCCCGACTGCTTCGAAATCGAAAAACAGCTTATTGAACGCTGTGATGTGCCTGTTTTCCATGATGACCAGCATGGAACCGCTATCGTCACTGCTGCAGGCATGCTTAACGCCATTGAGTTACAAGGGAAGAAACTCGAAGACGCTATCATTGTTTGTCTGGGTGCAGGGGCGGCGGCGGTTGCCTGTATGGAGCTTTTGATAAAGTGCGGCGCTATGCGAGAAAAGATTTACATGCTGGATCGCAAAGGCGTGATTCATACACGCCGTGATGACCTCAACCAATACAAACAACTATTTGCCAACAACACAGATAAACGCACTCTAGAAGATGTGATTGAAGGTGCGGATCTCTTCCTTGGGGTTTCTGGACCAAACCTGCTTGAACCTGAAGCGCTTAAGTTAATGGCAGACAAGCCGATTGTATTTGCTTGTTCTAATCCAGATCCTGAAATCAAACCAGAGCTTGCTCATCAAGTGCGTAACGACCTCATCATGGGGACCGGACGCAGCGATTACCCGAACCAAGTCAACAATGTGTTGTGTTTCCCATTTATATTCCGCGGCGCTCTAGATGTAAGAGCGAGCGAAATTAATGACGCGATGAAACTGGCGGCGGTAGAGGCTATCCGAGACCTAGCTAAAGAAGCCGTACCCGCTGAAGTATTAAAAGCAGCTGGAGTCGATAAACTTGAGTTTGGGCCAGAATACATAATACCTAAGCCTATGGATCCTCGCTTGTTGCCAAGAGTCGCCAAAGCGGTCGCTAATGCCGCTGTAGAATCAGGCGTCGCTCGTATCGATATGCCAGACAACTATATGCAGTAATAGATGATGCAGCTTTGAAAAAAGCCGCTGACTTCCCAGTCAGCGGCTTTTTCTATTCTAGACATAATGAAATGACGATTAGCCTATCGTGTGATTTATTGATCTAAACATTGGCAACGCAAGTATCTTGTTCTGGCTAGTCTTCATCATAAGACTCAAAAGCGATACCCATCTCAGTCATCAATTTTTTCACTTCAGCTGGAATATCATCAGGGCGATCTTTTCTTAAGTCTTCATCCGTTGGCAGTGGCTGGCCAGTATAGGCATGTAAGAAAGCCTCACAAAGCAGCTCACTATTGGTCGCATGGCGCAGGTTATTAATTTGACGACGGGTACGTTCATCGGTTAATACCTTTAATACTTTCAGTGGGATAGATACTGTTATCTTTTTTACTTGCTCACTTTTCTTCCCATGTTCAGCATACGGGCTTATGTATTCACCGTTCCAATCTGCCATTGCGCACCTTTATGTTTGATTATGTATAAAATTACAAAAGGTAATTTTAGCGGGATTTATGGCCACAAGCAAAGACATATAGACGTCTAGATATATTGACGTCCAAAAAAACTCAAGGTAAAGTAAAAAGAGTTGATTGGAATAACATATCTCTAACATCCACGAAAAGGTATAGTGTTATCTCCAAAGAGGTCACTACTGTTCGAAAGGAAACACTTATGAGCCGCCGTAAAACAGCCACAATTGCAGTGCGTACAGGCATTGAGTCAGATACTCAGCATCATGCTGTCGTGCCGCCTATCTATCTCTCGACAAACTTTGGTTTTCCCGCCTTTGGCGAAGTACCCAAATATGACTATACACGTTCAGGCAACCCTAATCGTGGACTATTAGAGCAGGCTCTCTCTGAATTAGAATCTGGCGCTGGCGCCGTAGTCACCAATTGCGGCACTTCAGCGCTTAATTTATGGGTTTCCACATTTCTTGGGCCAGATGATCTTATCATTGCTCCACATGATTGTTATGGTGGAACCTATCGATTGTTCAACACTCGTGCTCAAAAAGGGGATTTCAATGTTCTTTTTGTCGATCAATCAGATACTCAAGCCCTAGATTTAGCCCTTGAACAAAAACCCAAGCTCATCCTTTTAGAAACACCATCAAATCCACTGGTGCGTGTCGTAGATATTGCACAGGTGTGTGAGAAAGCGCATCAAGCAGGCGCAAAGGTAGCCGTAGATAACACCTTTTTAACCCCAATTTTCCAAAAGCCGCTGGAGCTGGGCGCCGATTTCGTGATTCACTCCACCACAAAATACATCAATGGTCATTCCGATGTGATTGGTGGTGTCATTATTACAAAACATCAAAAGGATAGTGAAGATTTAGCTTGGTGGGGTAATTGTATTGGCGCGACAGGTACACCGTTTGATAGCTATATGACCTTACGCGGAATCAGAACTCTTGCAGCTCGAATGAGAGTCCATGAAGACAGTGCTAACCACATTTTAGCCTATCTGAGATCGCAATCTCTGGTTGGAAAAATCTATCATCCTAGCTTACCAGAGCACCCAGGCCATGAGATTGCTAAGAAACAGCAATCAGGGTTTGGTTCTATGCTCAGCTTTGAATTTTCTGGAAGTTTTGAGCAGCTTAAGTATTTCGTTGGCGAGCTACAATTGTTCTCTTTGGCTGAATCTCTCGGAGGTGTCGAGAGCCTTATTTGTCACCCAGCCTCTATGACTCACAGAGCCATGGGCGAAGAAGCGCTTGAAAAAGCAGGGGTATCACAGCAACTCTTACGCTTATCGGTTGGCTTGGAAGATGCAGATGACCTCATTAACGATCTAGAGCAAGCATTTAATAAAACCAAGGAGTCGCATCAATGAACCCATCGCGACAACTACATAAATTTGGCGGAAGCAGTCTAGCAAATCCTGAGTGTTATCACCGAGTCGCCAAGATACTCAAAGAGTACTCCAACCCAGATGATCTCATCGTAGTCTCAGCAGCAGGGAAAACAACCAATCGCTTGATTGAGTTCTTGGATGCTCTAAACAAAGATGGCCGTATTGCCCACGAAATCCTGCAATCTCTGAGGCAATTTCAAACCCAGTTAGTCACAGAACTACTGCAAGGCGAGTTACAAAACGAGCTTATCTCAGCTCTAAATGATGAATTTAGCACCCTAGGAGAGCTAATAGCGCCTTTAAGCGCCGCGCAAAGATCTTCAGTGCTTGGTCATGGAGAAACATGGTCGGCACGCTTGCTTGCAAGCTTGCTCAATCAAAATGGAATGCCCTCAGTTGCTCAAGACTCTCGAGCATTTCTTCGCGCACAAGCAGGGACTCAACCAGAGGTGTACAGAGGCGACTCCTACCCTTTGCTCAAAGAGGTACTCGCCCAGCATGTCCAACATCGTATTGTTATTACTGGTTTTATGGCTCAAGATGAGCAAGGCCATACTGTGTTGCTTGGGCGAAATGGTTCCGATTACTCAGCAACCGTCATCGGCGCTTTAGCAGAAGCTTCGAAGGTCACCATATGGAGCGATGTAGCCGGTGTCTATAGCGCAGACCCTCGTTTGGTTTCCGATGCCTGTCTACTGCCTTTGCTTCGCCTTGATGAAGCCAACGAGCTCGCACGATTAGCTGCCCCAGTGCTGCATAGTCGCACTTTACAACCTGTTGCCCAAAGCTCGATGGATCTTCACCTTCGCTGCAGTTATGACCCTGAAGCTGGTTCAACTCGCATCGAGCGAGTGCTCGCTTCTGGACGAGGCGCCAAAATCATATCTTCGCTGGATGAAGTGCTGCTCATTCAGCTTCATTTTTCAACCGGGCATGACTTTGAAAGGCTCAAACAAGAAGCATTGAGCGGTTTAAAACGCGCTCAGCTTGAGCCTCTCACCTATGAAGCGCAAGAAGACCAACAAACTCTTCGTTTGGCCTACACCTCTGAAATTGCTGGTGGCGCATTAGAGTATCTGCAAGATGCCGCTATCGAAGCTGAGATTAAACTCAAAGAAGGCTTTTCTTTAGTTGCAGCGGTTGGGGCTGGTGTGACCAAAAATGCCAACCATTGCTACGGGTTTTATCAGAAGCTAAAGTCGGCCCCTGTTGAGTTCATCGCCGAATCTCAATCAGGTTTGAGCCTAGTTGCTATATTGCGCAGCACTCAGACTTCAGGCTTAGTCAAATCTATTCATAGCCAGCTCTTTCAGGCACAAAAACGCGTAGGTATCGCTCTGTGTGGAAAAGGAAATATAGGTTCAAGTTGGCTTGAACTATTCGCCAAACAAAAAAGTAAGCTTGAAAAGCGTCACGGAATAAGCTTTGAGTTAGTCGCCATAGTGGATAGCCAGAACTATTGGTTCTACCCCAAAGGTATTGATCCAACTAGTGTGAGTGACCACTATGAAGAAGAGGCAATAGAATATCAAGGAGATGAGTGGGTTCAAAAGCTCGGTTCTATTCAGGGTTATGATGAGGTCATAGTACTGGATGTCACCGCCAGTCAACAACTTGCCAATCGCTATGTGGAAATTGCAGAACAAGGCATGCACCTAATCTCCGCCAATAAGGTGGCTGGCTCAGCGTCTAGTCAATACTACCACCAAGTGCAAAGTGCATTTGCCAAGATTAATCGGCACTGGTTCTATAACGCCACTGTGGGAGCTGGGCTACCAATTAACCATACCGTAAGAGACCTATGCCAAAGCGGCGATGATATTCACGCATTATCAGGCATATTCTCCGGCACACTCTCTTGGCTATTTCAACAGTATGACGGTAGCGTGCCCTTTGCAGAACTAGTTGATCTTGCTTGGCAGCAAGGACTCACAGAACCGGATCCTCGCTGTGACCTCGATGGTTCAGATGTGATGCGAAAACTGGTCATTCTCGCTCGAGAAGCAGAGCTCGACCTTGAACCTGAATCAGTCAAAGTAGAAAGCTTAGTACCACCAGAGCTCGCCAATTTGTCACTCGACGCATTCCTCGACCAAGGGCAAATACTCAGCGAACAGATGGCAGAGCGCCTAAAGCAGGCTCAAAGTGAAGATAAAGTGCTGCGCTATGTTGCTCGGCTAGAAAAGGATGGCTCAGCTACTGTCGGCATTGAGGCGCTTGATAAAAACCATGCGCTGGCCAATTTATTGCCATGCGACAACATTTTTGCCATAGAGAGTAAATGGTACAAAGATAACCCTCTGGTGATAAGAGGCCCAGGAGCAGGTCGAGAGGTTACCGCCGGAGCCATACAGTCTGACCTCAATTTACTGGCCAGTTTACTCTAAATTATCACGCAGCCATTGGCTGCGTTTTTATTTCCCAACGTAAAGCCCCCATGTTGAAAACGATTAATATTAAACTTGAGAAAAATTCATGATGGCACGGTTGACTTTAAACCCTATTCATTACATGATTTAGACATATAGACGTCTAAACGTAAATTTAAACAATTTGTATTTTTGTGGTCATGCGACACCACATGGAGAAAGTAAGATGGGATATACACACGCTGGCCACATTGACGCCCTAAATCAGAACATTGCTGAACTTGCCGACAATATCAATGTATCGTTTGAGTTTTTTCCGCCCAGCAGTGAAAAAATGGAAGAAACACTATGGAGCTCAGTTCATCGGTTAAAGACTTTGAAGCCCAAGTTTGTGTCCGTCACCTATGGCGCTAATTCTGGCGAGCGAGATCGCACTCATTCCATCATTAAAGAAATCAAAGCGCAAACTGGCTTAGTGGCAGCGCCTCATTTAACTTGTATCGATGCATCCAGAGAAGAGCTTATTCTTATTGCTGAAGACTACTGGGCCAACGGCATTCAAAGTATTGTGGCCCTTCGCGGTGATATTCCTCTTGGTGGTGGCAAACCTGAAATGTACGCTTCCGATCTGGTTACTTTGCTCAAGCAGCGCCATGACTTTGATATCTCGGTAGCCGCATTTCCTGAAGTTCATCCAGAAGCCAAAAGCGCTCAGGCGGATTTGCTCAATCTTAAACGTAAAGTGGAAGCAGGAGCAAACCGTGCGATCACCCAGTTTTTCTTTGATGTAGAAAGTTACCTGCGCTTTCGCGATCGTTGCGTTGCTGCGGGAATAGACGTAGAAATCGTACCTGGCATCTTACCTGTTTCCAACTTCAAACAAGCCTCTCGTTTTGCGGCGCAAAACAACGTCAAGGTGCCAAGTTGGATGGCGAAGCAATTTGAAGGGCTGGATGATGACCCAACCACCAGACAACTCGTGGGCGCAAGCCAAGCTATAGATATGATTCGAGTGTTAAGCCGTGAAGGTGTGAAAGATTTTCACTTTTACACTCTCAATCGCGCAGAGATGACTTACGCCCTTTGCCATACCTTGGGCGTAAGACCTCAAAACTAAATGAACAAAAACAACCAAAAAGGGTTGACCATGGTCAACCCTTTTTACTTAATGTTCGTCATTATTCGACTTCATCCATCTTGCCGAGTAAGTTACGGATGCGGTCTTGCCATGCTGAATGCTCTTGCTGCATTTGTTCAGCCTTTTGCTCCATTTCTTCTCGACTTGAACGCAGTTCACTGGCTTCAGTAGAAAGCTTTTCTTTTTCTTCTTTCAGCTCTTCGACTTCCATTTGTAAAAGAGCAATAGTGTCAACTGCAGTTTGTATTTTTGCTTCTAATTTTTCTAGTACTTCAAAAGACATCTTGGCCTACCTTGTATTATCCGATTTACCGTAAAGCGCTTCACTTCACCTTATGCCCTCATTCTACTCAGGCAGAGAGAGAGAAACACGCTCTATATTGTATATTTGGTATCATTCGATTAAAAAAACAGCATACCCTGACAATGCACTGACGGAGAAGGACTCAAAGCACATTTTTTATTAGTTTTGATCGGATTTTTATGAATTTAGATCTAAATAACCCATTAAAAAACATGCAGGAATCAACACAGAGCCTTAACACTTATCTCCTAAACGATCGTCTATCTATTGTCTAATAGTCTTACATAACCCTTGAAACAGCACATTGGCGGCTAAACTGCCAGTGAAAATATTCACTAAAACCAATAATACTTGTGTCAAGTTGCGCAAGGTATCGCGTGAAATATCATGATTGGGCAATCTCATAAAGGCTTCAATCGCATCATCACTGGCAAGCAATATATCAACCGAGGCAAAGGTGCCAAGAAAAATCAGCCCTATTGCTGTGACAATAAACTGCCTCCTCTTTTGGGCCAAAGTCAGAGCCCAAAGTAACCCAGCAATTAAGCTGCTATAGGCAAAAAAAGCAAAAAATGGAAAAACCAAATAGACATCAAGCAAATAAGCTGAGCAGAACAAGATAACAAAAAGCACGGCAGTAGAAATAAAGACTTGTCGAAAGTGAAATGTTTTCATCCAGTTACCTGATTTGATATCCCAAACGTTTACACAAACACACCATATTTTCAGCTATGGCTAACCAACTCAGCCTTCAAGCGGATTAAGGGGCTGCTTCCTTAAAACCGATAGTTTAGCGCATAACCAGACTTATGATTTCAAGATAGTTTAGTAAACCTATGCTTAATCGGGATTCAGTTATGTTTTTTGCCAGATCCAGCTATGCTAAAATTCGCGCAGCATCCCTTTCCTCAGCTTAATTTTCATTTGGAGCATTTATGAAGCGTGATTTAGCAATGGCATTTTCCAGAGTAACAGAAGGTGCAGCCTTAGCCGGTTATAAATGGCTGGGTCGCGGCGATAAAAATGCCGCCGACGGAGCAGCCGTTGAAGCAATGCGTATTTTGTTAAATCAGACAGAAATTGATGGCCAAGTGGTGATTGGTGAGGGAGAAATCGATGATGCTCCTATGCTGTATATTGGCGAAACGGTCGGAATCGGGGGAGAGGAAGTCGACATTGCTGTTGATCCCATTGAAGGAACTCGAATGACAGCAATGGGGCAATCAAACGCTCTAGCAGTACTGGCAGCAGGAGAGAAAGGGAGCTTTCTCAAAGCCCCAGATATGTATATGGAAAAATTGGTTGTGGGTCCAGGAGCCAAAGGCTGTATTGATCTTAATAAACCTCTTAAACAAAATCTGGAAAACATAGCCAAAGCACTAGATAAAACACTCGATACATTAGTCGTTATTACCCTTGCCAAACCGCGCCATGATGAAGTGATCGCGCAAATGCAAGCCATGGGTGTGCGAGTTTTTGCTATACCCGATGGTGATGTAGCAGCGTCAATTTTAACCTGTATGCCTGAGAGTGAAGTTGATGTCATGTATGGTATTGGAGGTGCTCCAGAGGGGGTGATTTCTGCTGCTGTAATTCGCTCACTCGATGGCGACATGCACGGACGTTTACTGCCCCGCCATCATGTCAAAGGCGATAACGAAGAAAATCGTATTCATGGCGCTGATGAGCTCAATCGCTGCAAAAAAATGGGCGTGGAAGCCAATCGGGTGTTAACCATGGAAGAGATGGCAAAGAGTGATAATGTTATCTTCTCTGCAACTGGCATCACAAAAGGTGATTTACTCGACGGCGTGACACGTCAAGGGCACATTGCAACCACAGAAACTCTTCTAATTAGGGGGCGCTGCCGAACAATCAGGCGTATAAAATCAACCCACTACCTAGAACGTAAAGATCCTCAAGTCAGAGAGCTTGTGTTATAGCTTTTAGACTATTAATCCGGATATAAAAAACGGAGACCTAAGTCTCCGTTTCTTGTTCAGCTAAGCTGTATGGATTACATCATTCCACCCATACCACCCATTCCGCCCATACCGCCCATATCTGGCATTGCTGGCGCATCTTTTTGTGGTTGGTCTGTAACCATAGCTTCAGTTGTGATCATTAGACCTGCAACTGATGCAGCAAATTGAAGTGCAGAACGAGTCACTTTAGTTGGATCTAGGATACCCATTTCTAGCATGTCACCGTATTCGCCAGTTGCAGCGTTGTAACCGTAGCTACCTTCACCACCTTTAACGTTGTTAGCAACTACAGACTCTTCGTCACCCGCGTTTTGTGTGATCTGACGAATTGGCGCTTCCATAGCACGCAGTGCTACGCGAATACCAACATTTTGCTCTTCATTGTCACCTTGAAGATCAACAATCTTAGAAGCCGCGCGGATAAGAGCCACACCACCACCTGCAACAACGCCTTCTTCAACTGCTGCGCGAGTTGCGTGAAGCGCGTCTTCAACACGGTCTTTCTTCTCTTTCATCTCAACTTCAGTTGCTGCGCCAACTTTAATAACCGCAACGCCGCCTGCTAGCTTAGCAACACGCTCTTGAAGCTTCTCTTTATCGTAGTCAGAAGTTGCTTCCTCGACCTGCTGGCGAATTTGAGCAACACGGCCTTGAATCATAGACTCTTCACCTAGACCATCGATAATAGTGGTGTTTTCTTTAGTGATAGCAACGCGCTTCGCTTGACCAAGATCTTCTAGAACAACTTTCTCTAGTTCAAGACCTACTTCTTCAGAAATTACGGTACCACCTGTTAGGATAGCGATGTCTTGAAGCATAGCTTTACGACGATCACCAAAACCAGGTGCTTTCACAGCCGCAACTTTAACGATACCACGCATGTTGTTAACCACTAGTGTCGCTAGCGCTTCACCTTCAACATCTTCAGCAATGATAAGCAGAGGACGAGAAGCTTTTGCTACTGCTTCAAGAGTTGGAAGCAACTCACGAATGTTAGATACTTTCTTGTCAATCAGTAGGATAAATGGATTATCAAGCTCAACAGAACCAGATTCTTGGTTGTTGATGAAGTATGGAGATAGGTAACCACGGTCAAACTGCATACCTTCTACAACATCCAGCTCATCTTGAAGTGCTTGACCTTCTTCAACAGTAATAACACCGTCTAGGCCTACACGCTCCATTGCTTCAGCAATAATCTTACCTACGCTAGAATCAGAGTTTGCAGAGATAGTACCAACTTGCTCGATTTCTTTGCTACCTTTACAGTCAACAGAAAGCTCACCAAGCTCTTTCACTGCTGCTGCAACAGCTTTATCGATACCACGTTTAAGATCCATTGGGTTCATACCCGCAGCAACCGCTTTAAGACCTTCGTTAACGATAGACTGGGCAAGAACTGTCGCAGTCGTTGTGCCGTCACCCGCAGCGTCGTTTGCTTGAGAGGCGACTTCTTTAACCATTTGTGCGCCCATGTTTTGGAACTTATCTTCTAGTTCAATTTCACGCGCAACAGATACACCATCTTTAGTAATAGTTGGTGCACCAAATGACTTGTCGAGAACAACGTTACGGCCTTTAGGACCTAGCGTTACTTTTACTGCATCTGCTAGAACATTTACACCTTCTAGCATTTTAATACGTGCGTCATTACCAAATTTAACGTCTTTAGCAGCCATCTTTAGTTTCCTTTTCTAAAATTCTTTAGTTTTACTTAATTAACAAATGAATCTGAGCAAAAAATTACTCAATGATTGCTAGCTTATTGCTCAACGATAGCCATGATGTCACTTTCAGACATCACTAGAACTTCTTTACCGTCGATTTTTTCAGTTTTCGTACCGTAGCCTTCAGCAAAAATCACTGTGTCGCCAACATTGACATCTAGAGGCATCACAGTGCCATTCTCTAGAATGCGGCCTTTACCAATAGCCAAAACTACACCGCGAGTTGACTTCTCGGCAGCAGAACCAGTCAAAACAATACCACCCGCTGATTTTGACTCAACTTCTTGGCGTTCTACGATAACTCGGTCGTGTAATGGACGAATGTTCATCGGTCGTCTCTCCTGAAAATTTCCATGTTGTTGGATAATTACCTAGCGCAATAGCACAAGGCGTTAAAGTCTTGTGTTATCTATATGTGGGACGTTTTGCTGAAACCCAAGGGGGATATGAAAGATTTTTGTGATCGAGTTCAGAGAAGAACTTTGAAATGCGGCTTTGGAAAGCTTAGCGCTAACTCGATGTGTTAGCGCCAGTCAGCAAGAGGAATGATTTGTGCACTACTGTATTCCTCGGTCTCGGCCGAATCACCTTCGAGTACATCTTGAAATTTAACCATTTGAGAAACAAGCTCACGCATGAGAACGACGTTTGCATGATTAGGATTTTTGCAGTTATCAACCACTCTATCTATATGACTTTGCTGAGCCCAGAGTCTACCTTGCATCTCTTCAGATGCCGACATAATCATCTCTTTACACATGTCATGTTTGAATTGAGCAAACCCTTCAGGGTTGTTTTCTGCAAGGTCGATTAGCTCATCAAAGGAAGGAAGAGTTTGATTAATTAACGGTGAGTTCATAAAGCCCCCAAAACAAAGTAACAAATCTATCAATTAAAATATAGACGGTTTGCTGGGGTTGTGCGAATTCGGTTTTGACGCAAATGAAAGAAGAGTTTTAGGAGGTGGGCAAAGAGAGCATTCTCACCAAATACTAGTTAAAAAAGGAATGTGAGTGCAACCAGAGGGAAGAATGAGCTGATTATATCTAATGTAGCGAGACAGCCTAGAACCTGTTTATAACTAGGCTGTCATTAAGAAATAACCTAATGTTTCTGCAAAGCTACTTTATTGCATATCTAATTGATGTGAATACGAGGTTTCTGTGCTCGCTTTAGAAATGTAATCAGTTACTGCTTTATACAGTACAAAACATACCAAGAAGGCAGCAAACATGACTGGCTCTGGCATACTTGTGAACTCACCAAAAACGCCAAAACCGACAAAAGATGTTGCAAGCAAAGAAATTACAATAAGAGTCTGACGAGAGCTTAAACCAATACGCTGCAATATATGGTGTAAGTGCTCTCTATCGGGTTTAAATGGCGAATCACCGCGGAGTACGCGCTTGCACATAACAGTCACCATATCCATCAATGGCAACGCAACTAACCAAAGTGCGGTGATTGGACGCAGAGAATGTTCAGCGGTTACTTGGCTCGTTTCCAGCAGAAGCCAAATGACGGTGAAGCCAATCATCATACTACCTGCATCACCCATAAAGACTTTTCGTTTTATTCCAAATACACCAAGATTCATTAATACATAAGGGAGCAAAGCCGCAATAAAAGCAACACTTAAGTAAGCTAAACCCGCCGTGTTATTTTGCATGGCCAACAAACCTACCCCAGATAATGTAATAATAGCCTGACTTCCTAGCAGACCATCAATACCATCCATCATATTAAAAGCATTAATGGCTCCAATTACAGCGAGCACGGTAATAAGTGGGCTCAGCACACCTAAATCAATACTACCGAAGCCAAAGATATCACCGACATTACTCAGCTGAATATGCGGAACATATATCATCAAAGCGGACAATATAGCTTGAACTAAAAGTCTAACCTTAAAGCTAATATCATATTTATCATCGAAAACACCAAGTATAATCAGTGTTGAAATACAAACAATAAATAATGAACTATGAGGAAATAGCTCAGGATTAAATAAGATAAACTGAACCACAGCGAAGCAGATTGAAACCCCACCAACCAAAGGAATTGCACCAGAATGGAGTTTTCTCGCGTTTGGTTTATCAACCAAGTTAATAACCAGCGCAACTCGTCGCATTAAAAAAAGACAAAATAGTGAGCAAAAGCTCACTACTAATATTTCTGAGAACATATAACTACTACATTAGGTGGAGATAATCAAAATTTGACACCTAATCTATCATATTATCTATATGGATTTGAGCAATATATCTATAAAAATAAGACATTCTGTCAGAATTATCAAAAATGAGATTTAATTATACCGCCAAAGTGGTCGATCTATAAGAATCTATCATAATTACAACGCAAGAATGGACGAAATTTATACATAAATACAAAAAATAAAACACTTGACAATAGCTAAATAATGGAACTCATATTTTAAGCATTAAAGGGATCTTAACTAGTGAGACTATCTGGATATAAAGAGGATAAGATAATTTAATACAAATTTCTGGCTGCTATAGATTTGCAACCAGAAAGCTACTCTAGACTGAATGAAGACTAATCAGAACCAAATAAGTCACGTGTATAGACTTTATCTGCGACATCTTGAATTTCTTCGACCATACGGTTAGACACAATAATGTCACACGCGGATTTAAACTGCTCAAGATCAGTTAGCACAATAGAATGAAAGAACTCTTTTTCTTCTAGTGCGGGCTCGTAAATGACCACTTCTACACCTTTAGCTTTAATCCGCTTCATCACACCTTGAATAGAAGAAGCTCTGAAATTATCGGAACCAGACTTCATCACCAAACGATAGATACCAACTCTTTTGGGATTTTGCTTCAAAATCGAGTCTGCAATAAAGTCCTTACGCGTTGTATTGGCATCGACAATTGCGCCAATAATATTATTCGGCACATCTGCATAATTGGCTCGTAACTGTTTGGTATCCTTGGGCAAACAATAACCTCCATAACCAAATGAAGGATTGTTATAATGATTACCAATCCGCGGGTCTAAGCAAACGCCCTCGATGATTTGACGAGCATTAAGAGCATGAGTTTCTGCATAGGTATCTAGCTCATTAAAATAAGCCACTCGAAGTGCTAGATAGGTATTTGAGAACAGTTTAACTGCTTCAGCTTCTGTCGAGTCTGTATATAGGACTTCAATATCTAGCTTAACTGCTCCTTCAGCGAGTAGACTTGCAAAAACTTTAGCACGCTCACTTCTTTCGCCCACGATAATACGAGAAGGATGCAAGTTGTCATATAAAGCTCTTCCCTCACGTAAAAACTCAGGAGAGAACAGCACGTTATCACAGCCAAGTTTCTTCTTAATACCCACAGTATACCCTACTGGTATTGTAGACTTTATTACCATAACGGCCTGTGGATTAATAACCATAACGTCCTTAATTACTGCTTCTACCGATGAAGTATTAAAGTAATTAGTTTCGACATCATAATCTGTCGGGGTGGCGATAATAACAAAGTCTGCATCTTTGTACGCTAACTCTTTGTCCAATGTTGCAACAAAATTGAGCGACTTATTTGTAAGAAAGTCCTCGATCTCCGGGTCAACAATAGGCGAACAACCTTCATTGAGAAGCTTGACTTTTTCTTCAATGATATCAATCGCAATAACTTCATGATGCTGTGCCAACAACATCGCATTTGACAAGCCTACATAACCTGTTCCGGCAACTGCTATTTTCATGAGCTCCAACCACTAAATAATTTAGTTTTATTTTTGATAATATTTTTTTTACCAATCAATAAACTTTTGAACGCCTTCTTTTGCGCCAGCCATAGACTTATAACCCGTAGCAGAAAATAAATCATCGGTATCTGCATAGGTTTGATAAACATCACCGGGTTGCATCTCTCTAAAGTTCTTCGATGCCTCTACGCCGAGTCCATCTTCTATAGCTTTAATAAAGTCCATAAGATTGATCGGACTACAATGACCAATATTGTATACCGCATAAGGAGCGGAGCTGCTTGCTGGAGTCCCTCCTTCGACAGTCCAACTCTTATTTGGCTGTGGAATCACATCGGAAATTCGAACTACACCCTCTACAATATCATCGATGTAAGTGAAATCACGCCACATATCACCGTTGTTATTAATGTCTATTGTTTCACCATCCAATATCTTTTTAGTGAAGATAAATGGTGCCATATCTGGGCGGCCCCATCGTCCATAGACAGTAAAGAAACGAAGACCTATAGTAGGGATATCATAAAGAGGCGAATAAGAATGGGCCATTAGCTCGTTCGACTTATTTGTCGCCGCATACAGTGACACTGGATGCTCGACTGTATCTGACGTTGAAAACGGAGTCTTCGCAATCAATCCGTACACCGAGCTTGAAGAGGCATACACCAAGTGCTGCACTTTATTATGGCGGCATCCTTCTAGGATGTTTAAGTGGCCCACTAGGTTTGAATCTGCATGCGCATGCGGGTTCTCTAGTGAGTAGCGAACACCTACTTGTGCGGCTAAATGGATCACTTGATCAAGTTGCTCCTCTGAAAACAAGCGATCAGCGATGTCTAAGTCAACCAATCTAAAGTTATCGCGTTGAACACGCGTTAAACTTGCTTGCTTCAAATCGACATCATAATAGTCATTCAGGTTGTCAACACCAATCACCTGATGATCTTTGACGGTTAACTGCTCAACCACAGTACTACCGATAAAGCCCGCAGCGCCTGTTACCAAATATTTCATCACTTATTCCTTAATCTATACCAAATAGATCATGCGCAGTTGTTTGAAAATAGATTTACCACCTCCGCTTTTGTTGAATCGGTATGCAGAATTTCAACGTCTTTTTTCACCGCGCCTTTTAACAACAAGCTCCCAAATACCTTCACACACTCAGAACTCTCACCCACAACAATGCGAGATGGGTTCAGGTTATCATATAACGCTTTACGTTTACGTAAGAACTCTGGCGAGAATATCTGGTTTTCATACTCTAACTCTTGTTTAATACGCTCGGTATAACCCACAGTAACGATAGGTTTGATCACCATCACCCCATTTGGGTTAATCGCCATTACATCTTTAATCACCGCTTCAACAGAAGAGGTGTTGAAGTAGTGGATTTCTACATCGTAGTCAATCGGTGTAGCAATCTCCACATAATCAACATATGAATACGCCGATTCTTTATTGAGGGGTGCGGCAAAGTTTAATGGCTTATTAATCAGAAAGTCTTCTATTTCTGCGTCAACAATTGGCGATAAACTACCGTTCAGTAAGTTTACTTTTTCTTCGATAATATCGACCGCGATAACCTCATGATGCTGGGCCTATGGCATAGCATTTGACAATGCCTACATAATCGGTACCGGAATTGCAATCTCCATATATTAACCATAATTAATATTGAAAGATAATAAAACTAGGTAATATTTAGTGGGTAATTATCAAATTTATCAGACGTACCAGCTTAATACATAGCGTTTACCATAACTGAAAAAAAAAGAGAAAATATTTAACTTAAAGAATGATGTGACTTTTAGGACTAGAGACCTTTATCTCAAGTAGGAACGTAAGTTGTTACTGGTTATTAGTAAAACATTAAATATACTTACTTTTCATTTGCACTACATTGCGTAATAAATAAACCTAATGAGCTTATTTGCAAAATATACTGTTAAACTTGACTTTATCTCCCAAGAAACGGTCTGCACTCATAGGACTAAATATTGCGTTTCCGGCTACATGTGTATGTGTTATTTCGCCAAAGTAAATAGTATTATTGACATAGTACCAATCGATTCTTGCGTAGGTTAGGTCACCCATGAGAACTTCTGATAAATCTATCATTTCTTGGGCTTTTTGTTTCGGAAAATCAAAATCGAAATTTGAAGAGCCTGTATAACTAATATCCAAAAGATTAAATTTTTTATCGTAGAAATTTCTTGCTAACCTCTCAAACCTACCTGTGTCTACTTGAATCACAACATCGAAGGAGTCATCTTCATTCCGAAACATATGTAATTTAAAATCATCAGGTGAAGTTTTACCATCTCCCCCTGGCATGTATTCCTCTAAAATTATTTTTCGATCTATATGTTTATAAGTATGTTCGTTAGTAACATTATACCAATCATCTCTTAAAGCTATATCAAACTTGGCTTTAACATCTTCAAAATTTTCCATATGTTTATTTAAAACGATATGATAGTGGAGTTCTCCAGTACCGAAATTTGTTTTTATTACGAACCTTTCTGGAAGCTCATCCCAGAGAGCTTTATTTAATTCATCACAAACACCAAGTAAAGGGATTACATATTTAGCCCCAACTTGACTTTCAACATAGGATTTAACAAGAAATTTATCCGCATAAAAGCTCATTTTCTTTGCAATTTCATCGTTTTCGGTCATTTTTATACGCAACAGAAGTTTCTCATTAAACGTTCTTGCGTTTGATTCGTTAACTAGCTTTAGCTTTACACCTCTTACGAACAATCTTGCTTTTCTAACTAATAAATAAAGAAACTGACTATTTTTCAATAGCCTTCTAACAGTATTCATAAATAATGCCCTTTAAGGAACTAATATGGAAATAAGAGATCGATACTATAAAACAGAATAACTTTTAATAAATCGTGCAAATGAAATGGAAAGTATTATTCAGGTTTATTAGTAATACTTTAGTATTTAACTATAAACTTAACCGCCAAATATTAATATGGTTTTATCCCAAACAATGAAACTAAACGAGCAAGATACCATGAGGGACGCTTGAAAAATATTATAAAGTTAAATATAAATAATTTCACATTGGGTTTAAAAAATAGTTTATAAAACTGATTATGCTCTAAACTATCTTTTACTACTTTGTGAAACTCAAAAAATTGTTCTTTAGTATCACATCGAAAAATAGCCACAATTAAAATATAGGACAAATGTTTATAAGCAAAATTTTCTAAAAATGATTTTGGCACTTTATTGATAAAATAAATTTCATGTTGTGATATTAAATCTAAAGCAGATTCCAAATTCTTCAAAGAAAAACTACGTGAAAAGCTTCCTTCCCTAACATGTGAATTGACAATACAAATATTTGATACTACTACCTTTTTTGCATGATAGGCACACAACCTTGAAAAAAGAATATCTCTGCCATGTAACTTATCTTCCTTAAATCTAATGTTATTTTCCATCAAAAAATTTAGAGAATAACACTTATTCCAACAGATGCCTTTAAGAGAGTTCCCCATGAAACTTTCGTTTATTATTTCATTCTTAAGTAGTATCTTTTCTTCAAAACATAGCTGATTTTCACTTTTATTATCATAATAAAATGATACGGAGCAGTTAAAGTAGTCAACATCTATAGACGAATCAATCAAATCACTTAAATTAGATAGTGCGTTGTTAGTAAGATTATCATCTGAGTCTAAGAAAAGAATATAATCACCAACAGCATTTTCAATACCTAAGTTTCTTGCAGCATTCGGCCCGCTATTTTCTTGAGAAAAAACCTTGATTCTTTTGTTTTCTAACTCCAACTCTCGACAGATTTCCAATGATGAATCAGTAGAACCGTCGTCCACAATAATGACTTCATAGTATGAATGGTTCTGTGATGTTATACTAGCTATAGTCTTTTTAATTACACATTCTGAGTTAAATACAGGAATTATTATTGAAAATTTATTACTGGACATTATTTACACCAAAAATCGAATCAACCCATGAACTAATACTGTACTGCTCATAAATGTCACAATCTATATCTTCATAGGCTGAATAAAAAAAGTCATCTGGAATTAAAAAATTATCGCCACTTATTATAAAAATGTTATTCGGGTTGTAAAAGTCGTAATTTACTATATCTTGATTTGTTGTTATAAGCTTCTTTTTAAAGCCAAGAACTTCTATACTTCTCATTGTAAGCCCTGTCTGATTTTGACTGGGTAAGTCTATAACAACATTAGATTCAGAAAGAGATTTAAGATAGTTAGGATAGGATAAAGACTTAAATTCAACTTTAAATGGAGGGTTAGTAAAAAAATCAAAAGTCAATATTTTCTTAATTATACGTAAAATTTTACTATGATAAAAGCCATAAATATAATATTTATTACCCAACGTCTGAGATACTATCCTAACCAATATTTTCTCTCGATTCCCATGAAGAGTACCAACGAATGAAAATTGATATTTATTGACAGACTCATTCTCACCATCGATAGGTTTATTAGTATAAAACAATGGCTGAAATTTAACTCTATCAGAACAATCTCGCTTATCAAAAGAGAAGAAAGAATCTACAATTTCAATGTAATTCTGACTTGATGGTTTATTCAAAACCGAATCCCACATATAAACAATAGTTTTACACTTAGGGTTGGCTTTTTTCACCCTAGACAAAAACTCAACGGGTGTGCATTCTGGGTTAATTATCAATAAATAGTCAAAACTATCTTCTAAGAAATCTGAAAAAATGCTATCAAAGTAATTATTTATAACTCTTCTAGCGAAAAAATCATTTAAAATTCTTATTCTAAAGATAAACTTTAAAAATACATGATTTGATGGTCTTTCATCATAAAGAGATACAATCGCTCCTTTTCTCTCCAATTCCTTCATTATATTATTAGAATAGCCAAAAAAAGAAGGAGATATAAGCAGTACTTTTTTGTTAGCTAGTTCGCTGTTTTCCACTCTTGTGAATCCTCATCATAAAATTTAATAACTTTAGCAGGGACACCACCTACTATACTATTTTTAGGAAAAGATTTAGTCACAACTGAATTTGCAGCCACTATGCAGTTTTTACCCAGTTGAACACCTTTAGTAATAACCACACCTTCACCTAGCCAGCAATTATCTCCAATAACAACTTTAGATGAATCTAGAGGCCTTTTAGAAACAATGGATTCAGGCAAAGAAGGGGAAGAATTACTATAACAACCATGATTTAGATCGGTAATAAACACACGGCTAGCAATAAGAACATTATCCATGATAACAATGCTTTCCGCACATGCTATGTGGACATTATCATTAAGCTCACAATTATCACCTAGTATCAGGCCTACCTTATTTTTATTATATGTTTCCAGCCTACAATTTCGCCCTGTGGTCAAGTTCTTACCTATTTTAATATAGCTTCGATTCCTTATATCAAATGGTAATCTAATTAAACGCGCCTGTCTAAAACTTAGCTTAGTATAAATAATACAAATAAAAAGATAAAAAACACCAATGAAACCATAACACTCATATAGACTTGAAAATTTCTTTATCACTTAGAAAATCCCTATAGTTTTATATTGATACACATCCAAACATAAATACACATAGAGTGATAAGAAAGAATAAGAAAGTATCAATAATAAGAAAAATAACTGAAATTTTTGTTTGACATATTCAAATATTATAGCGATCGTTAATGGCATGAAAACAAACCAATAACTAGTTAGCCTTACAGTTAAATCCGGATAGCTGAAATATAATGAACAATACGTCACTAATGCTAAAAAATAAATCTTAAAGACACTAGACTTAAATACATTTTTATACTCTAATTTCATTATCATCATTATAAACAAAAGTATAATTGGAAACGACCTTTTAATCGTTCCTTTTAGCATATTCATAATGTCTGAGTTATTATATTCATCACTTACATAAAGAGAAGTATTTCTAAAATAACTTAGAGAATCAATAAAATCAAAAAATCCAAAACCAATTATAACTTGTATAACAATTGGAATAAGTAAACAAGTAAAATAGAAGAATCGATGACTTAACCTACAAACCATAGGGTACAATATTAAAGACACAATCGCTGGTTTGTGAAATAGTGCTGAAACTAATATTGTGAAAATAAAACTCCAAGGATTTTTATCTCGAATAAAAATAAAAGATAAAAAAACAAACCCCATTGCAATTGATTGTCTGAACCCACTTAGGTTGTAATAAAAAAACAGATCAGAAAAATATATCAGCATAACAATAGCTAAATATTTAGTTTCCTTTGTAGATACATAACAAATCATCATAAGAGGAAGGAATGAAAAGAATCCAAAATAAGAATTTACATTAAGTCCTATACTCTTAAACAGAGATATGGAGGAAATAAAACCAGCTTCAAGACCTGAATAATCGGAAGAATAAAATGATGTTACTTTTTCAAAGATACGAACATATGATGAGTAATCAGTACCAACATCGACTCTAAGTGCAACTAGAAGAGAAAGACCTATAATGAGAAATATACATAGCAGATTTGTAGCAATCTTATTTTTATTTATCCATTCACATAAGCTCACTAGAACAAATGCCAGAAAGAATAATATATAAATAAACATTTAAATTATTTCTATCCAGTTTTTTAAGACATTACTATTCTTATATTTTTCAGCTGTCAATTTAGCGTTGGCAGATATCCGTTCTGCTTCATCTACATTTCTTATTAGGAAATCAAAAATCTCTTTAATAGCGTTAAGATCATTCGGTCTAACTAGAAAGCCGTCATGGTTGTCTGTTATAATTTCTCTCGGTCCCGTTTCACAGTCGAATGATATAACAATACAACCACATAACATTGCTTCTATTATTACCATTGAAAAACTTTCTCTTTGAGAAGTAACTAATAAAACCTTTGAATTTTTCATTGGCAAAAAGACATTATCAATATTACCCTTTAAAACTTCATCTACTTCTAGCCCAAGATTCACAACTTTCTTTTCCAGATTTGTCCTTTCAGGACCATCACCGTAAATATTAAATCTATACGATACTTCATCGTTGATGATTGGAATAAGATCTACTACATAATTAAATTGCTTAACTTCAACTAAGCGACCTACAGAAATAAAATCAATGTTTCTATCCGGCCAGTGGGGAGTCTCCATAGTTATATCTGGAATACTGTTGGGAATCGTACACACTGCTTTCTTATTATGATAAAGAGAAGCATCTTTTTTAGTCAGAGTCACTATCTTATCAACAAATTTATAAGATAATATCCTCAATAAGCGAACTGATAAAGAATGAGCATAATAATCTGCATGCTGAAAAGAAATCAGCTTGGGCTTTTTATTATTACGAAAGCCAATACCAAAAATAATAGACAATAATATTGATATTCTGTCATACATTGAAATAACAACATCACCACTTTTAAAAGTTCTTGACAACTGCTTTAGGAAGGAGATATTTGAAAAAATACTATCTTTATTATCATTTCTTATGGATACAATTTTAACGTTATCCTCACCATAAAAACTAACCAAATTATCTTTTAAGTTCAACGTGGATTTTTCTATGCCGCCATTCAATTCAATATCAAGAACTAATAAATATATCATTTTATTTACTTATAATAATTTTACTTAGTTTTTAAATTAAGTAATAGAGATTATGGAATGTCATAAAATTAAAGACGCTATGTAAAAGAAAAAAGATTATAAATTTAAATCCAAGAAATTTAATGAATCTTTCTTATATTTTTCTAATTTTGAATTAACACTAACCCAGTCGATCGGGTCGTCATTAATATCAGAATTGATTATTCTATTTTCAAGCCCAAACATGCCAAGCAATGAGTAAAAACGATCAGCACCTCTTTTTTTATTAACAAAACAATTAAAAGTCTTATTGAAAATGATACAAAACACACACCCATGAAACGAGTCCGTAATCACATGCTCTGAAAAATAGATTGAGCCTAACCACTGTTGCATAGAAATAATATTTTTTGAACTATTTCCATCATTAACTTGATTAATAGTCATTCCTTTTCGATCAGCAAACTGAGACATTTGGTCATTTTTTTCCCAGTCAGAATCTAGCACGTACGCAAAAAGCTTTTTTTCTTCCAATTGTTCAAGAGGGCTATTAATGATAGATATATAGTGCTTCTTATCAATCAACATAGTGGGATCTAATACATGTTTCGCATTTACATTAAAACGTTCAAAACATACTTGAACTGCGCTTTTCTCTCTTACAGATACTCCAGCAAACCGACTTAAATTTTCCTTATGATAGTTAACTGAGCTTATATCACCCAAAAAATCACTCCCTCCAAAAGATGCAGCATAAGACAGCTTTTTTGTTTCATCATCAACAAACCCAAGTGAATAGTCATTTTCGAATTTCGGATAACCCATCTTTGCAAAAACTTGATCACTTCCTACAATGCATACATCGTACTTTTTGGACATGAAATGTCTATGTAATTGCTTGCTATTCCAAATACTAGCTGACTTAGATTCAATGTACTTATTGACAAATTCTTCTAACTTACGATCTTTTACTGTTAAAGTAACTAGACGATATTTCTTTAAGAAAAACAAAAAATATTTTTTAAATATATATTTAGCAACAGATATATATCGTTTTTCGCTTTTAAGATTAATTAGAGTAGGATTATGGCCCAATTGAGTTAGCACTGACATAAGAGCATAAGCTTGAATTATACCACCATAATTATTTATAAGAGGAAAAGTAATAACGGCTATATTTTTTTTAAAGTTATTTTCTTTCATAAATCGATTATTTCTTTAATTTACCTATAATAATTTTAATAATACCAGCTAAACCTTTACCTTGTATAGCCATAAGATAGTATATAATTTTATATTTATTATTTAGAATTTTCATTTTATTTTCAAAAAATGACAAATCATCCCTATCTACAGCCATTTTAAAATACTCATGAGATTTTGAAGATATTTCCATCCTTATATCTTGAACCTTCCCTCTAAAAAAACTTATTTCGTTTTCAGCATTAACTCTATTTATTGGATACCACAGGTTGTTATTGTCTTTTTTGTATTTTCTATAGGATAGTTCATCGAAAGTATGTCTAAAGTGCGCAGCTTGTGATTTAAAAATAGTATCTGAATCAACATCATTCATAATAAGTCTACCTTCGCTAATCGCTTCTGTGACTATATCATTAATGATCGGGTTACGGATAATCACTATATTATTACCATTACTATCATTTTGATACTCGGGTAGCCAAGCATCACCAACAACAATGTCAGCTGTTTCATTGAAGACGTCGTCTGTGAAGTCAGAAGCTAATGGTTTAAAATATCCAAGGCCCCAATTTTGACCACTAAGACTATTTTTCGATTTAATAATAGTTTTTGTTTTACCATCAATAATACCTGTCATTTTAATTGCATATGAGTCGGCTCTAGCATCATCAAGCTTATGTCTAAAATCAATATTTTTTAAATCACCTGGTTTAATACCGACTTGCCAAGCCATGTAATCAGCAAACTTAGAGCTTTTTTGGTGCCCGCAAATTAAACCTACTGTAAAAATAATCCTATCTTTAATTATGGTGTCATTTAAAGCAAGTAAACGAATTGATTCAATAAAGCTAGGAATACCAACTATAGCATATTTACCTTTACAATTCTTTACTAGATCAAGCACTTCAGATAGTTCAACAGGATAATATTTAGTCTTTGCTCCGGATTTTATTTCCTCAATAGTTTTTGAAATCCCATATTTAAATAAAGTTGATGATTTTTTATCGGGGTTTTCTTTAACATGAATTACACCATCAATCAGTCCTTTCTCAAATAACTCTTTAAAAATCCAAGTACCCATGCCCCCAGAACTTGCATTTACCCTGTATTCACCTTCTTTTACATACCCTACAAATAATGATTGATAGTAACCAATACGAACATCATTTTTTATATTCTCATATCTAGAAAACAAGGTTCTCGCGACATCACAAACGCTTAGTTTACTATTTAAATAGGGGGAAACTTTTCTGACTAAAGGGCTTATATCTCCACTAATATCAGCATCGACTATTTCTTCATATAAGCCATATGAATTTAGTTCAATCTTTATTCTTTTATCAATATAAGATGAAACACCACTGACATCACTATAAATTTTTTTTGAATTGAATTCTTCTACTTTCATTTAAATCTCGTAATTTTATAAAATAAGAACAATGATATTTAACACCGACATTAAATAACAATTTAAAATATGCTATCGACGTTAAAGTTATAGTAAAAGATTACTATAAGCCGTGATATGATTATTATATCCTGATAAAATCAAGAAGTAATTTTTTGATACTACAATTAACTAATTAATAAGTTAACCTAAAGGATGTATTTGTAAACATTATTAGTTTAAATATTAATATTCGAGTATTTAAATAAGACGTCTGATTAATCCCTTTTCATAATCATTCATTGTTAACAAGAATGAAAAAGAAAATGTTAAGACAGAAAAAATAATGCAGCCTACCACTAGATCAAATAAATCATCAATTCCTGCAATTCCTTTTACTCCATAAGAAAATATAAAAACAAGAAGCATCGGGATAAAAACTTTCAATATTTGCTTCCAAAAAGATAATATATCAACACCTATATACCAATAGTAAATGTTCATTACTATGCCATTCAGTATAGTAAAAGTCACTGAGATTGAAATTGCAACGCCCCAATATCCATATTCTTCAACTAACATAATAGATAGTACAACAGTTAAGATAGACATAATAAGTGCAGCTATTGCTCTAAAATGAAATTTATTTCTCGCTTTTAGAATTGTCAATCCTAAGTTTTGTATTAATGGTATTGATAAAGGTGTCATAATAATCAAAGTTAATTTATATGCATCATAATACTCTTTGCCAGCCCAATAAATGATAAAATAGTCACCAAATATTGTAAAACCAAGAAGAACTAAGAATATTACATATGCCTGCAAACGACCAATTTTTGTCATTTCATTAGTTAGTTCTTTGTTTGAAGCACCCGCTGTAACCATCTTTGATACCTTAGGAAGAAGTACACGACTAACCCCAGACGAAAGCATTATGAATGTAGTACTGAATAAAATAGCTATTGAAAACACTGCTATATCTTTAGTTCCCAAATATGAACCGATCATTAATTGCCCGAAGTTCCAATTAACTTGATCAACAATAGTAGCGATAAAGACAAATATTGAGAACTTAAAAGATCTTAGAAAAACATCAGACTCAAATTTAAATAGTTTTATTTGAACCTTAATATTTAAAACATAATAAATGATTAAAGTTAATATCGCAGCGAGGTTTACAAGCGTAACTATAGTTATCATTGTAATGACACTTTGATCAAAGATGATAGAAATCGCAATTAGTAAAGGTATTGATAGTGTTCTTACTATATTGACAATGTTTAGAAGAATAAATTTTTCATAAGCAGTAAGAATTGACCTAAACATATTACCAGGGACAGATAATGCGATATTTATTGCGATAATAATGATCATTTTTTTAAATGTTTCAATCTCGCTAGCAGTCATACTATTTACAAAAAAACATTCTACATTGTAATAAAATAGTACCATTAAGAGCACTGAGGCTAAACTAATTGCAAAATAACATGATAAAATGGTACTATATAATTTTACTAGTTTTTCATTATCCCCATTAACCAAGTACTTAGATGTAAAAACTACAATTGCATTACCAAAACCGAAATCTAAAAGAGCAATATATGTTAATATACTCATGGCTAATGCATATAGACCATATTCCTCTTGCCCCAAATATCTTAAAACAAACGGTGTATATGCAAGCATCACCCCTGTATTAATAAAGATGTTCAAGTAAGTTAGGACAACTCCCATCTTTCTTTCTTTTTTGACTATGGCCAATTTTTACCCTTTGTGTTTTTTGAAAAAATTTTCAAAATCTTCAATCATTTTCTTCAGGTCATCAATAACATTATTTGGTTTGTAGTCCAGAGTATTCACAACTTTTGTAATATCAATCTCATGGAAAAAATCAATATCTTCTTCAACTAACCAGTTAACATTGCAACCTGTTTTATCAACTATTATGTCTGCTATTTCTTTTGCCGATGTATTAGTTCCAGAAGCCAAATTAAATAACCCTTGAGCGTTTTTATTTAGCAAATCCAAAGTATATCTAACTACATCACCAACAAAAACATAGTCTTTAGAGTAATCACGAGTAACATACATATTTATGCTACCATTAGTAATGGCACTTCTTACTATTGATGGTAAGAAAAGAGGACTATTTTTCGCTAATCCATATACATTACTAGGACGAATGATCAAACAATCCCTATTGCTTTTTAGACATAGCTCCTCTGATACCAATTTTGTTAAATTGAAAAGCCTTCGGTCATCATCATAACTAACTTTTAAATCACAGCTCTCAGAAGAATCATATTGGTTCATATATACTCTTGTTGAAGATATGTAAACTAATTTGTTAAATCTAGCTTTTTCCAACAATGAACTTAATAATGTTATATTGGCATGGAGAACGTTAAATGGATCTTTTTGGCAATCACCATATCCAGCACTATAAATGATCGTTCCTAAGTTTTCCTCAAAAATACTTAAGTCTTCTCTCTCAGGAACAAAAACATCATGCCCCTGTGTTTTAAGGTCTTTTACAAACGCAGAACCAATAAAGCCTCGTCCACCAAAGACAGTAAACTTACTCATGCTATACCCAGCCTTGTTTAATTTTAGCTTCAATCTCACTCAATAGTGGTTGAATTTTATCTTTTTCCGATAAGACAGGTGCTTTTAGAGGCCATTGAATATTGATGACCGGATCATTCCACAACAAACCACTTTCATCATTAGGGTCATAATAATCAGTACATTTGTACTGAAAATCGGCCGACTCACTCAACACACAAAACCCATGTGCAAATCCTGGTGGGACATAAAACTGCAGTTTATTGTCGCCACTCAATACAACCGATTCATATTGACCGAAAGTTTGTGAATTTGGACGTAGATCAACTGCTACATCAAAAACTTCACCTGAGGTTACTGTTACTAATTTACCTTGAGGTTTTGTTTTTTGAAAATGAAGTCCTCGAAGTACGTTCTTAATTGATCGAGAGCGATTATCTTGAACAAATATCTCTTTTATACCAGCTACTTTTTTATATCTTTCTGCATGAAATGACTCCAGAAAAAAGCCTCTGTCATCACCAAAGACTTTAGGTTTTATAATTACACAACCTGCTAACTTTGTTTGAATTACTTCCACGCTTACATTTCTCCACTAACAGACATTTCGGACAAGGTTTGTCAAATACTGGCCGTAATCATTCTTCATCATTGGAGATGCAATCTTTGTTAACTCATCATTTGATAGCCAACCGTTACGCCAAGCAATCTCTTCTAGGCATGCGACTTTTAAGCCTTGTACATGCTCGATAGTTTGTACAAACGAAGATGCCTCATGAAGGCTTTCGTGAGTTCCAGTATCCAACCACGCAAAACCGCGACCTAATAGCTCTACATTCAATGAACCATCATTTAGGTACATTTCATTAACTGTGGTAATTTCTAGTTCCCCACGGTGAGATGGCTTCACTTGCTTGGCCATTTCAACCACACGATTGTCGTAAAAATACAAACCTGTAACCGCATAATTAGACTTTGGTGTTTCTGGCTTCTCTTCGATAGATACCGCTTTCATGTTTTTATCAAACTCGACGACACCAAAGCGTTCTGGGTCTTTGACTTGGTAACCAAATACTGTCGATAGCCCTTTTGATGTAAGCTCTCGAGCTCTCGTCAATTGACGGCTAAAAGATTGGCCATAGAAAATGTTATCACCCAACACTAAGCACACGCTGTCATCACCAATAAACTCTTCACCAATGATAAACGCTTGCGCTAGGCCATCAGGGCTTGGTTGAATCGCGTATTCTAGTTTAATACCAAAATCAGAGCCATCACCCAGCAAACATTGGAAACCCGCCTTATCTTCAGGTGTGGTAATAATCAAAATATCTCTAATACCAGCAAGCATTAATGTAGAGATTGGGTAAAACACCATTGGCTTATCGTAAATAGGTAAGAGTTGCTTAGATACCCCGCGTGTCAATGGGTATAGACGTGTACCTGATCCACCAGCGAGAACAATACCTTTCATTATTTGCTCACCTTTGCTTCTGTTGTTTCTATACCTAAACGCTCACGTTGGTAACTACCATCTTGCACGTTTTGGCACCATGCTGAGTTATCTAGATACCATTGCACTGTTTTGCGAAGACCAGTTTCAAAGGTTTCTTCTGGCGTCCAATTCAGTTCGCGCTGCATTTTAGATGAATCAATGGCGTATCGTCGATCATGGCCAGGGCGATCTTGAACATAAGTAATTTGCTCTGCGTATTTGGTGTCCTTCGGCACTAGCGTATCCAAGATGTTACAAATCGTGTTCACAACTTCACTGTTTTTCTTTTCGTTGTGGCCGCCAATATTATAGGTTTCACCAACCTTGCCTTCGGTTACCACTTTGTATAGTGCACGAGCATGATCCTCAACAAACAACCAATCGCGAATTTGATCGCCCTTGCCATAAATAGGTAAATCTTTTCCTTCAAGCGCATTGAGGATCACTAGTGGAATCAGCTTTTCAGGGAAGTGATACGGACCGTAATTATTCGAGCAGTTGGTTACTATGCTTGGTAGACCGTAAGTGCGTAACCATGCACGCACTAAATGATCACTCGATGCTTTCGATGCAGAGTATGGGCTAGATGGCTCATATGAGGTTGTCTCTAAAAACATCGGTAAGTCTGCTCCCTCGGGAACGTCATTAGGATGAGGAAGATCGCCATACACTTCATCAGTAGAGATATGATGGAAACGAAACTTAGCCTTTGTGCTTTCTTCAAGTGTATTCCAGTATTCTCGAATCGCTTCTAACAAGGTATAAGTACCAAGGATATTGGTTTCAATAAACGCGGCAGGCCCTGTTATTGAACGGTCGACATGCGATTCGGCTGCCAAGTGCATCACCGCATCTGGTCGGTGCTCAAGAAAAACACGATTAAGTTCTGCACGATTACAAATATCGACTTGCTCAAATGCATAACGTTCAGACGAATCCACTTCGCGAAGAGATTCTAAATTACCTGCGTAAGTGAGCTTATCAACGTTTACAACGCTATCAGATGTATTATTAATAATATGACGAATGACTGCAGAGCCGATAAAACCAGCACCACCAGTGACGAGGATCTTCATAGTTTTCTCTTGTAGTATATTTTTTAGAACAACTCACGAACTTGGAGATGTGTAGAGTTCTCTAGGTTCAACTTCATGAAAAATATCACTAAATTAGCAACCTGAGATATATATTATTCATTTTGAGATAGACGAATCTAGCTCATCCTTTACAAATCATAGATTTTACTTGCCTTTTTAACACCGTCCCAATAGGCGTCATAAAAACCAATTTAGCTATCATCAAAATATAAAATTATTCTAGCTTTAAAAAGTTATTCAATTTGCAACTTAGATAGCTTGCAGAAATACATCAACATTCCAAAGCTAAAATACTTTTATTATCAACGGTGAGCTTGATCGGTTGGCTTAACATATCGATTAATATAATACTGCGTTTGTCACCATCAGCTTCTACAAAGATCCCTTTAGTATCTTTATATACGCCATTATTAACCAACACCTTTTCACCAGACTGAATTGATTCATCCACCACTAGGTGAGTTCTTTGCTTTAAGTCTGTTATTAAAGCATCAGGAACAACTTGTGGTTTTCCGGCAAACCTAACATAGTCGTATACTCCAATGGTGTTTTTTACTTTGGAAGCTAGAATAGATGAAGAATCTAAATAAACAAAAATATAGCCTGGGAAAAGTGCTTCGCGAACAACTTCTTTCTTACCGCGTCGCACTTTAACCACATCAACAAGCGGATAGTAAGAGGGAATTGATTGGTTAGCAAAGTTCAAACTGGCGCGCTGCTCTTGTCTAGCCTTGCATTTAACTAGAAACCATTCTTTACTTTGATTTTTGCTCTGAATATCATTCATAAAAAAATTACCACCTATGATATTAGGCATATTAATAACAACCTAAATAGAATATATAGCATAATAAAAAAGAACGCTACCGCCCTTGGGTTGCAGCCCCCAAAAGCTTATATCTTCGCCGAATTTTACTCGCTATATATTTGATAAAACCTTATTACTCAGATTTAAATCTAAACCAATATAAATCTACATTATTAAATAGAATAAGAGATATTATTTGTCATTCGTATAAGCATAACTGTAATAGCCATAGTCTGTAGAAGCTTTCTGTTCTACAGCATTAAAAATCACACCTTTAACATTTATCCCTGCATGCTCGAAGCGGCATCTGGCTGCGTCAATCTCTTTGATTGAATTTACACCAAAACGTGTCACCATCAGAGTGGTTCCCGCATGCATCCCTACTATGCTTGGATCGGTAACAGCGAGAACAGGAGGAGTATCAATAATCACTAAGTCGTATTTATCAGATGCCCATTCAACTAACTCTGTAAACCTTTGGTGCATCAGTAGCTCAGAAGGGTTTGGGGGAATCACGCCACGAGTAATAATGTTAAGGTTATCCATGTCTGTACTTTTTATTACCGACGAGCATTCAAGATTACCGATCAAGTAATCAGATAAACCGTCTTCAGCTTTCAGACCAAATGGCTGTTGTAAGTACCCTTTGCGCATATCTGCATCAACTAACAGTACTTTCTGCCCTGCTTTAGCAACAACCGCTGCAAAATTAGTCGATACAAAAGTTTTACCAACATTGGGAGCAGGACCTGAGATCATCAAAACGTTATTTTTCGCTTCCAACATGGCAAAGTGTAAGCTAGTACGTAGACCTCTCAATGCTTCAATTGATAGATCTAATGGATTGCTTTCTGCTAACAGCATTTTAGCCGAACTATCTCTCTTTTTAAGTCTTCCAATTTGTTTCGTAATAAACTCAGCCTGCAGTGCAGACTTTGGAACACTTGCATATACTGATAACCCAATCTCCTCAATATCGCTCGGATTTTCAATACCTTTATGAAAGGCGGCTTTGAGTAGTACATACGCAACACTCAACATTCCACCAAGCATAGTAGCAAGCACTACAATAAGCGCTTTTTTAGGTTTGACCGCTCGATCGAAAGCTTGCGCTTTGTCTAGTATCCTAACGTTACCTACAGTGCCAGCTTTAATAATGTTTAACTCTTGAACCTTATTCAGAAGCTGAATATAGATTTGTTGGTTAACTTCAACATCACGAGTCATACGCAGAATTTCACGTTGAGTTTTAGGTAACTTTTGCACTTGACCGTTTAAACGCTGCTTCTCTTCAAGCAAAACTTGCCGCTTATCCAAAAGAGATTTATAAGCCGGATGATCTGTTGTAAATCTTTGGCTAATTTCGCTTTCTTTAAATGTCAGCTCATTAAGCTGCGCTTCAAGTTTTACCATCACTTCTAACGTTGATTTAGCTTCCAAGCTTAAATCAATTGACTCATTATCTTGGCGATAGGTATTTAACTTATTTTCAGCACTATTCAAATCGCTTTTGACTGAAGGCAGATGATCTTTCAAAAATGCCAAACTTTTCTCCGCTTCTGCTGAGTTGCGTTTTACATTTTGTAAAAAGTAGTTTTGGCTAATATCATTTAATATCGATTGGATTTTCGCTCGGTCTTCACCGACAAAAGACAACTCAACAATACCTGTTTGCTTACCGCGCTCGCTTATCGATAAATTGTCTTTCAGCCATTTAATAGCTTCCAAAGAACTGCGCTTGCTAATCTTAAAAGTCGCACCAGTTTCAGCATCCAACTCAGATACGAATAATTTATATCCATCTGACTTCGCCCATTTTCCTACATAGCCAGAAAGAATAACTCCTCCATCCTGATCAACAAGTTGGTATGACTGCTTATCATGGGCAGTAACTACGATTTGATGCGGCAATGCTTGAATGTGCGATGGTACCTCAAACTTGGCAACATGAATACTCGGTTGAACCCCCATAAGACGAGAAAAACCTTTGCCTACTAGAGGGAAGTATTCGGGTACCACAACAGTGGTTAAGTTAAATTTATCTACGGTGTCACTTAATATCATTCGAGATTTAATGATCTCTATTTCAGTGGTTGCGGAGGACTCTTGTGCAAAAAGCTCTCCCATATCGCCAACCATAGCCGATATACCACCCGAGCTTTTTTGCTCAATTTGAATCAGAGCATCGGCTTTATAAATAGGTGTTGATAGAAGCGCAAAAGCGATACCAAAAATTGCAAAAAGCATGGTTGCGGTAATAATTATCCACTTACCGTCGATAATAAGGGCAAAAAGCCTTGCTAAGTCAATCTCATCAGAAGCACTTTCAATGCGCTGCTTAATCTGCTGTGTGGCCATTGTCTATAAAGTCCTAAATACCCAATTAAGGATGAATTACTGTAATTTCTTCGCCCAAGCCTGCGCTGCTTGGTCAATAAGCTGATAGGCATAGTCAAATGCTTCTTTGCTTTGTTTGTAAGGATCGGGGATGTCTTTCTGACCTATCCACTGTCCAAATAGCATGGTCTTACCACGAACTTCTGGAGCAATATTGGTTATCGCTTCAATATGTTCTTGTTCCATTACCAATATCAAATCAAACTCTGAGCAAAGACTCGAACTTACCTGCTTAGAGCGATGATTTGATATGTCAATACCATTTTCCTGCGCGACTAGAATAGATTTATCATAGGCTGGTTTACCTACAAATTTGCTCTTTTCTGCTGCCAATCCTGCTGATGAGACTCTGATATCAGGTAATAGATTCTGAAGAAGCGCCTCACCAAGAGGAGAACGGCATATATTAGCCACACATACTACCAGAATATTGTTAAACACTTACGAGTCCTCAGCTAAGCTTTAGAGGCTAGCCCTAGCCTCTAAAATAAAGTCTAGATTTAAAATTTAAGGCCAATTACGGATGCGAAGAACCCCTTCACTCAAGTCATTAAAGCCAGTAATTGTAGGTAGGAACTGTCTTAGAACACGGTTCCAGCGACTAATTGGTGCAGCCGTTACATACACAATATCATATGGCTGAAGGTCAAATTCCGTGCCGACAACTAATGCAGATGCATCCTTCACATTAAGTTGATACACATCTGCCATACGCTCTGATTTGTTATCTGATGTTCTTATGACAAATACACCGGTTGCATCAGCAGACAACTCATTAATACCACCTGAACTACTTAACGCCTCTGTTAAGGTCATACCTGCTCTATCAATTCTGAGCAGCTTAGGTTCATTAACTTCACCCATCACGAATACTTTTTGTCCGTCATTACGGGGAACATGAATAATATCGCCAGGTTGCAAAAGCTTATTTTGAGTAAGATCCCCTTTCTGCATCAATCCATAAAGAGAAACATGTTCTTCAACGCCATTTCTTGTCAAGGTGACATTTCGCCAGTCTGCATTCTCTGAAAGACCACCAGAACGGTTTATTGCATCGAGTAAGGTCAGCGGTATGTTGGTGATAGCTTGTTGGCCGGGTTTTGAAACCTCACCAGTTACATAAGTTTTTTTAGAGCGAAATGCGGCAACATTGACATCAACTTGCGGGCTTTCTATGTATTTAGCCAAACGCTCAGCCAAATCTACGCGGATCTCTCCTACGGTTTTACCGGCAACCTGAACAACGCCTATATAAGGGTAAAAAATCGTACCATCTGCATGGACCCAGTTACCCGCTTCTGAAGCACTACGGTAAGAGCCAGCTGGTATGGTTAACTCAGGGTGGTCCCAAATAGTGATGTTTAGTATATCTCCGATTCCCACTTTGTATTGGTAATTGGCAATTTTTAGGTCAAGATCCGGGTTAGACTGCGGAGTCAAACGTTCTTTTGTTTGGTAACTAGATACAGTCTGTGCAGAGATAGGGTAAAGATTAACCATATCAGATATGTTGTCACTTTGGTTATCTGCTGAGACTGGCACTAAGTTTTTATCGCTGGTCGATAAATGCGAGCCTGGCACAGCACATCCAGCTAGCATTACAGGTAGCAATGCAATTAAACAACGGTTTATATTGATCTTCATTACGGGCCAAATTGAATAAGCAAGCACAAAAATATTTATCGAGCTTATGATAAGCTCAAATAACGGACACCCAAAAATGTAACATAAACGTTACAAAATAAACTTTAAAACAACCTTAGGCTAGATCCAGGACCTAGTAGATCTTGCTTAATTTTTGCCTAAGGATAGTTTGAATACAGTATACTAACTTTATTGACAAAAAATAACAAATAATATGTATATAGATAAGGATTTTATTCTTTATCACTTACAAAAGCGTTCACCATAATCCTTTGCATTCCTTAGTTAATATTAGTGTCAACTTAAATTATAGGTTTATTGTTGAGTTCTTAAAAGTAAGAATGTAAATGAAGGGACATTAGTACAAGACAAACAAAAAAACCATAAGTACATGATAATATGAAAGTAATTGAGAAATTATCTACAGGCAGCATATACCAAAAGGAGCTTCAAAATAACAACCAAATCATGCATTAAAACATAAAAGATTGACATTATTTCTATTAATCTAGGGATTACACAACACAATATACGCTTTAAATCATGGGAGTGTAGTACTTTTTAAAATTATAAAGATACCCGCACATCAACTATTAGGTGATCTTTATTTAGAAATGATCTTATTGTAGGCGTAATTCTTTTTACATCCTGCTAAGTATCTCATAGAATTACATAGAGCGTGTTTCTTTATACGCTCCACAAGCGCTTTAATATTTACTTTTGGAGGAAATTCAACAATGAGAAATGCCGCTCTTGCAATTCTTTGTACTCTTGGTATGTCTACAAACGTTTTAGCTGCCGGTGAAGAAGCAACTACTGCTTCAGCAACTTCAACTGGTGGTGCTGCTGGCGCGTCATCAGCCACAACTGCAGCTACTGGCACCGTAACAGCAACGGCCGTAACTGTAGGTGCAGTTGCGATCACGGCGGTAGCTGTCGCTGCTGCTAACAATAACGATGGAACAAGTGGTACTGACGGAACAACAAAATAGTACTCCTGCATTTGCACCCTGAACGTAATTTCAGGGTGTTTTCCATACCCTCACGACAATTCCTCGGAACACTCAATTAGAAGTTAATGCTGTTACCATGAATAATTTCAGAGTTCTAACCATTCTGCTTTTTTTTGCCATTGCAGGCTGTAGCCAGTATATAAAAGATACTGGCGCAACCATTAAAGAAGCATATTCAGGCTTACCCGATACTCATATGACTAAAGATGAAGTGGAAGCGCTGCCTTATGCCAGTATTTATGCACGAGTAAACAATGGACCGCGAGTTTTCATGGTCTTAGCCTTTGCAGAAATTAATACAGACACTGGTAACACAAGATTAAAATGGCTCTCTTCTGATGGCGCGATGATAGCCACAGAAAATGGTCGTGTAGTAAAAACGCTCCATTTGCCCAATTATAACCTGCTCAATGTCACCACCTCAGAGTCCTATTATCAACCCAAAGCAGAGTCGGACTCTTGGAAAATCTCTTACGACTGGCAACCAGGGTATCACTTACAGCAAGAAGCAAGTGTTCAATCTTCTGTGGTAGGTAAAGAGTTTCTCACCTCCCTCATCTGGCAAAAAAATACTAAGAAAGTTACCGAAATTATAACTCCAGATAAAAACAACCAGAGTTATCAAAATACATTCTGGGTAGATGAACAAGGCAAGGTCGTAAAGAGCATTCAGTGGGCCATCCCTGAACGTCTCATGATTGAACTCGAAATTCTAAAACCCTACATAGGCTAAAATTCTATGCTCTCACGTATCCTAGCCTTGCTAGCTTTATTTCTATCTATCAATGCTTTCGCAAACAAGCTGATAGTTCAAGTCCCACAGCAGAGTGTGCTGTTTGAATACAAGAATCCTGCACGGCTCAGCCAAGTTATTCAAGATGTCAAAGAGAATACCAATAGCTACAGTGATTCCTACTTTATCGCTAACCAAATCTTTGATAAAGCTCAATTAGACAAAGCTATTGAGTTAAAAGAAAGTGTCATAAAACGGCTTAGCCAGTTAGAGGGCGAAAATGCCGTGCTCGCGAGTGCGTTAATCAAACAAATTGAAAGCTGGCAAGTTGGCTATCGATTATTCATTCCCTTAGATTACGATGAAATCCGTATCAAAAACAATTTAGACCCGAAATTATCAGGAGAGTATGAGTTAGCCTTTCCAAAGCGCAACCACTTCTCTTATATAGAAGGCTTGGTTGAGAAACCTTCAGAGATCGATGTTTCTGACACTCCATCACTTTCTGATTCAATCAGTATTGCTCAGCCATTGGCTGGCGCAGACAAGAGCTTTGTATGGCTGATCTATCCTGACGGCCACACGACAAAAAGTGGTTATGCCTATTGGAATAATAGTCAGACACATTTACCACCAAGCACAGTTATCTTTGTCGGTTTTGACTCTGGGTCTCAATTCATCCGTTCCCTTGAAAAAGACATTATCAAACTCATCAGCATGAGAAGAAGTATCTAATGAACACACGTAGTACTCTGAGTTTTGTTACCCCTCTATGCCTATTGTTATCTGGTGCAACATGGTCTGACACCTCTGCAGATTGGAAAGTCTCCCAATCCGATTTTGGTGGTACAGGCCTGATGCAAACACCGACAGGGCGAATGGCAAAAGAAGGGGAATTTAATGTCGGCCTCACCATGAGTAATGATTACCAGCACTATATGGTATCTCTACAACTGATGGAATGGTTAGAAACTACGCTTCGCTATACCCGCGTACCCGACGTTCCTTTCAGTAGCGATCCTAGTTATAGTGGTGACAACCTATACACGGATAGGGGTGTTGACTTTAAAATTAGGCTATTGGAAGAAAGTTATTATCTCCCTGAAACCTCCATTGGTGTGAGAGATTTTGCTGGCACAGGCCTGTTTGATGGCGAGTATATTGCTGCGACTAAGCGATTTGGCAGTTTAGATTTCACGTTGGGTTTAGGCTGGGGATACTTAGGACAAAGCGGAAATATTTCAAACCCAGCCTGTAAACTGAGCGATAGCTATTGCACAAGGCCAAGCGATTTTAACGGCAGTGGCGGTGAATTCGATACTCAGCGTTGGTTTAAAGGTCCATCGGCACTGTTTGGTGGCATAGAATATCAAACACCTTACGAGCCACTGCGTCTTAAAGTTGAATATGAAGGTAACGACTACTCTGAAGATTTTCCCAACACACGAAATGCATCTAAACCCATGGTACAAAGTACGCCGTGGAACTTTGGCGTGAACTATCGACTGGGAGATTGGGGGGATGCCAAGCTAAGCTATCAGCGCGGAAACACGGTAGTGTTTGGCCTAAATTTATACGCTAACTTTAATGACATCAAGCCGAACTGGCGAGATGAAGATAAGCTTTACTCTCAAGGCCAATTGCGACCAACAGTAGACGACACAGATTGGCAGCAAGTAGCTGAGCAAATCGAGAAAAATGCTGGCTATAGCAATAACTCCATTTCCGTAGATAAAGACGTGGTGACACTTAAAGGTGAGCAGGTCAAATACAGAGATAGAGAGCAAGCAGTTGATAGAGCGGCAACCATACTGACTCACCATGCCAATGAATCAATTAAAGTCATTAACATTGTTGAACAAAAGAACGGTATGGATCTAACTCAAACAAGTGTTGATAGGAAAGCCTTTGTTGATGCATCTAACTATCAATCCCCAGATGCCAATATAGCAGACAGCCTGTCATATTCAGAGCCTGATCAGTCTTCAAAAGTAAGAGTCGCCACCAGTAAAAACAACTGGGATTACGGCATCGATCCAGTCTTGCAGCAAAGCATTGGTGGACCTGAATCATTTTATCTATACAGCATAGGATTAAGCGCTAAGTCCAACTACTGGCTAACTGACAACTTAGAATTAGGCGGCTCATTATATTTCAATCTTGTCGATAACTACGATAAGTTTAACTATGTCGAAAACTCTCCTCACGTTAGAAATTACTCGACACCTAGGGTTAGAACCATGTTCCGTGCCTATGTCGATGACAACCCAGTAAGACTACAAAACCTCCAGCTAACTTGGTTTGAACAGCCAATGGAAGAAGTCTACACCCAAATGTATGGCGGCTATCTAGAAATGATGTTTGCTGGTGTGGGTAGTGAAGTTCTCTACCGCCCTCTCAACACCAACTGGGCGCTTGGAGTGGACTTTAATGTCGTTAGCCAAAGAGACCCTGATTCTTGGTTCGGCGTATATCAAGATGACTATTTCTTTTATGATGAGGCAAAATGTGACGCTCGAGTTCCTTCATGCCAAGCCTATGTCTTGAGCCGAGGTACAACAGGGCATGTGACTGGCTACTATATGCCGACTTGGTCATTCCTTGATAGTACCTTGATTAAAGTCAGTGCAGGTAAATTCTTGGGAGGTGACGTAGGTGCGAGAGTTGATGTGTCTAAACAATTCGACACTGGAATCATAGTTGGTGTCTATGCAACAAAAACAGATCTAACCGCCGAAGAGTATGGTGAAGGTAGTTATAATAAAGGTTTCTATATCTCGATTCCATTCGACATACTCACGGTTAAGCCAAGTACCAATCGCGCGGTAATAAGCTGGGAGCCTTTAACTAGGGATGGTGGCCAGATGCTACGCAAGAAGCATAACCTATTTGACGAAACAGATGCCCGCTCACCTTGGTTCCAAAGACCAAGTTCAGTTAACTAGGAAGATGCATAGACTACGGCTGATGTTCATACATCAGCCGTATTTCATTGCAACTAGTGATTTTTTCTGACTGTAGCGCTCAAACAGTCCCCTGAGAGTATTTGGCAAAGAATCGGAACCAAGCGTGACAAACCCATGCTGCTGATAAAAGCTTTCCAGCTCTGAATAGGCAAAACAAAAGTCCCCACTTTGAAGCACATGCTGCTCACAATATGACATCAGTCGATGAGCCAGGCCTTGGCTCCTAAACTCAGGCACAACAAGCATGCCTGTCAATAGTCGGCTCTCTTCAACACTTTTAAAACGAACTACGGCTATCATCTGCTTGTCTACGGTTCCGACAATTGTCAATTCGTCTTTTTTCGCTTTACCGGATCGGTAATAGGATTTATACAAGCGAGATACGAGTGGGAGTTTTACAGGATCTAACACTTCTATCTGGATAGGACTCATTATCACCAAACTGCAAATTGGGGTAGAATGAAGGCAGTTTAGATTACTCGATAAATCCAATGCAAATTTTAGCCAATGCAGACCTTAGTCGCTTTCATACATTCTCGATAGAACAAAGCTGTCAATACTTAGTGAAAGTGAAAACCCTTGACCATATTAAAGACGTCTACCAGAACCCGAAATGGTTAAACTTACCCAAATTAATGCTTGGCAAAGGCAGTAATGTGCTTTTTACTCAGCCATATCAAGGCGTCGTTATAATCAACCAATTACTTGGGAAAACAGTTACCGAAACTGCTGACTCGTGGCATTTACACATAGCAGGTGGCGAAAACTGGCCAGACTTGGTCAAATGGAGTATTAAGCAAGGCTACTTGGGATTAGAAAATCTTGCCCTCATTCCTGGCTGTGCTGGTACAGCGCCCATTCAAAACATTGGCGCTTATGGTGTTGAATTTAAAGACTTATGTGAATATGTTGATGTTTTGTGCTTGAAAAATTTCGAGGTTAAAAGGCTTAGTGCGGAGAAATGCGAGTTTGGTTATAGAGATTCAGTGTTTAAACATGATCTCCACCAGCAAGTTGTAATAGTTGCAATAGGCATTAGGCTCGCTAAAAATTGGCAGCCCAATACCGGGTACGGCCCTCTTCAAACCCTAGATAATAATGGGCTCACCGCGAAACAAGTCTTTGAGCGAGTATGCCAAGTTCGCAGTGAAAAGCTTCCCAACCCTGCAAAGCTTGGCAACGCTGGAAGCTTTTTTAAAAATCCCATTATTTCTCAGCGACATTTTCTAGAACTTCAACAAACATACCCAGAGATTGTCGCCTACTCTACCCCACAAGGGGTAAAAATTGCCGCTGGATGGTTAATCGATCAATGCCAACTCAAAGGTGTAGCTGTGGGAGGGGCTGAAGTCCACCAAAATCAGGCACTTGTTCTGGTGAATAAAGGCAAAGCTAGCAGTGATGATGTAGTAAAACTTGCCGCTAAAGTTTATTGCGAAGTGTTTAAAAAATTCCAAATTCAACTTGAGCATGAAGTGCGCTTTATTGGCTCTCACTCAGAAACACACTTAGCTAACTTGATAGAGACATTATAATGAAAGAGCATTCTATTAAACTTTCGATATTAAAGTCATTATCTCAAGGAGGATTTCATTCTGGTGAAGACCTTGGCGAGAAGTTTGGCATATCAAGAGCCGCTATCAGCAAGCATATCAAGGGTATACAAGCATGGGGGGTCGATGTTTTTCGAGTCCAAGGTAAAGGCTATCAATTAGCAAATCCCATGCAACTGCTTAATCAAGATATCATACAAGCCCAAACAAATAATCATGTAGATCTTATACCCATTATTGACTCCACCAACCAGTACTTACTCGATAATATCAATAGGTTGGACTCAGGTTCTGTGTGTTTATCTGAGTATCAACTGAAAGGCCGCGGCCGAAGAGGCAGAGAATGGATCTCTCCGTTTGGGACGAACTTATATCTGTCTATGTACTGGCGACTCGATGCCGGTATGGCGGCGGCAATGGGGTTAAGCTTGGTTGTTGGCGTTGCGATAGTTGAAGCTTTAGAGCAGCTAAATCTCAAAGAAGTGAAGCTAAAGTGGCCAAACGATCTGTACTACCAAGATCGAAAGTTAGCGGGTATTCTGGTCGAAATGTCTGGACAGGCAGGAGGCGCTGCTAACCTTGTTATAGGCATGGGTCTTAATCTTATGATGACAGAGCAAACGGAAGGAATCACCCAACCCTGGGCAAGTTTATCTGAGGTCGCAGGTCATAAGGATATTGACCGCAATCAACTTGCAATCACTATGATTCAAACGTTAAATCGGGCGTTATTAGACTACGAGCAACAAGGCATGCAAGGCTTCGTTGATAGATGGAATCGTTTAGACAATTTTATTCATCGCCCAATAAAGCTTATCATGGGTCAAAGGGAAATCATGGGTATATCACGCGGTATAAATGAACAGGGCGCAGTACTACTTGAAACCGAATGCGGGATTGAAACCTTCATCGGTGGTGAAATTAGCTTACGTCCTCACCGCTAGAACAAGTTTTACAATTGTGCAGCGAGAACTAAGAGCTGACCGCTAGGAACCACTAACACATTTTGCTACTATCCTTGTCCATTTTCAGTAAAGGCATTTAGTCCAACATGATGACTCGCAGGAACTTATTCGACCAACTTCCTACTTTGGCCCAAGACCCAACACAGTTAGAAACACTGTTTACAGCCAAAGACTTTCGAATTCGCTTAATTGAAGCGATTCGTCAGGCAAGTAAAAGAATATACCTCGTCGCTCTTTACCTAGAAGATGATGAAGCGGGAAGAGAGATCTTAACCGAGCTTTACCAAGCAAAACAAAACAATCCAGGGCTCGACATCAAAGTGTGTGTTGACTGGCACAGAGCACAAAGAGGCTTAATTGGCGCAGAGCCTGGCGAAACCAATGCTACTATGTATAAGAATTTCGCCACGCAATACACTCATCAAATCCCTATATTTGGCGTTCCAGTCAGAGGTCGAGAAGTCTTTGGTGTATTGCATCTAAAAGGTTTCATTATTGACGATCAAGTCATCTATAGCGGCGCAAGTTTGAATAATATTTACCTTAATTATAATGAACGCTACCGCTTTGACCGCTATCAGGTACTGAATAATAAATCTCTTGCCGATAGCATGGTCCGTTTTATTGAAACAGAAATGATCGAACATCCTGCGGTTCATGACCTTTCTTCTCCAAACCAACCTAACACAAAACAAATCAGAACTCAGATCCGGCAGTTAAGAGCTTCATTGGCAAAAGCCAGCTATCAATACGAACCACAAACTATTTCTCAAGACCAAGTTGCACTCACCCCTCTTGTGGGCGTGGGTAAAAAGCGCAACAAACTTAACCAAACGGTTAATCAACTACTCGCGCAAGCAAAAGAAGAGATCTTCATCTGTACTCCCTATTTTAATTTTCCTCGCAGCGTTGCCAGAGAAGTAAAAAAAGCGATTAGACGCGGAGTAAAAGTAACCATAGTGGTGGGCGATAAGACAGCGAATGACTTTTATATCTCTCCCGAAGAAGAGTTCAAAACAATAGGTGGATTACCTTACCTGTATGAACGAAATCTGCGCCTATTTGCCAAAGCAAATGAAGCACACATTGCGAGTCGTAAACTCTCTATCCATTTGTGGAAGCACGATAATAACAGCTTTCATCTCAAAGGAGTTTGGGTTGATAAACGCTATATGCTGATCACTGGCAGCAACTTAAACCCAAGAGCTTGGAGCTTGGATTTAGAAAATGCCATTCTCATCCAAGATAAACACCAACATCTAGACACACAATTTGAAAAAGAAGTAGAAAACATCCTGCAGCATACTCAACTCATTTGTACCTACAGACAGTTAGAGAAAGCTGAGGATTACCCAGAAGCCGCTCAAAAACTTATCCGACAGATTACCCGTGTTAAAGCGGATAGAGTATTGAAGCAGATTTTGTAACACGAAGTTAGCAACTGTACTCAGTGGATAACACTATCTAAAGATTCATCTTTAAGAGCGTGTAACTTTTTCCAAACAAGATCACTAATACCATCTGTAGGGCTAAAGTCCGTAGGTGCTTCAATCAACAGTTTTCTAATCTTTTCATGTTCAAAGCTGTGGCAAGCACTGTCTAGTGAGTTGAGTAATTCACTATATTCATTAATAGTCAAGTGCCTTTCGTTGGCGGTCATAATTCTTGGATGTTCAGTACGAGATACATTATCACCAATCAGAAGCTCCTCAAAAAGTTTCTCTCCTGGACGAAGGCCAGAAAATTGAATCTCTATATCTCCATAGGGGTTAGATGCATCTTTAACCTCTAACCCAGATAGCTGAATTAAGTTTACCGCTAAATCTGCTATTTTTACTGGCTCTCCCATATCAAGCACAAAAACATCCCCGCCTTTACCCATAGCACCAGCTTGAATAACTAATTGTGCAGCTTCAGGAATGGTCATAAAGTAGCGAATAATTTCTGGGTGCGTCACTGTCACAGGACCACCACATGCAATTTGCTTTTTAAACAAAGGTATCACTGAGCCAGACGAGCCTAAAACATTTCCAAAGCGCACCATACAGAATCGAGTGCCATTTTCTTTATTACCTTCTTGCTCGGCTAAAGCCTGCAAACCCAGTTCTGCCATCCGCTTAGTCGTCCCCATGATGTTGGTTGGTCTGACAGCCTTATCTGTTGAAATTAAAACAAATGACTCAACACCTGATTCAATCGCAGCTTTAGCAGTATAATACGTTCCAAACACATTATTACGTACCCCCTCAACCACATTATACTCCACCAAGGGGACATGCTTGTATGCTGCAGCGTGATATACAGTGTTAACACAGAAGCCTTCCATTACTGTACGCAGTCGATTAACAGTCTGTACAGAACCGAGTAAAGGAATTATTTGTAGGTCTATATCATGGTTAACTAACAACCCTTTAAGCTCTCTATCTATCTGGTAAAGGGCAAACTCCGATAGTTCAAATAAAACAAGAGTCTTAGGTTGCTGGAAAATAATTTGCCTGCAAAGCTCAGAACCAATTGAACCCCCAGCACCAGTAACCATCACTACTTTGCCTTTTATATTTGATTCCAAAAGAGTCTTGTTAGGTACTACTGAATCCCTCCCTAGAAGATCCTCGATTTGAACATCTTTAAGTTCATCAATATTGGCTTTACCTTCAACTATATCTTTCATATCTGGTACTGTCAGTACCTCAGCTGGAAGATACATCAGAGATTCAAGTATTTGCTTTCGTTTAGAACGAGAAGCGCTTGGAATTGCAAGTAGTATTTGTCCCACTGAGTGTTTAGATACTAACCTTTCCACATCACTCAAGTTTTTTACTTTAAGCCCCATAATAATGGAATTATGTATAGCTTTATCCTCATCGATAAAACCTATAACTCGGTGAGTGTCTGAAGATCGTAACGCTAAAGCCAACTGACGACCTGCAGCCCCTGCACCATATATCAGTACTCGCTTCATACTTTTATCGTTAGCTTGTGCAACTAAAACCCGAATGATTAAGCGAGAACCGCCACACAATAAGCATAAAAAAGCACCATAAATGATTGGTACAGAGCGAGGAACAGGAGCATCAAAGTAAAAAGCTAAAACGGATATAGAAGCTGCGGAAATAACAGTACCTATGCTAACAACGGCTAGAGCGTGAAATGTAAGAAACCTAAGAATTGCTCGATATAGCCCAAGCCTGCTAAAAGAAAGAACTGTTACTAGCAAGGTTCCAATTACTACATACCAGGTCAAATAACTTTCAAACGGTTTTACGTTACCGATCCGACTCCAATAAGCGGCAAAGAAAGAAACTACAACAAAAAAAGCATCAATCGCGATACTAATGATGTGTTTATAAACTCTAGGTAAATTCCAAATGTGGTTTAGACTAGCCATACTAATACTCTTTTTAGTGCTTTCCCTGTATAAGATCCATATGTGCGGGGATATTACTATTTAACCGAATCTCCACCGCCACTTCCTGTAGCTGTCTTTAATATATACTTAAAATACTCTCTTAGACTAAGTGTCTCGATCATCTGTTTATCAACCTTTGCCAACAAATCAGGTGTTGACATATCGATATTTTGAATTTGGGCTAAGCCAGTAATACCAGGTAATACATCGTAAACACCAAGTGCATCCCGCTTAATAATTAATTCCTGCTGATTAACTAAGTTGGGGCGAGGTCCGACTAGGCTCATCTCTCCTTTGAATACATTAATTAGTTGTGGGAGTTCGTCGATCTTAGTTCTACGTAAAAAACGTCCAAACTTAGTAATAGAAGTGCCACCGAGAAGATGGCTAGCTACCGATTTAGTTTCCACAGGCATAGTTCTAAACTTTACTAACTTAAAGGGTTTCTTATAACGTCCCATTCTCTCTTGAACAAAAATGGGTGAACCTGTATCGAAAAAACCAATCATAGTAACAATGAATAGTATAGGTAATAAAAAGATCAACCCTAGCAGAGCTGCAAAAAAATCAATATAACGAATCATTTCTTACCACTTTTTAGTATGTAGGAGAGCTTTAGCTGCTTTTGCAAAGCCTTCTTGTAATGTTTGTGGAGGGGTCCATCCTAACGTATCTTTTGTATGTTTAATATCCACTTGCAAAGAGCCCGTCAATCTATCAATGATATCCATTCTATTGAACAGCTTACCAATAAGAATGTAGCACCAAACAGGAAGAGGGAGTTGTCTTTCTGATTTACCTAGAGCTCGCGCCATTTCTCGAACCATTCTCGACGTAGAAATATCATGGTCATCGGAAACTAGAAAAACTTGATTCGCAGCCTTTTCGCTATCGACACAGGTGACAATAAGGTCAACAAGATTATCAAGAGAAACCAAGCTGCGACTGTTTCCCGTAATGCAACCAAAAGGCAGAGGAACGCCTTTCGACACTAAATTCATCAAAGAAGCGAAATTAGCCTTAACACCCGGGCCATATATTAATGTAGGCCTAATAATAACAATATCCATTTCTGAACGTTTAGCCAAGAGCCTCAGTTCAAGCTCTGCTTCTGATTTGGATAATCCATAATTATCAACTGGATCATGGTCATCATCCATCCGAAAAGGATGATTATGCTTTGTTTTCCCTCCATTGACCTTGATACTGCTGATAAAAATAAACCGTTTAACTCCGGCCTTAATCGCTTGTTTAGCAAGGTTAATAGTCCCTTTTGTATTGACATCTCTATATTCCTTTAGCGAATCACAAGCTTTATCCTTCATGGAATGGACGCGCGCAGCACAATGAATTACCGTTGAACAGCCACTTAAAGCCAATGAGTAATCATCATGAGGGTTTATTTCTGCGCGTTGAAATCGGTGAGCCTTATGTTTGTTTTCTTCTCCTCGATCAAGCAGCGATAATTCTCGGTTTTCACATAACTCAACTATACGAGAGCCGAGGAATCCATTGGAGCCAGTAATCAAAATCATTTAAATATCAACCCCATTATTTTTTCTGGGTACTTACTAAGCACAGATAACCAAGAACAAGGCAAGCCATTATTTCTGCACGACTGTATTATTTCTTTATTGAGTAATATACTTGCCGATATGCCAGAGGTACTAACGCCACCTTCTCTCATCCTAACGATTTCCTCTTGTAAGTATGATATGTTAGCGTCAGGGAAAGAGAATGCTCGAACCAAGTAATCAAAATCTGCGGCGATTTTAAAGTCTAAGCTATATAATCCAATACTATCAATAAGCTCCTTCCTAAAGTAGCATGAGGGATGGGCAGGCATAAACCCTCTAGAAAACTTTGATTTGTAGAATCCTTTGGATGAATAGTGCCTTGTTTTTTTTGTGAATAAAAAATTATAGAACCCGACATCACCATATACACCATCTACATCTCCTACATCTCCTATATGATGAACAATATTCGCAATTGTGCTTTTTCTAGCTAATATATCATCTGAGTTTAATATTCCGATCAAGTCTCCAGAAGCACACAATAGACCTTTATTCATAGCGTCATAGAGGCCATTATCTTTTTCGCAGACAATAACATCAATAATATCCCTATACTGATTCACGATTTCCATAGTTTTGTCGGATGAATTACCATCTATAACAATATACTCAATGTCATCATGGATTTGGCTTGCAACCGACTCGATCGTATCTTTAATTGTTCGTTCGGAATTATAACAAACGGTAATAATTGAAACTTTCATAGCCACCTAACAATAAGCTCTTGCTACTGAGCCTTTTCCTAAAATATGGTACCTACCTAACGTAGCAGGGAGAATTACTGACTCACCTTTCGATAACTCTCTCGTCTCTGTGCCTGTCGTAATTGTAACTTGCTCGGATAAACAAAGTAATATCTCTGGTGAAGATGTATTGAGTGTCATTGAGTACTGTGGGTTCAACATGTCAAAATTAAAGTCTTCCACAGGGATCGGATAAACTTTCCGCTCCAAATCATTATTACAAGGCTGCAAAAGCAATTTTTCGAAAGCAATCGGTTGAAATAGAGTATTTTTGACTAACTCATCAGCATCAATATTTTTCGGCGTTAAACCAGCTCTCAAAACATTGTCTGAATTTGCCATTACCTCAATTCCCAAGCCGTGGATATATGCGTGTGGAGTTTCAGAATGCAGAAACATGGCTTGCCCGGGCTGAAGCTCAATTACGTTTAACAACAGCGGCGAAAATATCCCGACATCTTCTGGGTACAAAATATAGAGACGAGAAATAAGTTCAGAAGCTTGATACAAAAAATGTTCCTTATCTACTGTCTTTATCGAAGAAATAAGCTCATTAATTGCTAGTACTTTAAGATCCCCTTTTAACGCGAGTACAGAAGAAAAAAAGGAGGCCAATGTCAATGGAGTCGGATCTTGTTTAAAAGGTTGAAAAATGTCTTTTAGTGTAGAGAGTTCAAGAAAGTCAAAGTTATCTATGATCTGGCAAAACTCTCTGAAGCCATTCATGGCCAGATAGGGTGTAATAGCATAGATGAACTCCGGTTTATGGTTGGCGTCTTTATAATTGCGATTTCCAGCGTATAAGGGTATACCTTGCTCATTCTCCGTAGTAAAACCTATTTCAGCTGCGATTTTTGAAGGATGGACTTGTATGGATAGTGGTTCCTCTGCCGCTAGAATCTTCATAAGAAAGGGAAGTGATGGTGTACTCGACTGCAAACAATTGCCCAACCAATAGCTTGGATTGTTTGTAATAGCATCGCAAAGAGGAACATCAACACCTTCTAGAGTGATTCTCGAACTAGCACTAGGGTGAGCTCCCATCCAAAGCTCAGCTTGATGCTCTAGGTTTGGGTTAGCAATACTAAAGTGGTCACTAATTGCCGTGCGGCTTCCCCAAGGAAAGTTCTTTATTGGATTTTTTAACGTATAAATCATAGAAATTGAAGCTCAGCAAGTTAGTGAAACTACACCATGCAGTGTTTCTTACATATAGTGTCTAAATCATTCGGACATTACCCAACACTCGTTTAACTAGGGTCACGGCTTGTTCATGGTGTCCTGCTTCCGCATAGCAACGAAGCTCAGGCGCATTACCTGATGGACGTACATGAATAATATTATTATCCGACAGCTCTAACCTTAAACCATCAAGATGATCAACCTTGACTACACTTAGGTTATCAAAACCCAGAAGCTCTATTAGTTCTTGAGCATTTTGACGACCATATTCCAATATTCTAAGGCTCTTTTCTGTAGAAAAATTTTGAACTCGATCGCTATGTGTGAAGCGAGGTGGCAAATTACTGACTAAACTTTCAACAGATGATTTTTTCGCGAGGAAAAGCAACATTAGTGCAGGCAAAACTGCATCCCGTGTCGGCAAAGATTTTAAAACCCTCCCATTGATCGAGATATCACTTCCTAACAAATATCCCCCATTTGCCTCAAAACCTGCAATCTTACTATAAGTTTTTGCTAACTTAGAAATTTCAGCAATAACATAAGGAGAGCCAATACGAGTTCTAGCAACAGCTTTAAATTCAGAACTCTCAGCAATAATAGTGTTGCAACTTACAGGCACTGCTAAGGCTTCTATTTGAAGAGCTTTCGAACAAAGTAAGCCTAGGATATCACCTCTCAACCATTCACCGTTTTCATCGGCAATTAGAGGACGATCTCCGTCTCCATCCGTCGAGAAAATATAATCCAATTTATACTGCTTAGACCATAAACGTGCTTTCTCTTTGTCTGACTCAGCAACAGCTTCAGTATCAATGGGTACAAACTTACTGGTGCGATCCAATGAGATGACTTCAGCTCCAAGTGACTCGAACAGTTCTTGGTATATGTCTCTACCTGCACTAGAATGCTCATAAATTCCAATACGTTTTCCAATCAGAAAATCAGCATCAAATAAACTAGTGTAACGATTTTTATATAACTCAGCTGCCCTAACATTAACCACTAGCTCAGGCTGAGCTTTGATGGTACTAAATTCAACTTTTTCACATAGAATTTCATGTTCATCACATTTTGTGACCTCTCCGTCAGGGCGATAAAACTTGATTCCATTGCGATCAAATGGAATATGAGATCCAGTGATCATAATACAAGGCATATTATCTTGCATGGCGGTATAAGCCAAAGCCGGTGTAGGAACAACCCCGTAGTAAATTGGCTCAATCCCTGCGTCGATAAGCGCTTGAATGATTGAACGAGCCATAACTGGACTGCTTGGGCGATTATCGATCGCAACGGCCACTTGAGTAAAGGTGAAAGCCTTACGGATTGAAGCAATGAATGCATGAGTAAATGCGGCACATACATCCGATGTAAACTGAGTAACTAAACCCCGTGCCCCACTAGTACCAAATTGAACGCCTGAAGCATTAAGCACCTCGCTACTAATTAATCTTGTTTCCGTCATTTCTTATCTCAATATGTAGTTAGTAGTCACCGCCAAACTTCGATGCTTGCTCATCAAAGCGAATAACATCATCTTCTTCTAAGTAAGACCCAGAGCGGACTTCTATAATCTCTAAAGGTACCTGCCCTGGATTTTCTACAGAATGAGGAGTCCCAACTGGAATATAAGTTGACTGATTTTCAGTAAGAAGGAAAGTTTCATTACCTTTTGTCACCTTCGCCGTACCTGATAACACAACCCAGTGCTCAGCTCTATGATGATGCATCTGTAGCGCTGTTTTTTGTTTCGGCTTCACTAATACTTGCTTAACATGGTAACGCTCACCTTGAGATACTGTCTCATGAGAACCCCATGGTCGGTATACTTCTTGATGCTGTTGGCACTCTGCTCGGTTCTGTTGCTTTAACTGATTTACTATCGATTTTACGTCTTGAACTTTATCTTTATCTGCCACAAGTACCGCGTCTTTTGTTTCTACGATGATAAGATTTTCCACGCCAACAGTAGCTACAAGCTTATGTTGTGAATAAATATAGCTGTTACTAGTCTTCTCAGTTAGTACATCACCACGAATAGCATTATCGCCCTCATCCTTATGGCTAGCCTCCCACAGTGCAGACCAAGAACCAACATCACTCCAATTAGCATCCATTGGCACAACAATGGCTTTTTCTGTTTTTTCCATTACCGCGAAATCTATTGATTCATCGGGAATCTGAGAGAATAACTCGGATGACATGCGAATAAAGTCTAGGTCTTTAAAGTGACTTTCATAAGAACTCTCGCACGCGTTGAAAATATCAAGCCGAAACTTAGCCAACTCTTCGAGATAGGTAGACGCTTTAAATAAAAACATCCCGCTGTTCCAAAAATACCTTCCATCCGCTAGATACTGCTTTGCCGTTTTCAGGTTAGGCTTTTCAATAAAATCATCAACAACAAAACCGCGGCTTTCATCATCGGCTGTAACCATATCGCCAGCCTTAATATATCCGTAGCCTGTCTCTGGTGTGCTAGCTTTTATACCAAAAGTTACCATATCCCCACGCTGAGCATAAGGAATCGCTGCTTGCACAGATTGATGAAAAGATTCAGTATCCTTAATCAAATGATCAGCAGCGAGAACCAACATCAAGGTATCCTCACCGCCAGACAGCGCAAATTTTGCTGCTAGAGCAATAGCTGGGGCAGTATTACGCCCTATAGGCTCTAACAGTATGCCACTATGATTGATATCAATGCGCCGCAGTTGCTCAGAAACAAGAAATCGATGCTCTTCATTACAAATAATGACTGGTGGCTGATGGTCAATACCTTGAATCCGAAGGAGCGTGTCTTGCAACATTGATTTGTCGCTAGCCAAACTGATAAACTGTTTAGGGTGAGAATCTCGTGATAACGGCCACAATCGCGTTCCAGAACCGCCAGCCATAATGACAGGTAAAACCATTTTTCTTACCTACAATTTTGTGATTTTAAAATGCAATGAGCAAATTACATGATACATTGCTACCAAGTATATCCGGCACAGTAAATCCTATGCTAAAACAAGCTAGCTGCTAGCTTAAAATGATTTTTGACAATTTGTTTATATAGTTGTGTAAACTATAATGATTCCGAGCGTGGTATCGATTAAAAACTTGTATCGATTCTAATTTATCACGGTCCACAATTAACTCTTCAAGCGCTTCCGCAAGCTTTTGAGAAGAACCGGGGATGACCAAAGCTCCGTTACTTGAATTAACAATATACGGTAGATAACGATAATTTGAAGTTACGATAGCATTTTTTGTAGCCATTGCCTCAATAATAGAGATCGGGAATGCCTCCGACTTATAGTAACTGGGCAAAACAAATATGTCAGAGTTGAGTAACAGTTCAATTTTATCTTCGCCATAGACTCCTCTCAGGTATTTAATACGAACGTTAGATTCCAACAATATGTCAAACTTTTTCTCAACTTCATCAGCACTCATTTTTTCATCTGACATAAATTCTCCAGCAATGAAAAGATCTACATTATCGAACTTTTGACAAATAATATTAAACGCTTCCATCAACTCGAATATACCTTTTGTAGCAATAATATTTGACAGATATATTAATCTAATATTTTCAAATCTATCTTGATTATTTTTATTAAATTTATCATCTATTTCGCTATCATAGAAATTAGTAACCACCTCTATATTCATACTAGGAAAATCTCGGAATTGCTCTACCATAACGTCAAGTAACACAATTGAAGTGTGAACCTTATGATAAGATTTGATCAGTATCTTTCGATAAAAAAATGAAGATGATCTAACAAAATCATAAAAGTCTGAACCATGTAAATGGTTAATTAACTTTACACCTAAGAGAGAGCAAACATTAATAAGAATAACATCTTTAATACTGCCCATAAATGATCGACTGCAAGTAAAGTACACAACATCATAATTTCTTGACAATAGAAAAAAAATTATTTTAAAAATATTTAAAATGTATATCATTGCCTTAAAAATACTATATCTAGTATCAATATTAGTATTAATAATATCTTTGTTACTAATTTTTAATTCATGTAAAAGAGTAGAAAATGCTATTGACTGCCCTGTCACTGGAGGAGAAATAGGACCAACAAATAAAATATCCTTACTTTTCTTCATATATACTTACCGATTTTTTCGCAATATTTTCCCAAGAGTAGTTTAGAGCTATTTCACGAGATTTTTTTTTGTATTTTTCTAGGCAGTTGCTTTTAATAATCTTATGAATATGTTCTGCCACAGTTTCAAAGCATAACTCAGGCATTATAATTCCGTTTTCATCAATAAGATGATCGATAGTTTTATTGTTAGGAAGAATCATTGCGACTTCACAAGCCATAGCTTCCTGAATGGTATTTGATGGTACCCCTGGCCAAATACCAATATCAGCTGCAGAATAAAAGTCTCTCAATTTTTCATTTTTTTGAAAAGGGACCCTAATCACGTGCTCTGATATATCGGATGATTCATTTGACAACAATTTATTATAATCATCATCTGCATCACCGATAAGAATGATAAATATATCATCATGAGAAAATTTAATAATAAGCTCTTTAATAACTTTTAAAATGAATACTATTTTCTTTGACTCATTCTGTTTTCCAGCATTGACAAACACAATACCTTGATTTAAGTTGAACTGCTCTCTTACTCTTCTACTAGCTGATTCATCGAAATAAAACCTATCAGTATTAACTCCTAAATGGTTGATCTTAGCATCTCTATCTATGATAGAAAATTCGTTTCTAAGAAACTCTTTAGCTTCACTTGTTGTTGGCAAAAAACAAGCTATTCGATTTTTAGATAATCTATAAAAAAAACTCCAAATTTTATAATAAACTTTATTTGTCAAACTCTGATAGTTTGATACTTGATAGTCTGAATGAGAGTCGATAAATAATTTATATTTTTTGTGTAATGAATATAGTATGAACTGAAAAAAATTCAGGTTCGTAATTCCATGTAAATGAACTATATCTGGAGAAAAATCGATAATTACTTTTTTAGAATTAAAAACCACAGATGCTTTAGATTCAATTTCAAATATGGATTTCAATCTCAATATTTTAACTCCTTTACAGTAATAAAGGCCTGGCTCCTTCAACCTGATTCCCAATATTTTACCTACATTTTTATCATAATCTGGAAATGGAAAATACCGGTCAGACGTAACAACTAGTACTTCATGACCAAGTTTTTTTTGAAAGTAGGGCAACCAATTCTCTTGATAACCCATTCCTTCCTGATAATAACTAATTACGTGTAATATTTTCATATTTTTATATTTTTATCAATTTATGATACTGCAATATCGATGCTGACAATAATGCTAAGAATAATATTGTGGGAGGGTTAATATAAAACCCCATTCTAAATAAATTAGTGAATATAAACAAAGCTGATATATGATTTATAACAACAATTGTCTTAATATAGCTTGACGTATCATGATTTATACTAGATTTAATAATGCAATACCAAAGAAAATAAAAAAATAATCCAATACCTATTAATCCAAACTCTACCATGATACGAGCGAATCCTATTGTACTTCCATCATCATCAACAATCATACCTATTTTTAACCAATGACTCTCGGCAATGTCACTGTAATTTCCCATTCCTACGCCAAATACATTAAAATCATAGATTGTTTCAGCTATACTTTTAGCTCCAATGTAAAATAAAGAGCTGGTTGCAATAGTACTACTACTTAAATCAAGTTCATTAAAGAATAACCCTGAATTTATCAACTTTTCAGACACTGCATCTTGAGAGAGAATAAATGGAAAAACTGACATAAATATAGTAAAAGCTACATACTTTTTAAGTTTACTTACTTTATTAGAAAACGTAATAACTATAAGAATAGAAATAATTAAAGAAAGAAATGCATGTGCAGAAAAAGTCAGGATAAAAGCAGCAAAAATTATAATAAGTTTAAAAAAATTTGCCTTATATAACATTCCTCTAAAGTAATGTTTAGCGAACCCTAAAAGAATAGCCGGAAGTATATACATGCCAAGTCTGGAAGGCTCATCTAATAGTGATGCGATTCTGAGAATCTTTAGATCTTGAAAATGCCAAAAATCTGGGTTTTTGCCTTTCGACAAATAAAATAAAAATTCGCTATCAATCAGAAATAACAATTCCTGAGCAATACCAACAAGAGACACGAAGTAGGCAATGTTGAAGTAACAGTTAATGATTGCGACTAAATCTTGTTTTTCGAAATAATAGTAATATGAGCAATAAATAATAGAAAAATATGCTAACGTCTTAATATTGCTTAAATATTGATCTGAAATAAATATAACATTAAACAATACGAAAAAATTAAAAAAAACGAAGCCAGAAGAAAAGTTAAAACCATCTCTTACTTTAAAGATCAAGACTATAGAAAAGAAGAATATAAATACTAACTTGAAAAAATTAGGGTCTACTCTAGATGAAAAATATATTAGAATACTACTAGATATAACAGCAGTATGAAGTACTTCTTGTATTATTTTATTCTGTATATTCATAATAACAAGCTATATCGATTCATTGATGATTTTAGATAGTAAATCAGCACCTGTAACACTTTGAAAACCCATTGACTTAGCTGATTTCAAAATAGGTATATAGACATCATTGAACCATTCATCCCACTCATCACTACAGTTACCAGGATGCCAAAGGAATGTAAATAACCCGTGATATTTCTCAACTTTTTGGAGTATTTCAAAAACCATTTGATAAGCCACGCTAGTATTTAAATTCATATAACCCTTAAGTGTCTGATCCATTACTAATAGTGGAAATTCAAAAATATCGATGGTTGTATTATTTTCTAGATCAAAAACTTTGAATGGCATACAAGTCCCTCTTCTAAAGCCTATCATGTCAGGAAACCCAAGAGTAGAATCATAACAAAGGTGTTCACCATGAATTTTAGATGTTCTAGAACAAGTATACTTTAGGTAATGTTGCCTTCCCCCTAGCACATTCTTACCTAGCAGAGACTTCTCAAACAGAAATTGTTTATCGTTATCATATGATTTGAGAGAACCATGTATTCCAACTTCAAAGTCATAGTTAAGTATTAAATTGATAGCATTAACAATATTTTTATCATGGATATGATAAAAATTATCTAATTTACATGTAGGATTGGTTATAAAAAAGAATGTTGATTTAAAACCTAGATTCAAAGAAGTTTGAATAATTTTATAGAATCCATGGTAATAGGGATCTTTTTCAATGTCACTCTTACTTTGAACAAGCTCTATTATGTTAAATTTACTTGGTTTAAGAATAGATTTAATTATTGAAGGAATAATATATCTATATTTATAAATACCATCAACGTCATGAGTTAAAAATATTCCCGCTTTATCACTCCAAATATTAACCTTGCTACATTTAATTCCATTATCATTTAATAGCAATACGATACTATCCCTATAAGTATCTACAAGAGGATTATTATACAAATTATCATCTTTATAAAGAGAATATTGATAAAGAAAACGATCAAATCTATCTCTTCTAGTATTAATATATTCTTCATAACCAGATAGTAAAAAAAATGCACTTGCAATTATATCATTTGAAATTGCATATGTATTATTAGACTCGTCCTTTCCCAAAGGTGAACGAGGCATGGATTCTTCTTTTAAATAATTTTTCCAAAAACTAAAATTGGCCTCTATGATTATTTTTTTGGATTGAGTTTTACTGATTGAAATATCATATATAATGTGAGCATCATCTGTGCTATTAACAATTCTAAAGTTAATATCTATATATCTAAAGAGCTCTTCAAATGTATAAACAGCAGAGTTTAAGTTTATATCACTACCGATATAAATGTTAATCATTCTTAACAAAATCTCTTAATCTCAAAGCAAAAGACTGAATTTTTCTTACTTGAAACATAGGCGTCTGTATAGTAGCAAACCCTCTGAAATAACTTTCAATTGATTCTACCATTGTACCTTCAAAATCAAATTTTCTTCCAGTTTTAATTGCAAAACTGATGGCTTCAAGCAAAATTAAATCCATACCTCCAATACCTTTACACTCAGTATCAACGCCACCCATCAAATAATAAACTTTATTTGAGTCAAATACAAAGAAACCTCCAGCAACAAATCTATCATTATAATTAGCAATAAGTAACTTGACTGAAGCTCTTTCACTACAAGCATTATAAAGCCGTTTAACCAATTCTAAACTATAGGGAATTTTTTTATTATGCCTAGTGTAAGTTTCTCTATTCAACTCATAGAATTGTTCTACGTCACAACTTTCACTAACTACAACACCTTTTGCCAGCGCTTTTTTTCTTCGCCTTTTAATGTCAGGGTCCAACATATTCTCTAATTCTTCGGAAGAAGTAGCATTTACAATATAAGTATAAGTGATGGTTGAATTATAACCGGACCAGAAAAAAGGTAAGATATTCTTTACTGTCGTGGTGAAATTTTGCTGAAAGTAATCATTTTTGGGTATTTGAGATATCAAATTACGATACACACTTTTTTCAAAAGATAGACGCTTAAAGCTTTTTTGCTTACTAGGATACCTAATGTAAGGGCCCAAAGTATGTGTGAGCCTTGGCATAGTTATAATTTCAAAAGGCCATCTCTTCTTTAGATAATAGGGCATACTGGCGACTATCTTTCCTCCGACTTCGAATAAAGCAACGTCCCAATACCCGTTTTCACATACTATATCAAGCCACCAGTGCTGACTAAATATAGGTATATCATTTTTAGATTCGCAAAACTCCCTATAGCGCTGTTTATTATTCACCATGCAAAATCCTTTTTACCTCTTCGAAGACTCCATCTACAGTGATACCATCCATGCAACCTGGATATAACTTTTGAAGCTCTTGTTCGTTACCTTTAAAGTTATACATTTTACAAAAACATTCAGTTTTTGAGTACAGTACAGTAGAGTTTGTTCCTAGAGGTCTAGTTCTTGTGAAGTCTGTTGGTCCATAAAGAGCAATTAAAGTGCAACTTAATGCGTTGGCCATGTGCATTATGCCGCTGTCATGTGCAATTACTAACCTTGAGTAGCTTAACAAACTCGCCACCTCTCCAATCGAGGTATGACCAGCTGTGTTAACTATAGGTAACCCTAGCTCTAGGATAGGTTTTATATCGTTTTCGTAATCACCTGTATCTCCAACTGTTACTATCTTAAGTTGCGGGAAACGAAACGAAAGTTTTTCTATAAGGCTAACGAAGTTGGATGCTGGCCATTTTTTTGCACTAACAGAGCCATTTGCCGCACCAATTTGAAGCACCACATAATCATGTGGGGTTAATTTAAATCTATCTAACAAAGTAATATCATTTTCTATACTAATGAATGTCGTTTTATTACGAATAATTGGGCCGTCGACCAATGCCTCTAATAGATCAAAGTTTAAATCAATTTCATGCCTTCCTGGCAACAATGGAACTAGTAAATTATTTGGCATCATAGAAAAGAAAAATATTTTTTTTAAGCTTTGTACATTTACATGAATCAACCTTTGCTTTATACCCGATAAATAAGAGCCAAAAAATAAAAATCTCTTGTTTGAATCAAAAGGTAATAATAAAACGTCATAGCTATTTTTTCTTATCTTGTAGAAAAATTTTAACTTTTCTATGATAGAGCTACTCTCCTTTAGCAGATAAATTTTGTTCACGAGATTAGAGTTATCCAGTACAAACTCTGTTCCATACCCATTACCTGCGATTATATCAATATCAGAATTTGGAAAGTATACCTTTAACGCCTTAATTACGGGGGTCTTTAGGATAAAATTACCTAGACCTGTATAACCTGATATAAGTATTCTAGTCATGGAGTGAGTTAACCAACTTGTGTTTGACATTAAATTCATAGTTACAGAAAAAACGACTCAAATCACATCGTTGCTTGTGACCAAAATCTGGGTTCTCTATATGTCTACTAATGCATTCATATAGTTGCTTCTTATCAGTCACAATAGAAATTGCGCCAGATTTTACTATGAAATCATAATGTGTACTTTTATACCATTCATTTGCATTATTCCATGAGGATTTGGATATAGAGCTATCTATATTAAATGCTATACATATTACGGGAGAATCGAATATTATAGCATCAAGAGATATTGTTGATGCCAAATTAATAACAACATCTGAATATTTCATTAACGAAATGAATTTATAAATATCTTCTTTACTATCAGAAATTTTATCATTTACTTTTGCGGCAAAATTTCCACTGGGTTCGTCAATTATTACTTTTTCTATTCCAGAGAAAAAACTAATATATTGTGATATTCTTTCAGTAGGATGTAGACGAATAATAATATATACATCTTCGTTTCTCATAATATCAATAAGATATTCAATAAACAGAGGTTCATCTGGAAAAACTCTACTGGCGGAACAAGTGTATGTGATGACCTTATAACCTTTCTCTAAACCATATGTCTCATAGAAAAACTTTCTATCTACCATATCGGCAAATTTCTTGTACCCGAAAAATTGAGGGACACCTATAATACTGATTGAGTCGCTCGATATACCATGTAGCTCAACAGCCTGCTGTTTCATTACCTCGTTCCAAACAAGAACTCGATTCGGACTAGCAGAAAAAAAACCACGTGCAGGCAAATTGTCCCAACTATGTATTAGTAATGTAGAATAGGTTGATTTATTGTACGCTGTTTTCAGAATGGCCTTATCAATAGGATCGTCAGAACTAAGTACAAGTATATAGTTTGACAAAGCGATTAGACTTCTTATTTTTCTAGGTAAAAATAAGGGATAGTGTGAAGAGAAAAAATCATACTTCCCATAGAACTTACCCAGTATTTTAGAGAGATTAAAATATAAAACAAATAGAAATAGTTGACGATCCCTCTTTATATATTTATCAAGTGTTTTAGTTTTATGCTTTTGATAGAATGAGTATAGCTGTAATTTCTCCAGAGGTAAGAATATCTTCCTTAATATTTTTTGAAAAATTCCTATTTTAAATGAAACAACCTTTTTATTTTTATTTCTTAGAATATAATCTATTTGGGAATCTTTAAGAGTAATATATGTCACATCATAATTATCTTCTACCTCATCGATAACACCGGATGTAATAATATTTCTATAGCTCATACCCATAAAAATAGGTATTAATAGACTTTCATTTTTCAAGATGTATTTCCAAGCCAGTTATTATGTTGTTTAATAATGATGCCATAAATCCTAGAACCCATTTTCCTATAGGGTTATAAATGACAAAGTATCGACTTAATAGCCTAATTTGTAAATAAGGTCTAAGAAAACTCACGCCAAATCCAATCTTTTTTATCTTAAATCTAGCTGATGTATAATAAGGTCGATTTTTACAACGATCTTTACTTGGATCAAAAAAATCAAATGTAAACTCATTAAACTGACTTGTATGGGTAGGATCCGTAATAGCTTCATAACTGTTCCAGAATGGAACAGCAATGTAAATCTTTGCTCCTGGTTTACAAATCCTATGTAGTTCCTCCATTACCTTGATTGTATCTGGCAAATGCTCTAATACATCTTTCATGAATATTTCATCAATACTACTATCTTGCCAAGGCCAAGGATAATTGCCGAGATCATGAACAATGTCTATACCCTCCAAAGCAGCGACATCATGATTTATCCATCCTGGTTTAATGTCACTACCGGCACCAATATGTAGCTTTTTCATCTTATAAGCCTTTCAATAATTTCCCAATCTTCGTAATCATCAATATCAAAACTATTTAGCTTGGTCATAAAATATGGAAGGATCTTCCCGCCCAAAATATAGTCATTCAATCTTTCTTTACGAGTTATATAAATAGCCGCACCATTTCTTGCGTATTTAGTTGATACCTCTTGTCTTCTTTTTATTTTCTCGTTTATCTTTAGGTAATTTCCATCTAATTCCATCAATTTTTCAGGCATGTAAATATGGGGCACTTCCACTACACTAACTAAAGAATCTACTTCAATATCTGCAGAATAAGTCGCTATTGCTTCGTTAATATCTGCTTGGTCTCTAAGGGGAGAAGTTGGCTGCAAAGTCATTACTGCATCAAAGTTATCTGCCATTTTATTGACTGCATGCTGTAAAACTGGTAAAGTTGGTGTTTCATCTTTAGCAAGCTCCGCTGGACGTTTTATTACTTCCACACCATAATTAGCAGAAACTTCCGCTATTTCATTGCAGTCAGTAGACACAACGACACGGCTGAGATTAGAATTTTTCGCCGCCTCTATTGTGTAAAATATTAGAGGCTTACCTTTTAGGAGCTTTATATTTTTTTTCGGGATCCCTTTGCTTCCACCACGCGCAGGGATGATACCAAGTATATCCATATTAGTATGTAATCGTCTTTTGTACAGGTGGTGAACAATCAGCTAAAATATTAGCAATTTTTTTACCAGCAGTACCATCTCCATATATATTACTACGCTCGTACCTTCCATGTTCAAGCTGGCTAATTATAGCATCTTTTATTTTTCTATAGTCATAGTCGACCTGTAAAACATTATTAGCATGTAAACGTTTGTTTTGACGAGTGCCAATATTAACAACAGGAGTTCCGATAAAAGCACACTCACGAATACCAGAACTACTGTTTCCAACTAAACATGAAGTTGTGTTCATTAAATGTATGTACATTTTTGTAGGCAAATTCTTAAATAAGTGCAACCAAGATGGATTGTGCTTCTCACGATAAGTTCTTATTCCTTTACTAATATCATCGCTTCCAGCATCAGAATTCGGCCACAACATTATTGTAGGCAGGTGGAGTTCTTCCAACGCTTTAAGCGTTTGTTCAATTTGTTGCCTATTATTTCCAAACTCAGTAGTAACAGCATGTTGTGAAACCACTAAAAAAGGCATACTCAAGTCGAGAACTTCACCGACTCCACCGTAATTCACAAACAAATCCTTTAGTGCAGAATAACTATCATTCGTTAGCTCTTCGGCAACTAAGTCCATCCTGGGGCAACCGACGTTAAATACATACTTTTCATCTTCCCCCATTTTTATGATTCTTTCTCTGGAGTCCTCATTAGCAGGAAAATGAATATGTGCGAATTTTGTAATCGCGTGTCGAATTGATTCATCAATTGTTCCAGTGACTTCCCCCCCCATAGTATGAACAACTCTTATGTTCATATAGGCTGCAGCTAAAGTAACCGACATCATCTCATATCTATCACCGACCACCACTAACATATCGGGTTGTAGGTTATCGAATACCATTGCCGCGTCCATAAGGCCTAATCCTGTAGATTTAGCCATAGTAGCTGGGTTTTCACCTTCTACGATGTTGTGAAAAACATAATCAGGTTCAAATCCGTCTCTTCGGATCAGAGCTTCCACCCTACCAAAACGCTCCAAAACCGCGGATGCACCCAGAACTATTTGCAATTTGAGCCTAGGATGGCAATCTATAGCGCTCATAACTGATTTGATACTGCTATAGTTAGCTCTGCCACCTACAAAAACACATATTTTCCGCATGGTAAACCTTAACCTCAAAATTAAAATTAGTTTTAGACCATATACATTTAACAGACATCATCCCAATTAAATTTATGGTTCTTATGGACTTTACACTTTAGCTTTTTACCAAGAAGGCTCTTATATTCTTTCGCCGGTATACCATCCCCCGGCTTCTTAAAAGCCAAGTCTTCAATACTTAACTTGTGCGAAGGATCCAAATCTTTTTCAGCAACGATAGACTTTTCAAAGGTTATCTTCATACCACCTAATGATGCAACCTTTTGATCTTTGTTTACGTCACAGTTCAGAGCGATATCCACTTGACGAATTTCCTGCACTAAACGCTTAAATTCATCAGGCTCTGTAGAATTCATCGCATCACTGCCATACATTTTTTTTGATAAAGTAAAATGTTTCTCTACTACAGTGGCGCCCTTAATGACAGCTGCTAGGGGTACAGCCACACCTAGTGTATGGTCACTATAGCCAACCTCTATATCATCATATCTATTCTTGAGTTCCTCTAAAATATTCAAGCCAGCCGATTCTGGTGGGCATGGATATTCAGATGTGCATTGGAGAACAACCAGATCATTACACCCATTCTCTTTGAGCGTTTCAACAGCTTGGTCGAGCTCTAGCCAACTACTCATTCCACTAGATAAGAGAACACGCTTACCCGTTCTCGCTACTCTTTCTAGCAATGGCAAATTATTGACCTCACCGGAAGCTATTTTGTATGTGCTAACTCCTACGGCTTCCAACAGCTCAACAGCTTCTAGAGAAAAAGGTGAACTAAAGAAGTCTATATGAAGTTCCTCTTGACTATATCGCTTGAGTTCACGCCAATCTTCAAGAGAAAACGCCGTGCGTTCAAAGTACTCTTTTCTAGACTCATCCTTAAAGTAGGGTGGGTTGGGGGCATCAGGTAAGCTTTCTGCTTCAAATATATGAGTTTGCATTTTTACAGCATCAACACCAGTCTGTGCAGCTGCCTTTATGAAACATTTAGCAAGTCCTAAACTGCCTTCGTGGGTATTGCCTAATTCAGCAATAATATAGGTTTCCTTCATCAAATTAAGCCTTATATTTGAAAATAGATAATTTCATTATATTCATTTTATAACCAATAAATAATCCCAAAAACACCAATATCAGTTTATAAACGTAATCAATTATAGTTATATTTATAAAGTTTGAATTTATCCAATATGATAATATCAGAGTGGAAAAAGAATAAGTAATAACCATGAACAACTGCTTATGAAAAAGTATAACCCCATAGGAATTATAAGAAATAAATTCAGAGATAATATAATTAAAAATGAAAGATATTAAAGTGCTTAAGACAGCGGCGTTAATTCCATAAATTGGGATTAACCAAAGATTCAATGAGATATTTACAATTCCTGAAAATATATTTACAAATGCAATCCTACCAGTTTTTTTATCGTAAAATAAAGCACAACTAGAGAAATTATATAGAGCACGAAAAATATAAGCAAAACTAAGAAATGGTATATATTGCCATGCTTCCAAATAGTCATCATTAAACAATAGAAAAACCATCTCATAAGAAAATAAGGATAGAATAGTTATAAACATAGAAATAATATACAAAAAAACTAAAGCAATATTTCTAGTTTCGATGATAGCTTGATCCTTAGACTTCTTACTTACACTATTAAAGTATGGCAAAAATGCACTATTAAACTCATTGGCCATCATCTTAAATATACTAGATATCTTATCAGAAAACATATATAGTCCAACAATACTAATGGAAACATACTTCTCCATAATGATTCGATCTGAGTATAAAAAAATCAACCCGGAAATACTGTAGGGTATAAGTGGAATCGAAAATTTCAGTGGCTCTATAAGTAGTTTGTAGTTAAAACTCAATATAATAAATTTACGAGTGACGATATAATATGTAAGAAATGTTACTATTGACGATATAAATGTACCTTCAATCACTCCATAAGCTCCTCTTTTTAGTACTATAACCTCCATAATATTAACTAGCAAAGAAAACAAAAATAAACCAAGAGATATTTTCATGATCAGCTTTGCTTTTTGTTGAACTCTTATAAGGCTAGAAAATAATGAAGTAAATATCCCAAAATAAGAAGATAATACGCCAATAAAGAAAAGTTTCTCATGGTCAATCAAACTAGGAAAAACAAAATATACTATATCAGACAAATATAATATCAAAAGTAACGTGACTACTGTTGATATAAAAAACAAAAAAAATAGAATTGTAGATATAAATACCTTTAAAGATCTAATATCATTATGGTATTCAAAATAAAAACGAGTTAAAGATGAGGGTATTTGTAAGGTCATTAGCAATGGCAAAAAACCTTGTAAACTCATTACTAATGCGATAATACCATAATCTTCAGGTGTTAAATATTGGGTATACACTGGTAACATCAAGAAACCTACTAATGTTGGCAAAAATGCAGCTAACATATAGTAATATGAGTTCTTAAATACCTTACTACTCACTTTGATGAAACCTCACTAATTAAGTTAACATAGCGACTTATCGTATTACCATCAAAAACGTCTTCCTTAGAAAGGTTGAACCAATCCTCAGAAAAATCTCTATGATCAATCAATCCAGATTTCAAACCCTTTATTAGATATTGTTTATCTTTTATCTTAATAATGCTATTTAAAAAATCATACATGTTGTAGCCTAGATCATAAAAATCTAGGACAGCGGAGTTTATCCCACAGAGAACTGCCCAAACTACGGTGGATGAGTATGTAGCAACGAACAAATCGGCAACAACAATAACATTAGCCAGTCGTTCTTCGAGAATATGACACCCAAACTCTAACTCTATAAATTGATAGTCACTTCTGATCATTCTGGGGTGCAAAGAAACTAGTACATTTACCTCTAGTTTACTTACCGATGAGAGTATGAACCTAACCTCCTCCCAGTGCCTATCCCAGGGAAGTATATGATGTTCACCGAGCTGTGGTAAGGCAATGATGACAGTTTTTTTCTTGCGGTCTAGATGATATTTACTAATGACCATGCTAACTATATCGTTCTTTTTAATATAAGCTTGATATAAAGTATCATAGGATATATCTCCTACAACCTTTATTTTTCTTTCGTCTACACCTTTTTCAATATACTGATCAGCATAATAATTATTATTTAAGCATAATATATCACTTTTACCCTTTCCCATTACAAATGGGTCAGAAGTGAGCACTCCAAATTTTTTCAACGCGCTAGCCACAGGGTGACGATAGTAATAGTAACCTCTTGCAGACGTATGAATAAATTCTTTCTGCGATTTTTTAACATAATTCGATATAAACAGATCAGGAGTGACATATTTTGTTTCTGGGTTATTAAAGAAGATCCTCTCCTCATCAGAGTAATCTACTAAATAAGGAATAATAGATGTAATATTTAGTTCCTTAGATATTTTCAAAAATACAGGTTCAATACCAAGGTGCCTATCACCATTGACAAACATTACATTAAAATCATGTTTTGAAACTATATCTTTTGCAAAAAGGTAGGAATCATATAATTTACTTATGATTTCGTCTTCTTGTGAAAAAAGTTTTTTGGTGTAAAACTTTGATGATCTAATATATTTAATTAAATCTATTATCTTATTTTTTAATCCAAACGGTACTAATGAAAAAAATATTTTTTTCATATTTAAATTTAGGTTAATGTTTTTTCTTCTAGTTTTACATTTAATATTTAAATTATTAACAACATTGAACTCCATATTTTCTATGATGTCATAGTATTTATGATAGACATTATCACTAATAAAAAAACAAACAGACATACTGCTTGAATGTTTTACTAAACTACGCGCAAGATCAAGTTCATCAAGAAATCTTTGAGGCTGACCTGACACTATTAACACTTTAATTTTCATTATTTCTTTCTGTAATTAAGACCTCTGAGAATTTAAAGTCTAGTTTACTGTCAATATCAACTGAACTTTCTTGACTCATTTTATATGCATATATATTCTCATTAATAAAAATACAATTATGCTCTAGAAACTTTTCAACATCGCAGATATATATCGCACCATTAAGTCTATAACCAGTCTTTAAGTCTTGACTTCTAGAAGCTATAGATACCTTCTCAAGAAAATTAGACATTTGGTTATCTTCAGGAAGGATTCCACTCCACTGAATCGGATGCTCCACTTCACAAACGGAGACTACAGCATCAGCGCTCTTACAAAATAGATATTCAATAGCTTCATCTATATGGCACTTTGTTCTAAGAGGGGATGTAGGCTGTAAGTAAACTAGATAATCAAAATTTTTGCCTAACTTCTCGCGATAAAAAGTAATTGTATGTTTAATAACATCCGTTCGAGTGGAAAAATCATCAGCCAGTTCTGCCGGACGTATAAACGGTAGCTCGGCACCAAACTGAGTCGAAACTTTAGCTATTTCAGAGTCATCGGTGCTAACCATAACTTCGTCTAAATATATACTGCTTAATGCGGATTCAATAGTCCAAGCTATAAGGGGCTTCCCTTTTAAATCCTTTATATTTTTGCCAGGTAACCTTTTGCTTCCACCTCTAGCAGGAATTATGGCCAAAAAAGACTTATTTTTGTACATCGACCATAATACCTCTAATTTCATTAACATCTTTCAAGCTTTCATATGTAGGTAAGTTCAGCCCAATTTTTGAAATCTTATGAGCAACCGGAGTTTCAAATTTACAATATTTTTTATATATATCCATAGCACTTAAAGGATAAAAAAATGGTCGAGCATCAATTCCCCTATCTTTTAATATACTTATAAAAGCATTTCTACTGATATTATCTTTTAGTAAAACGCTTACTAGCCAAGTAATTTTGGTTCTGCCATTAATATCATTTTGAAATGTAAAACTTTTACTATCTAATACACTTCTATATGCTTGTTCGTAGAGGTTTCTATTATTATGAATGTCATCTATTCGCTCTAGCTGTGCAAGGCCAATTGCTGCTTGCAAGTTGGTCATTCTGTAGTTATAGCCTACTACTTCGTGCCAGTATCTTTTCGTTTTACTCATACCATGATCTCGTAAAACTCTCATTTTCTGATCAAGCACAACATCATTTGTTACACACATACCACCTTCACCAGTAGTAATGACCTTATTGCCAAAGAAAGAGAAACACCCTATTTCACCAAAACTACCCACTTTTTTGCCTTGATACATAGCACCATGAGCTTCAGCACAATCTTCAATTACTTTTAAGTCATACTGATTGGCTAACGTGATTATACTTTCCATATCGCAAGCTTGGCCGTATAAATGCACTGGAATTATTGCTTTGGTTTTAGGAGTGATTGCTTCTGCAATCTTAATTGGGTCAATACACCAACTCTCCTCTTCCACATCCACAATGACTGGAGTAGCATTAGCATGTAGAACAGCATTAATGCTTGCAGCAAACGTTAAATCGGGGACAATAACTTCATCGTCTTCTCCAATATCAAGCGCTAGCAATGCTAAATGGATAGCGGCTGTTCCGTTTGAAACAGCAACACCGAACTCACAATCTGAATACCCTGAAAATTTTCCCTCAAATCTTGCAATATACTCACCACTACTTGAGATCCAGCTACTCATAAATGCATCGGTGAGATACTTAAACTCGTTACCACTTAAATTGGGTATTGCCACAGGAAACTGTGAACCTCGTTTACACTCGAAAAAGTCCACAAGATGAAAATCTTCATCAACAATCGGAATCACTCTTATGGCTTCATTAACCTTACTTAACAATTTCTCATGACTATCAGTCGTATAACCATATGAAAAGCTTGGAGAAAGTATTTTTCGAACAGGTTCTTGCAACCCAGTGTCATTTAGAAGAGCCCTGCGAATATCGCCATCTGTCACAACTCCATGCATGATAAGGTCTTCATCAACAACAAATGCTATATTCATTGCATTTTCATTAATAACCTTCATCACCTCGATCAAGCTATAGTTCAAATTACACACTAGTTTCTTAATCATTCTACAACTCCTTGTATTAAGTCATAGGTTTCTTTTATTTTATCAATGCTTTCATAAACTTCTAATGTAAAATCTTTATTTTTTGTATCAAATTTCTTCAAAAGACACGATAAGTCCGAGTCTTTCTTAATAGCCAAGTTTAAATCATGAAAGCCATCATTATCACTTAAATGGATATATGAGCTTTTAGGAAATAATAAAGAAAATTCCTCTTCGAAGTTTAAACCAAGAGTTTTGGCGCTGACTTTTAAATGAGCGACATCAAGCAATAGGTTAAATTTCATCTCAGAGTTTAAAACATTAAACTCTTTTGACTCTGTAAGCATAAATATGTTTTCACCTTTATATGTAATATGATTAGTAGATGAAAAAACATTATTTTCTATATATAAATCAACTCCGTCAGAATACTCCAGTAGTCTTTTGTAACCTTGCTTAAAGCGCATTATCGATTGTTCTTTGTCAAATAGCTTATCTTTAGATATTTTCTTACCAATTTCTTTAACTTTTATGTCGATAAAAAATCCAGCATGAAAACCAAATTTTTTTGCTCCTAGCCTCTGAGATAATTGTATCGACTTAGTCAGATGCTCAATTGACTTATCAAATATCTCATCACTCAAGGAAGCCAAGTTTAGAACGAAGTGCTCTTTCGGTGGAGGAAAGTAGTTATGACATAAGTAATTCAATTTATACTTATCTCTTAACTCTAGTAAATCAAGTTCAAACCCATCATAAAGCTCAGTTCCACCTGATAACTCAATGTTCTTAAATCCAGCATTAGCTAACTGACTGACTGAATTTTTGATACTATCATTTTTTACACATGATGAAGATATATAAATCATTACCCTACCTTAAACTTATGTTTAATTTTCTCTAAATCATAGATACTGTTAGCCTCGATAGTAAAACCATCATTATCGGTAAAAATAGCTCCTTTAAAAGGTGGAAAGTACATGGCCCTAACGAACCGCTGAGCTTCGGAAAAAGTACAATTACTTACTTCCCTTACTCCACCATATGGTAGCTCTCTCTTATAATAAGAGGCTTCCCCACATTGAGCTTCTCCATTATATTTATCAATCAACCTATTAAAAGCCACTCTAAAATTTGAGACAAAAAGAGATATCAACTTATTATATAAACTATATGCGGTGTCATGTTTTGATATATCAATTTCATCTTGGAGAATAATATTTCCATCATCTATTTTTTCATTTATATAATGAAATGATATACCTGTTTTCTTTTCATTATTTAAAATTGCCCACACGCTAGACTTGGTCCCTCTATAAGCAGGTAATAAAGAAGGATGAAGGTTCATAGCTTTATAACCAACAATTTCCAAAACTCTTGGCTTTATAATGTACCTATAGTAGACAGATATTAAAAAATCAGGATTAAACCCTCTCAGAAAATCATCATGTTCATTAATGCTAGTATAATGAAAAGTAATATTCATATTATTAACATGCTCTATGAATGTATTATTTTCAGGACTGTCGTGAGTGAACACGACAATATCCTCTATTTTTATGTTAACAATATTTAATAGCTGATATAAACATTCAAGTCCAGCTCTACCAAATCCACAGTAAATTATTTTCATATGATTTCTATAATATCATTTGTATTGAAATCTCTTGTAGCAATCTGGCCAAGAATATCAATACTATAAATAGGAGAGATTCCAATACCACCTGTTCTCTTAGCAACAATATTTTCTTCAGTGAACAGGTCACCTTGTTTAATATCACAAGCCGCAACTAAACACTTTTGTAAAGATGCACGTGTTCTAGTTTCTGAGAGATTTGGAGTCTTTACTGCGGTCCCCATATATGAATCAACCCTCCTTACTAAGGATACAAAGTCTTTCAACTCTTCGGGAGACAAAGATGCTTCATGGTCTGGGCCCTCAAGTGATTTATCAAGAGTAAAATGTTTCTCAACAACCTTAGCACCCATCGGAATGGCAAATGGCGCCGCACCTACTCCCACTGAATGGTCGCTATACCCAACTAATACATCAAAATTTTCTTTGAATGTATCTATAACCTTAAGATTCGCCTCTTCATCTCTTATCGGGTAATTAGCAGTACATTGTAGCAATACAACATTCTGATTAAATTTATAAATGGTTCTTAAAGCTAATTCAATTTCCGATAGATAAGTCATCCCAGTAGAGAGAAAAATTGGCTTTCCTTTTTTTGCAATTTTCTTTAGGAAAGGAAGGTTAGTAGTATCCGTTGAGGCGACTTTATAAGCTAGTAAGTCTAATGAATCTATTTGCTCGAGACTATTTTCATCGAAAGGGGTAGTTAAGAAAATAATTCCTTTTTCTTGACTATAACTCTTTAACTCAACATTCTGTTCCTTTGTTACTTCGAGTTTACGGAGCATATCCATTTGGCTTTCTGATACAGCGGTTGTTTTCTTTTGATAAGGAGCTTTCTCGACATTATCTAAAATCAAGTCATCAGCACTAAATGTTTGAAACTTGACAGCATCCGCGCCTGATTCACTAGCTAAATCGATAAGCTTTTTAGCTACAGCCAAATCACCACCATGATTTACACCTGCTTCAGCAATAACAAATGTAGCAGAAGAAGTGGATATAACTTTATCACCGATAAAAATCTCTTTATTAAATTTCATTAAGTAGTTACCTATAAACTGACTGTATAATGAGTGTAGTGCTTAAGGCTCTCGATTAAAGTTTAAGTTGTATAGTTTTGTGAACAGTACCAACTATATACTTGCTGTATGCCTTCCTCTAACCCAATAGTTGGTTTCCAACCTAATTTATTAAGGCGAGTCGGGTCTGTTAATTTTCTATATGTCCCATCAGGTTTACTTAAGTCAAACACTAACTCACCATCATAACCTACGATCTGTTTTATTAATTCAGCCAAGTTACCAATTGATATATCGACCCCACTACCGATATTGATATGTGGATGGTGAGAAGCCTCTTGATAGCAATCATGATTCCCAAGCGCTAAGATGTCTGAAAAGTCGATATTTTCCAATAAAAAGATGCAAGCTTCAGCCATGTCGCTTGAATGAATGAACTCTCTTCTGGGATTACCAGAGCCCCATATCGTTACTTTTTCTTGTGTGATGCCCATTTGAGATAAGCATTTAAGTGCTTCTTCTCTACTATCAACCTTTAAATCATGTATCACCGAGTCATAGTCGCGATTTTTTAAAAGCTTAGAGAGATGTATTTTCCTGACTAAAGCGGGAAGAACATGAGAAGTATGAAGATCAAAATTATCGTTTGGCCCATAGAGGTTGGTCGGCATAACAGAAATAAAGTTTGTACCATGCTGTAAGTTATAACTTTCACACATCTTGAGCCCTGCAATTTTAGCTATTGCATACGGTTCATTGGTATACTCCAGCGGCGATGACAACAGGCAATCTTCCTTCATCGGCTGTGGGGCATTCTTTGGATAGATGCATGTACTACCTAGAAAAAGTAGCTTCTCAACACCATATACGTAACTTTGATGAATTATATTATTTTGTATTTGTAGGTTTTCATAAATAAAATCGGCCCTATAAGTGTTGTTTGCGATAATTCCGCCAACTTTTGCCGCAGCCAACACTACATATTCAGGCCGAACTTCTTTAAAAAACTCTTCTACTGCATTCTGATCCAGTAAATTCAATTTATCTCGATTTCGAGTTATAATATTTTTGTAGCCACAAATTTCTAGTCTTTTTAAAATGGCACTGCCAACTAAGCCTTTATGTCCAGCTATGAAGATCTTACTATCCTTTCTCATGCGCGAACCTATTCGAAGTAGTTCATCGTTTTATAGCCACCTTCTTTCAGGTATTGGTCCTTTAACATCAATTTAAGATCGCTACTCATCATATCTTCAACGAGATCTTTTAAATCGTACTCTCGATTCCAACCCAATTTTTTCTCAGCCTTGGTTGGATCACCCAATAGCAAATCCACCTCTGTAGGCCTAAAATATCGAGGGTCAACGCACACTACCTCCTGTCCAATAGCAAGAGTACCTAAGTCCATATCACACTGTTCTGCTTTGCTGTCATCAATAGACGCAATTAGGCCACGTTCATTAACTCCCGAGCCCTCAAAGCGTAAGTCTACCCCTACATATGCGAAGGCAAGCTTAACAAAATCTCTTACCGTGGTCGTCTGGCCAGTTGCAATAACCCAATCCTCAGCATTATCGTGTTGAAGAATCATCCACATCATTCGCACATAATCTTTAGCGTGCCCCCAATCCCTTTTAGCATCGAGGTTACCAAGGTACAGTTTGTCTTGTAATCCCAGTACAATTTTAGCTGCAGCTCTCGTAATCTTTCTTGTCACGAAAGTCTCTCCCCGCACAGGACTTTCATGGTTAAACAAAATGCCGTTACAAGCAAAAATATCATATGCTTCCCGATAGTTCACCGTGATCCAATATGCATACATTTTAGCAACTGCGTAAGGGCTTCTAGGGTAAAATGGTGTAGCTTCTGTTTGTGGCGTTTCTTGAACTTTTCCATACAGCTCTGACGTCGAAGCCTGATATATTTTAGTCTTATGTTGTAATCCAAGTAGGCGGATTGCCTCTAAAATTCTCAAAGTTCCAGTACCATCAGCATTAGCAACATATTCTGGCGTATTGAATGATACTGCAACATGAGACATTGCTGCTAAATTATATATTTCATCTGGCTGAGTCTCTTGAATAATACGGGTTATATTCATTGAATCGGTCATATCACCATAGTGAAGTATGAAGTCTCGGTTTTCCACATGTGGATTTTGATATAAATGATCAATTCTATCAGTATTGAATAGTGAGCTACGACGCTTTATTCCGTGAACTATATATCCTTTTTTTAAAAGAAACTCCGCGAGGTAAGATCCATCCTGTCCTGTAATTCCTGTAATTAAAGCTACCTTTTTATCAGATGAAAACATTATTAATAGTTCCTATGAATTTATAATAAAGCCAATGTTAATCTTTAGATATTTATATTTAAACAGCATTCCTAAATCTTATAATCTACCATCGCTACTCTCTAGAAAAGACTTAATATCATAAGTAATTTGACCATCATTTAGTGGTTTAAAATCCCTATACTCATCATGAGCTACTGCCATTACTACAGCCTGATATTTGACATTTTTTATTTCATCTACCAAATTAATATTATATTCTCTTTTTACTTCATCTTTATCTGCCCAAGGGTCCGAAACGTCAACATTACAACCAAACTCTTCTAGCTCTTTAATGATATCGATTACCTTAGAGTTTCTAATATCAGGGCAGTTTTCTTTAAAAGTCATACCTAGAATTAAAACATTTGACTTATCTATTTGATAACCATGCTTTATCATCAGTTTAATCACTTGATTTGCTACATAAACACCCATATTGTCATTCAGTTTTCGCCCAGACAAAATGATTTCAGGATTATATCCTACCTGCTGAGCTTTATGAGTAAGGTAATAGGGATCGACACCAATACAATGCCCACCAACTAATCCAGGTTTAAATGGTAAAAAGTTCCACTTCGTCCCTGCAGCTTTTAGAACATCTCTGGTGTCTATACCTAACCTATTGAATATAATTGCCAACTCATTTACAAAAGCTATATTAATATCTCTCTGGGAGTTTTCAATAACTTTAGCTGCTTCTGCGACTTTAATAGATGGTGCTAAATGAGTACCTGCAGTTATAATACTTCTATATAGTTCATCTATATAGACTCCAATCTCAGGCGTACTACCAGAGGTTATTTTTAATATTTTTGTAACTGTGTGCTCTTTATCACCTGGATTAATTCTTTCAGGAGAATAGCCACAAAAGAAATCAGTGTTAAATTTTAATCCACTATATTTTTCTATAATAGGTACACAATCCTCTTCAGTTGCACCTGGATAGACTGTTGATTCGTATATTACAATATTACCTTTATTTAAAACTTTACCAACATCTCTACTCGCATTTATCAGAGGCTCTAGATATGGCTGATTGTTTTTGTCAATTGGCGTAGGTACTGTGACAATATATATATCACAGCTACTTATTTCATCCAAAACATGAGTAAAAACAATATTATTTGATATCGCTTCATTAACTTGTACGGACTCTAACTCGAGTGTGCAGTCAATACCATTTCGAAGTTGTTCAATTCTATTCTTATCGATATCGTAACCAATAACATCGTACTTAAAACTAAATGCATGGGCTAATGGTAAGCCGACATAGCCTAGCCCGATTATACATATTCTATTGCTTTTCATAATATGTCTCAGAAAGGTTGCCTACATACCAGTCAATAGACTCTATTAACCCTTGTTCCAAGTTATGAGTAGGCATATATCCCAATAGTTCTTTGGCCTTATCAATATTAGCATTGGAATGCCGAATATCACCTTGCCTAAAATCTTTATATATCAGTTCAGACTGAGAAGTATTCAGATGGCTTCTGATCGAAGAATATAAGTTATTTAGCGTCTCTCTTCCACCAGCTGCAATATTAAAAGATTGTGACATGGCTTTAGGGTTCTTCGTAGTGCCTGCCAAGATATTAGCCTGAACTACATTGTCTATATAGGTAAAATCACGACTTGTTTCTCCATCACCATAAATAAAGACAGGCTGGTTTTTTATCATTGATGCTATCCATTTGGGCATAACAGCAGCATATGCACCAAGCGCAGACTGTCTTTTTCCAAATACGTTAAAATACCTTAGACCAATGGACTCAAAACGATACGATTTGTAGAAAACATCCATATAAAGTTCATTAACGTACTTAGTCACTGCATATGGAGACAGTAAACGACCAATGTTCTTCTCTAACTTAGGCAGCTCTTGACTATCACCATAAACAGAGGAACTAGAAGCAAACACAAACCTACCGACGTCATTATCCTTCGCTGCAGTTAACATATTTAAAAAACCGCTAACATTGGCAGCATTTGAATCCACTGGACGTTCTAATGAGCGAGGAACAGATCCCAAGGCAGCTTGATGCAGGACGACATCAACCCCCCTAGTGACCTGAGCACAAACCTCATAATCTGTAATGTCGCCCTCAATAAACTCAAACTTCCTCCATTGTTCAAGAGAAACAGTTCTTTTTATTTGCTCAAGGTTGTGCTGATAACCAGTAGAAAAATTATCAAGTCCAATGACTTTTTGGTTTAACTTCAAAAGTTCTTCAACAAGATTGGAACCAATAAAACCCGCGCATCCTGTGACCAACCATATTTTAGGGTCTAATATTAATTTTTTCCGAATCTCAAAGTAAATCATTTTTTTTCCTATTGTAAAAACTCTTAATGGAATTAGCCACTTTTTCAATTTCTTCGAGAGTTAAATGTTCACCAATAGGAAGACTTAGAATAAATTTATCATTTTTATTAGCATTAAATGATTCATCAAATTGATTTAGATACTTATATGCTGATAATTTAGGCAATGATATCGGATAATGTATGCCTGTTTGAATACCATCTTCTATCAAATGTTTATTTAAAGATTCTCTGTTCCCAGCTCTTATTACAAATAGATGATAAACTTGCATAGCCCATATCTCTCGCTTGGGTAGGAATATTCCATCTATATCTTTTAAGCTTTCCAAATAATAGTTTGCAACTTCAATCCTTTTATTTGTCCAATCATTTAAATGTTTAAGCTTGACTGATAGAATAGCAGCCTGAATTCCATCCAATCGAGAGTTACGTCCTTCAAAATCATGTTCATACTTTTTTATACGTCCATGATTTGCAATCATCCTACACTTATTAGCTAACTCTTTATCGTTGGTCGTAATAGCACCACCATCACCATATGCCCCTAGGTTTTTTCCCGGATAAAAACTAAACGTACCCACATCACCTATTGAGCCAACATCTCTGCCTTTATACTTTGCTCCATGAGCCTGTGCACAATCTTCGATAACTCTCAAATCATGTTTTTCAGCCAAGTCTAGTAAACCATCCATATCACATGGGTGGCCATATAAATGCACGGCCATGACGGCCTTAGTTTTAGGGGTGATTTTAGATTCCAGACTGGTCAAGCATATTGTATAGTTTTCATCGTCACAATCGCAAAATACTACCTTATGACCAGATCTAGTGACTGCTTCTGATGATGCGATAAAACTATTAGCTGGGACAATAATTTCACTGCCACAAGGAAAAGCCAGTGCCTCAATAGCAATCTCCAACGCGTCTGTACCATTGCCGACGCCTACACAGTATTTTGCAGATTGATACTCTGCAAACTCTTTCTCGAATAAATCTACATATTTACCACCAACGAAGGCAGCGTCCGCCACGACATTACTAATTGCATTATCAATTTCTTTTTTCAAAGAATCATATTGAGCTTGCAAATCTAAAAACTTAACCATTGACTATAATCCCCTAATTTTCTTTGCTGGATTCCCAACATAAACTCCTGGTTCATTTATGTCTTTTGTCACGACTGCACCAGCCCCAATAACAACATTGCTACATATTCTAACCGGAAGAATTGTTGCATTTGATCCAACTGAAACTTTATTTTCTATCTTGGTTTCTAACCAAAAATCTTTATTACCATTTGCTGGGAAACCTTGAGAGAAAAGGTCATTTATAAACATAACGCCATGCCCAATAAACACATCGTCACCTATATTGACCAATTCACAAATAAAACTGTGGGACTGTATTTTACAGTTTTCACCAATCACAACACCTTTTTGAATCTCTACAAATGGGCCTACAAAAGTATTATTACCGATAGAGCAACCGTATATGTTGGAAGGTTTTATGACCCTAACATTACAGCCAAACGAAACATCCTTAATTCTCGATTTATCTAGTTTCGGCCTATTATTCATTTGATATACCTAGCTTGCACTTTTCTGGTTTGAAGCGTAAATATACTTCTTTACCGGTTTCGATTGATTCATAAATTGCAGATATAAGCTCTAGGCTTCTTCTTCCTTCAAGACCATCAACAAGCTGAACTTTGTTATTAATCACACTATCAACAACATGTTCATAATATGCTTTATGCCCAAAACCATATACATTGGGGGGATTTACTGAATACTTCTCCATCACCTCTTTATCTCCATCTTCGGGTAATGTGAAATTCCAGTGCAACATTTTGTTTACCGCAAACCCACCAATTTCTACAGTTCCAGTTTCCCCTAAAATCGATATCGAGCCCTCTAGATCTTTTGGTCTAACTGCTGTAGTAGCCTCTATAATCCCAAGAGCTCCATTTTTAAATTTAAGTGTAACAATTGCTGTATCTTCTGCTTCAATATCTACCAGTGCGGTCGTACTTTTTGCAAAAACAGACTCTACGTCTCCCATCATCCACTCGAGGAGATCAACATGATGGCTTGCTTGATTGGTCAGGACCCCGCCATCCATATCCCAACGCCCTCTCCACCATGCTTGATCATAATAATCTTGACTCCTAGACCATCTTACTCTAATCGTACCCAGCACCAGTTTGCCAAACCTTTTTTTATCAATAGCTTCTCTCAGTTTCACTACCGGTACATTAAATCTGTTCTGCTTAACAACAAAGAGTTTACAGCCGTTTTGATCGCATGCTCTAATCATGTCATCTGCTTCTATCAGAGTTAAAGCAATTGGCTTTTCTACCACAATTGGCTTACCATACTTGGCCAAGTTGATTACATGTCTGGCGTGATTTCCACTTTCAGTTAACACTGACACAACATCGATATCTTCTTTTTGCATCATTTCATCCATATCGGTGAAATAGGGAACGTTAAATCGTTCTGCTATTGCTTTAGCTTTTGCTTCGTCAATGTCGCAAACTGCTGATAAAGTCGCGTTGCTTATATTGTTATAACCTAATAGCTCGCTATGTCTTATAGCAATTCTTCCACATCCTACTAGTGCAAATTTCAACATTAAATTAACCCTTTAATCACAAAATTTTCACCAACAAAATATAACAGTGTCAATGAGTGGAATATTTCATTCATGAATTTTTCTGTTTAAAATAAATAATTTTTTTGTCTTAACGCAAAAAAATAAATCGCGCCAATACAACAACAATTCCTACAAAAAGTCCCATAGTAAAACCCAACATTATTTGAATCCTGAATCTATCTAGATTGTCATTTTCCATCGGCTCTACAGGTTCGATAATGAAGTGATAGGTTTGAAAAGTAATATCTTGATTAACTGGTTCACTCTTTAGGGTATCAAGCATAGCGTTGACAACGCTCAACCTAGGTTCAAAAATTTCAATATCTTTGATTTCATTCAGAGCCTTCAGCTTGGCATCCAGAATTTGAGTACCTACCTGAAAATCAAATAGGGTATTTCCCTTATCAAGATTTTTAATTGGATTGATGACAGCTGCATTACTGGCAACTTTATGAGCAAGTTTTATTCTGATCAGTTCACTATTCAGTTTGTTTTTTGCTTGGCTTACAAGTACTTTTTTCTCCTTTGCTAGTTCCATAACTCGCGATGCAACTATAGCTTTCAAGTTACCTAATGCCTGGTTGGATACGGTTTTAGTAACAAAGTTTATGTATTCATTTAGTACTTGAAAACTTTTTTGCTTGGTATCGCTTCGAAATCTGAGTAGATAGATATCTTTTTTTCGCTTATTCACTGGCTCGGCAGCTAAATAATTCAATACTATTGACTTGTCCGAAAAATCATAATTTTCAATGAATTTTAACTTATTTGATTGGGAGTTAAATGATGCGATAAAAGATTTAAAAAGGGTTTCTTTATCGATAACCATATCTATATCACGGATCATTCGAACCCCATTTGGTTGACTAGACTGCTCAAAAAATGCTTTGTACCTGTTAACTTCAAGCAAAAACGCGGATAAATCTTTATCTTGAGCCTGATTAACCTTAGCTGTCGTGGTCCATGTAACAGTCTGACTATTGGCGTATATAAATGCACCTATTGTTGATAATGCTACTACCGTGATTACGAGCCACTTCTCTCTCCATAGTTGTTTGAAAAACTCCACAAGATCAATATCACCAGACCGTTCAGAAGTTCTATAGATTTCCTCTGAAATATTGGAATATGATAAGGATTCTTTCCTTTCCATTTTTACAAATCCTTTTTGAATGCTTCGAGTAACATCAAACCGACTTGTGCAGACTAAAACTACTAAAACACAAGCACGATATGAAACTACTTTTATCACATACTACTCTAAGTTACGAACTAGAACACCTTGCAATTATGTTTGATGTCTTCATGTGAGAGGTAGATTATATTTGTCGATGAATGATCGTATAACAGGTAGCTTCAACACCTAGGATAGGGCAATCTTTACTGATATAATCGCAATGAACCATCTTTGAGGAAGTAAAATATGTTCATCGTAACTGGCGGCGCTGGCATGATTGGCAGTAACATCATAAAAGCACTTAATGAACAAGGAGTTAACGACATACTAGTCGTTGACAACCTTAAAAATGGAAAAAAGTTTCAAAATCTGGTCGACCTTGATATTGCTGATTACATGGATCGTGATGACTTCTTAGCCCAAGTTATGGCCGGCGATGACTTCGGCCCCATCGAAGCTATTTTCCACGAAGGCGCATGCTCTGCCACTACAGAGTGGGACGGCAAATACATGATGCTTAACAATTATGAATATTCAAAAGAACTGCTTCATTATTGCCTTGAGCGTGAAATCCCCTTTTTATACGCATCTTCTGCTGCTACCTATGGTGAAACAGATAAATTCATAGAAGAAAAAAAATATGAAGGTGCGCTTAACGTCTACGGCTATTCTAAACAGCTATTTGATAATTATGTTCGTCGTATTTGGCAGGATGCGGAAAAGCACGGAGAGAAACTATCTCAAATCACAGGCTTTCGCTACTTCAATGTTTATGGCCCTCGAGAGCAGCATAAAGGCTCTATGGCTTCCGTAGCCTTCCACTTAAATAATCAAATGAACGCAGGTGAAAATCCGAAATTGTTTGCAGGCAGCGAAAGCTTCAAACGTGATTTCGTTTATGTAGGTGACGTTGCAGCTGTTAACCTTTGGTTTATGACAAGTGGCGTTTCAGGCATTTTCAATTTAGGCTCTGGTAACGCTGAGTCGTTTGAAGAAGTCGCCAAAGCAGTAATCAAATACCACGGAAAAGGCACTATCGAAACTATCCCGTTTCCCGAGCATTTAAAAGGTGCATATCAAGAATATACAGAGGCCGATTTAACTAAACTTCGTTCCGTTGGCTGTAAGTATAGTTTCAAAACAGTTGCAGAAGGTGTTGCTGAGTACATGTCTCTGATAAACTAATGTTCTTTCATTAAGGACGGTAACGTAAGTGTGAGCAAACCCTCAATTTTGCATATTTGTCTTTCTCAAGGTTGGGGAGGACTCGAGATGTATCCAATAAGAATAGGCTCAGAGTTTTTAAAACGTGATTACCAAGTATATGGTTTATGTATAAAAGGGAGTAGAGTAGCCAAAGATATGCAGGAGAATGGCATTGAAACCTTCGAGGTGAATAACAAAAAATCTCTATTCTCACATCAAATCCTCCTGTTGAACCATTGGCTTAAAAAGCGTGACGTTCACATCGTACATAGTCATAAATCCGGAGATGTCTTTGTCTCCGCATTGCTGCATTTACTCTCAAAGCGTTATTCTTTTTTCACTGAGCATATGGGAGTGACCAGACCGAAAAAAGACCTCTTTCATCAGTGGGTTTACTCTCATTTATATCGAGTTTTCTCGATCAGTAACGAAACCTATCGTCGCAACCTAAAAGCTCTACCTGTTGAGGCAAATAAGATCAACCAACTGTGGTTAGGGACTGATGTGCCTTTGCAATCATCGTTATCCACATTTGATATCCCCAAGATAAAGAGTGAACTTAACATTCCTGAAGATAGTATTGTAATTGGCAATGTGGGGAGAATTTGTGTAGGAAAGGGGCAAGCTGAACTACTTGAAGCCTTTTCTAGGATCAGCGCTATTTTTCCCAATAGCCATCTCTTGCTCGTTGGTGGAATGGATGCATCAGAAGGGTCTGAAAACAGTTTTGTTGCATCTATCAAAGAGAGAATTAAAGACCTTAATCTCAATAACCGTGTCCACCTAGCTGGATTTAGAAAAGATACTGCACGCATGCTTAGCGTTATGGATATCGTATGCTTACCGAACCATAACGAAGCTTTTGGCCTTACGGCTATTGAAGCTATGGCGGCTAAAAAGGCCATCGTCGGTGCAAACACAGGCTCTCTACCAGAGGTCTTGGGGAACGCAGCGCTACTTTGTAATCCTTTTGACCCCAATAATATTTCACAAGAAATTGAAAAATACCTGACATTACCAGACTTAATACAGAGAAAATCCACTTTAGCATATCAAAGAGCTCTCGAGCTATTTTCTATGGATAAGCACGTTACCAACCTAGAAACTCATTACACTGAAGAATATGAACTTACAAAATTTCAAAGTAAGCAATGAAAAAATAGCAGCTTTGTCTGCATTTTTAGTTTTAAGTTTACTACTAATAACTAAAAATTTCTCTGTCGCTATTGTCTGCTTATTATTGCTAGTGTCAATTTATTCTATTATAAAAGAAAGAAACAACATAAAATGGGATAAACAGGACACTCTTGTTGTTATATGTTTAAGTGCATATTTGTTGTCAAATGTTCCTTTGTTTGTTATTGATGATTGGAATTTCAGATACTTTAAAGGGGCATCTCGTATTATATTATGTATTCCTATATATATTTTTTTAAAACATTGTATTTCAATAAAAAAAAATTATGCTTCGACCGTAATTTGGGGGGCGACAGTAGGGTCTTTAGGCGCGTTTCTAATCGCATCCTATCAGTTTTTCATTGAAGAAGTAGGAAGAGCTGGAGGTTTTCTTTTTAGTATAAACTTTGGTTACTTGGCCAGTCTATTAGCCGTTTTATGTATCGCGCTATTGAAACTAAAGAGACATCGTTGGCTCTTAATTTTAAGTATAATTCTCGCATCTTCAGCCACTCTAATGACATTGACAAGGGGAGCTATTATTGTCATCCCAATAGCGCTCCTTTTGTATTTTATTTTTGAGTATAAGGCTCTGGGCTTGAGAAAAATCACTATCATCGTAGTTACATGCTTATCTGCATTGACGCTCATATATCATAGCTCAACTAGTTTCCAGAATAGAATAAGTTTTACCATTAAAGAAGCTCACAATATTCTAACCGGACATGTATCATCTGCTGTATCATCTGGAGGGAGATTAATGCTTTGGAAAGCCTCTGTAGAGGCCATAAAAGTTAGCCCTATAACCGGACTTACATATTCTGAGCGAGAAAGCTTAAATAAAGAGCTATATAAAAAAGGTATCGTTAATAGTTGGACTGCAACCGTTCAAAGGGGGCATGCCCACAGTCAATACTTTGAACAATTAGCATCAGGAGGTATCCTTGGTGTTATTGCACTAGCCTGTATGCTTCTTATTCCACTGATTTATTTCTTCCGACACAGAAATCGGTCCAACGCTGCGTATGTGGGGGTATTTTTCGTCCTTGCCGTTTCTATATGTTGTCTCACTGAAGCCCCCTTACAACAAAACCTTATCAGCACATTCTATGGCTTTATGCTAGCTTTATTTTTTGCTGTAACACAACAAGAAATTAAAAACCATAAAGAGGTGGACAATGGTCAGATTCGCTCTCAGGGTTAGAAATAGATTCAAGATCAGAGGAACTCACGCCATATCTATAGACCCAACAGCAAAACTAAGAGGATGCAAGATTGTAGTAAAAGGGAAAAATAACAGATTGCACATAGGCGCCAACGTCAAGTTAAGAGACTGTGAGCTTGAACTTGATGGAAACAACTGCACCTTGCTTATTGGTGACAGTACTGTGATTGGCCATAACTCTTATATATCTTCACGAGAAACCAATACGGAACTTATCATCGGAGAGGGAAGCATGCTCTCTCGAAATGTGAAGATAATGACAAGCGATGGCCATGATATAATTCGAAATGGCCAGCGAATCAATGCTGCTCGAAGCATACATATCGGTAGTGGTGTCTGGCTTGCAGACAACGTCACAGTATTAAAAGGCGTTAATGTTGGAGGGCACTCTGTTATTGGGATAAATTCAACTGTAACTAAATCCATAGGCGCAAATGTTATTGCTGTCGGCAACCCTGCCAAAGTGGTACACAATGAAGTATCATGGCGAGATGAACTTACTTACTGATTGACTATTATTCCCTAAATGAAATCCCTCATCATTGGCCCATCTTGGGTAGGCGATATGGTTATGTCGCAAAGCTTGTATACTACTTTGAAAGCAAATTACCCAGAAAGCGAGATTGATGTTCTTGCTCCTGCTTGGTGCAAACCAATTTTGCAGCGCATGCCAGAAGTCAACCAAGCAATTGAAATGCCTATTGGGCACGGTGAGTTAAATATTTTAGGCAGGCGTGCCCTTGGACGTTTATTGAGCAAAAACAACTACACTCACGCTTATGTGTTACCAAACTCAGCCAAATCTGCCTTAATTCCTTGGTTTGCAAAGATCCCCAACCGGATAGGTTGGAAAGGTGAGCTCCGCTATGGCCTTTTAACAGATCTTCGCCCAGACAAGCATATTTTTCAGTACATGGTAGAAAGGTATGTTGCATTGGCCTCCAGTAAAGCCGAGATGCAAACTCAAGTATCTTTACACAACAGCCCCAAACCGAAACTACTTGTCGACAGTAACAGCCAAAATTCTGCTTTATTAAGATTAGGTTTAGATAAGTCTCGCCCGATTATAGGACTATGTCCTGGAGCTGAATTTGGACCGGCTAAGCGCTGGCCAGATAAGCACTATGCCACGCTAGCAAAATATCTTATTGGTCAAGGTCAGCAAATTTGGCTATTTGGTTCTGAAAAGGACAAACTAGTCACACAAGCAATCAGATCAGCTCTCACAGCAGAAGAGCAGCAATACTGTTTTGATTTAGCTGGTAAAACATCACTAATTGAAGCCGTTGATTTACTAGCTGCTTGCCATACTGTGGTGTCTAATGATTCTGGGCTAATGCACGTATCTGCAGCTGTAGGCTGTAACATTGTAGCTATTTATGGTTCCAGCTCACCGAAATACACGCCACCTCTGACAACAGAATTAGAAATGGTACATACTGATATCGAGTGTAGGCCATGTTTCAAACGTGAGTGCCCGCTGGGTCATCAGGACTGTCTAAACAAGCTCACACCCGAGCGCGTGATTTCTAAATTAAAACGATTTTTGAGTAACACTGTATGAAACACCTCTGGTTTGAACGAGGCGCGTATGCTTCCAAAAAAGCCCGCCATTATATCGAAACCGAATTCTCTCCCGAAAAAGTCACCAAAATAGCGGTTATCCGCCATGCTGCACTTGGCGACCAAGTTATTGTTCGCCCTTTCTTAATCGAAGCGCGTAAGTTTTTCCCCAACGCCCAAATAACCCTGGTAGGTGTATCTAACTATACCTATGGTATGCCAAACGACTTAGTAGACAAAACACTGGTCATGCCAGGAAGAGACAAAAGATCACAAACCTCATTTAAAGACAAAATTGACAACATAAGACAACTAGGCGAGCAAGATATTATTTTTGATTTAGCCAGCACGAATCGATCACACTGGATGGTAGCTCTCAGTAAAGCAAAAATAAAAATGGGCTTCCCATACAAGCCCTACTTACGCGGTACGTTATTTAATATGGCCGTATTTCGCTCAGACTTTCAGCCTGAAGTTGAGTGCATGTTGGATATGCTCAAATTACTTGGCCATTCACCGCAGCGCCCTCTGGATTTTGGATACCCTGATCACCGATCTCTCAAAGATACTCAAACCCCATTTGTTCTGTATTTTAACGGTGCATCTCAGCTAAGAAAAATTTTATCCAAAAAACAGATGTATGCTGTGCTTGAGCAAGCGATTCAAGAAAACCCAAACCATACCCATGTGTATCTGGAAGGGAAAAACGACTTTGAAAAAGGAGATTTTTTCAAAAAGCTTCTCGAATATCCCAACTTTAAAATTCAAGCTTGCTTACCACTGGAAGAGCTTATTGAATTAACAGCAAAGGCAACATTAATGGTGGCACCTGACACAGGAGTACGAAATGTTGCGATCTCAACTCACACTCCTACGGTTGGCATATTTTATGCGACCGTGCCATTCAGGTACACTCCTTTATATGAGCGTCATACAATCGTTATGAACGCTAATGGAGATATACCTTCAACCGAGCAGATTACATCGGCGATTAAACAATCACTGCAAAGCTAATCCATACTTTCTCGGTTGATATATTGGGAACTATAAAATGAGCAACCTATCAACCTTAATTGCCAATCGTCTGATTCGCTTGACTGGCAATATTTTTAAAATATTGTCATATCCGTTTCATTATCTAATGCCAAATAAACGTTTTACGATCCCAGAACGGTCTGCTGCAAAGGTAAGACTCTCGGGATCTAGGAGGATTCCTAGAGAGATCTGGCAAACCAATTTCACCAATCAAGTAGCGCTTCCTGTTTACCTAAATTATCTTTTCAATCGCTTGCTCAGCTTGAACTGTAATTACAACTATGTAAGTACCGAAGCTCGCGGAGAATACTTAAAAAAGCATGCATCTGAAGAAGTTTACGATGCATACTCTAGACTCACGAATGGAGCAGCTCAAGCTGATTTATGGCGCTTGTTTGTGCTAAACCATAAAGGGGGGGTTTACATGGATATTGATGCAACTCTTGTTTGGCCTTTGGATAAACTTCTTGGTAATCAACATGAATCTTTGTATATAAAAATTGGTAAAAATACTCGATTTACTAACTATTTTCTGGCTTCTTCGCCCAATAACCTAGACCTAGAACGGGCAATTGATCAAGTCGTTTATAATGTGAATCACTATGAGCCTTCTATGGGGGTTTATCATTGCACTGGCCCAACTGTCTTGCACAACCTTCTAATTGATAGGAAAGATATTAATTCGAAAGATAGGAAGTATGTTTGTATTCAAGGCACTTTTACTAACGAGCATTTTCAATATATAGATAAACCACGCGGTAAATGGACCCACATAAATCTCAACGAACTTGTTAAAAAGAAATGATTATTCGAACTCTATACACTGTTTTACTCAGTTTAGCTGCCCCTTTTTTGTTGTATGGATTATTTCGAACAAAGCCAGGAAAGCCAAATGTCGGAAAGAGGTGGAAAGAACACTTTGGATACTCTGCCAAATTAAGTCATGGTAATGAGCCTGTGTGGATTCACGCCTCGTCAGTTGGTGAAATAATCGCTGTTACGCAGTTTATACGCGAGTTTAAGAAGCAAAACCCCAAACAAACTATACTTCTTACTACTACAACCCCAACCGGTGCTAAGCAAGCAGAAAGCCTATCCGAGTTGGTTGAACACAGATACGCTCCAGTTGACCTTCCCTTTGCAATAAAAGGCTTTTTAAAGAGGTTCAATCCCAAAAAACTTTTAATTGTCGAGACCGAGCTGTGGCCGAACTTAATCCACTATACCCACCAGGCAGGAATACCAATTACTATACTTAATGCAAGGCTCTCCGAAAAGTCCTACCTTGGTTACAAGAGAGTTCTTCCTATCTTTAGCTCAATGGCTCAAAAGCTATCTCGAGTTTTATGTCAGTTTGAAGATGACGCCGAGCGATTTATCAAACTGGGAGTTCCAACTGCCAACGTACTGATTACCGGGTCAATAAAGTTTGATATCACCATCACTAATGAGAGTATCTTAGCTAGCAATAAACTTCGAGATACTTTAGGCGGGTCTAGGCCGATTTGGATAGCAGCAAGCACTCATGCTGGTGAAGACGAGTTACTATTATCAGCCCACTCCACAATATTAGAATCCCGCCCAGACACACTCCTAATCGTGGTACCAAGGCATCCCGAACGGTTTGTCGATGTAACCAAACTTTGTGCTGGAAAATTCACCACCATTACACGCAGCAGCGGAGAAAAAGTTTCCTTGAGCACCCAGGTATACGTAGGTGACTCTATGGGTGAAATGATGCTGCTCTTAGGTACGGCTGATATTTGTTTTATGGGGGGAAGCCTCTTAGGAAAGAAAGTAGGAGGCCACAATCTACTTGAACCCGCAGCGCTTGGGCTTCCAACCCTCACAGGCCCAAGTTATTATAATTTTAAAGATGTGACCAACTCCCTTATCGAAATTGGTGGATGCAAAGTAGTCAACAACTCTACAGAAATAGCAACTGCAATTAGTGAAGCACTAAATGATCAAATGCACTTAAAAGAAGCTGGTGAAGCTAGTAAGAAGTTTGTCAAGTTAAACAGTGGTGCAGTTGCGAGAACACTAGCATACATAAGTTAGTAGGGAGGATTCCCTAGGCACCAGTCAATCGTTTATAACGTTTTACAACACTATTTCTGAACTTCTGTACCTTAGTATCTTTTATGACATCTGCTATATCATGCTGCTGAACTTTAAACATCTCTACAGCTTGATCGAAATTTTTCCCCTGAAGTAGCACTTTAGCGAAGAAAGAGGAGATCAATGCATCCCACTGAGGCTTATTACCCCAATAGTGTCGTATCCAATGTTTTGCTTCACAAATGGAGGTTGATTGTAGTGCAAGCGACAAGGAAAACTGCTCAACGAGCCTACGCTCCATTCCATCTTTACACATGGCATCACATGCCACCAAAGCTGATGATAATACCTTCGATGGATCCCTTAACTTAGATATTGCAACAACACCAGCATTCCACATGGCACTATCAAGCGTCATAACAAATTCGCCATAAGTCTTACCTATACCATGGCTTTGCATCTTTTTTCCGGTTCTCCCTAACGGAGCATGAAAATCAAATTCTCGGATATGCATTAGGTTATTGCCACTATCCAGCTCTTCCATCATCTTATCAAGCGACTTATCGGCAATGGTATCAGTATCCAGATACACACAATGACATTCAGGTTTACTGTCAGCAATGGATAATATTGCCTTGATTTTAATCCGCCAAAAGAAATCAACATCACCACGCCAGTACTGTAGAGTATTACTGTCGACTCCAACCACATCGAACCTATCACCCAGCCACTGATAAAATTCAGTTCTATCAGTAACAATAGTAAAATTATAATCTCTATCAGTAGGCATATGTGCCGCTATACTCGTCATCGAGTATACTAACTGACTGTGATACTGTGTTTTTTCTCCAAATGCGAGAAAAATAAACTCTACGGGTGTTTTTTTCATAAGTTCTTCGTCTAAAAATGGGGGACAAAAAGGCGCTAGTAATATGTTGATGTCGAGATGATACTCTAACCCAATCTCTTTGGGTAACATTAAGTCACACTCTCATACCCTTCCAATAACACTTTTAACTCTGCATCATGCCAATGGATTTGATGGCGAGCCACTTCCTTCTTGAAGGAACGCTTAAGTCTATCAAGATTAGCCTGCTTCCACCTATCGCCTGTCTGTTGAAAGCATTTATCAAAGTCAATCAACCACACTTTGTCACTATTGTCTATCAAGATATTGTGAATATTGAGGTCAGTATGGTTAACTTGGGCATGATGCATTTTTCCTATTTCTTGACCAATCTTTTGATACATTGTTGTAGCTAAAGAACCTTCGGCTAGGATAGAAACCAAATCCCGAGCATTTGGTATTTTCTCAGTCAGAAGATCTGCTTTATATGTTAATCCTTTACGAATGGCTCTAGCAGCCAGAGGTTTGGGTACATTTACACCGGCTTTATGTAAACTAGTAAGCAGTGCATACTCTTGATAGCTACGTGTTTTTTCCCAACCAGAAAACCAGTAACTATCAGCAATTAATTTCCCAACCAAGCCTCCTCGGCGGTAGTGCCTTAAAGCTGCTTGTACCGAACGTGTTTGCACAAACCAAGTGGTGCCTCGACCATGCGCTTTACCGATAATATTATTGTTGACCTTCCAGAAGTTATGCTCAAAAACATCTGCAGGATCTTCTACAAGAAGAACGGGGTCGTACCAAATAGTCTCATTGTTAATTGATAGCTTTTTATACAAACTATACCTCAGGCATCAAATATTTTACTTTATTGAAATTTTTCATTGCTCTTATATTGAAGAAAATTTAACGTCATTCTACTAAATCGATAGAAACGATAGAGTTCACGTAGCAACTTAAAATATAGAGGAACTCGAGATTTATCATTGCATCGCCGAATTGTGCTTACCTGATCTGCACCATCGTCTCGAATAGCATAGGGTTGAACACCAGCACATATTAGCCCTGTCCGATAAGACTCGCCTATGTAGTTATCCACCGCACATACCCATCTATTACTATACTTAAGCAGTCTTTTAGCACCACTAGGACTTATACTATAACCACGAGCACCCGAACGATTATCTGCCCACAGTACTATATTTAAATCACCGTAACTATCAATTTGCTTACAGCCTCGTTCTTGTTTTTCAACTCTAAGGTACTCATAGCCTTTTTGGTGTAGTTCTGGAAGACTGGTCAATACCTCACTAAAGTTTTCAGTTGGTATGCCATCATCTTCCAATATCAGAATAGGTTCGTCTATTTCAAGACATTTTTGCCAAAGTTTGTAATGACTAGCATAACACCCTTTTTCACCAGGAGATAAAGGTCTACTTCTAAAAAAAATTCTATGCTTGTCATCTGGTAAATTAACGAGTTCCGGTGGTAATCCTTGATGTCCATCAATAGCGGTAAAAAACTCAAAATCTATACCTATATCATTAAAAGATTGAGATATTTTTTCCCTACGTTCTAGCGATGATGGCAGATTGATTACAAAAACTTTCATATTATCACTTTTCTATTTGTCACTGTTAGATGGATAAATCAAATACCATAAAAGCCATCCGGCAGCACGGAAATAATTTACATTTCATCTACTCATCTGCATAATTTTGATCATCTTTCACCACACACCACATAATATGGCTCTTTTTCTATCTCCGCCCAATTCTCTCTGCATTCTGCGTTTATCTGCCATTGGTGATGTGTGTAACACCGTATCCGCAGTACAGGCGATTCAGAGGCAGTGGCCCAACACTCACATTGTCTGGATTACAGGTCAACTTGAAGCCAAGCTACTTGAAGGAATAAAAGATATAGAAGTTATCGTATTTGATAAAAAGGGCGGCTGGCAAGGATATCAAAAACTATGGCGAGCATTGCAGGGACGCAGGTTTGACGCTCTCTTGCATATGCAATATGCCTTTAGAGCCAGTCTTGCCACTTTGGGTATTAAAGCCACATATAAACTCGGTTTTGACAAGCTAAGAAGTCAAGATTTGCAAACCTGGTTTACTAACATCAAAGTTCCTTCTCCAGATTCGATGCATGTACTCGATGGCTTGCTGGCATTTGGTCATACACTGGGAATTCGTGATATGACACCCTCTTGGTCGCTCGATTATTCTGACCAAGATAAAAAGTGGGCAAGAGACCAGCTTTCAACTGAAAAAAGAAACCTAGTTCTGGTTCCTGCGGCAAGCAAAGCATATAAAAACTGGACGCTGCAAGGCTACTTAGCTTTAATCGAGCATGTTGATCTGCAAGGCTGGCAAATCATCTTGGCAGGAAGCCCAGCCCAAATAGAAGTGGATTTGGCCGCTGAAATTGAAAGCAAAACAAAATCTAAGCTCAATAATCAAGTGGGCCAAAGCTCACTCAAACAAATGCTTGCTCTGATTGACTGCGCTGATTTAGTTATTGCGCCTGACACTGGGCCTGCTCATATGGCCAATGCTGTAAATACCCCAGTGATAGGACTCTATGCTCACCATAACCCAGAGCGAACAGGGCCCTATCAATATCGTCAGTATGTGGTTTCAGTCTATGAAGAAGCCATCTTGGCTGAGACAGGAAAATCTGCAAACAAGCTAAGCTGGCGATCTCGCGTGAAAGATAAAACAGCGATGCAGCGCATCAAGCCACAACAGGTCATTGCCATGTTTGATAATGTCACTAACGAGCTTAACCTGACTAACGAATCGCTCCAAAGTATAAACCAATAAGGTGCCCGTATGAGTAAACCAAGTATTGCGGTCGCCTTGATCGTAAAAAATGAAGCCCAGCATCTGAAAGCCTGTCTTGAAACCGTACATAGCTGGGTTGACGAAATTGTGGTGCTAGACTCTGGTAGCACAGATAATACCGAAGCTATCGCCCGCAGCTTCACCGATAAATTTTTTGTTAATCCCGATTGGCCTGGTTTTGGGCCGCAGCGCCAATTGGCACAATCTCATATAGAATCTGATTACGTCCTGTGGCTTGATGCCGATGAGCGCGTCACGCCAGAACTTAAAAACAGCATCATATCGGCAGTAAGTGCTAACCAACCAGACACCATATACCAAACCGCACGTCTCAGTTGGGTGTTCGGCCGTTATATCCGACACTGTGGCTGGTATCCAGACAAGGTTTTGCGCTTATACCCAACCAAACTCACACGCTACAATGATGCGCTGGTGCATGAAAAAGTCGAAGTATCCAAATCAATGAAGGTGGAAACACTCAAAGGCGACCTGATTCACTTCACGTACAATGATATGAACCATTACCTAGTCAAATCGGCAGGTTATGCCAAAGCATGGGCCGAGCAGAGAGAGAAAAAAGGCAAAAAGAGCAGCATCTTACAAGGTATATTGCATGCTCTTGGCTGCTTTTTGAAAATGTATGTCCTAAAAGCAGGATTTCTTGACGGTAAGCAAGGCTTGCTGCTTTCTTTGCTATCAGCACACTCGACCTTTGTTAAATATGCCGATCTCTGGATTAGAAGCGAAACAGACAAGATGCCAAACACGTTTTAAGTGCATTTTGCTTGGCAGCCAAAGGCAAAAATGGGCGCCTTTGGCCCTTTATTTAACCTTACCGTCTAACCATGGCTGTAGGTCGTTAACAACCGAGCTGATATCAATTCTGGCCATATCTTCCTGACTAGCTTGATCATTTGCTGGTGGTGGACAAAATGCAATGTGATTATTGACAGAGTTAATCGGCTGCCAACGCAGAGGCGTCGCCGAGCGCTTGCTAGGGAAAAAACCCACCGTTGGCACATCAATAGCCGCGGCAATATGCAGTGGCCCTGTAGAACCTGCGATAAACAAGTCAGCGCATGCAATTGCAAGAGAAAAATCGATTAAGCCTTGATTCTTGTCATACACCACACAGCTTCTGCCTTGCTGCTGCACTAGGGTATTCAGCTCTGCCGCTTTTTGCTCTTCGCCAGGACCTGCGGTTAACACCACCTCAAACTCTCCTGACAAGCTACAAATTAACTGGGTGTATTGCGTAAGTGAAAGGTTGTTTGCAGAGCCGCCGCTGCCTGCATGAACAAAAAACCAAGGCTTATGTATACTAATGCCAAGTTGCTGCGCGAGTTTTTGCTTCTGACTATCAATATCTTGGGATGAAAAAGATAAATAAGGCGCCTTAGGTTCAACTATGTCTTTACCGAGATCGGTGAGGAAAGCCCTCACTAAATCAAGATTGTATTCATATTCAGGTTTGGCTGATTGCGAGCGTTTCTGTTTTATACGCTTGTTATAAAAGATTTGTGCTAGCTTGGTAGCAGGCGCCAAACGATACGGAATCTTTGCTTTCCAGACTAATTTGGCATTGTAGGTTGTCGAAAATAGATTGATCGATGCATCAAAGTGTTCCGACTTTAGTATTTCGACCAAAGCTGACCGGGCTTGCTTGGAACCTTTGCTTGTCGGATCAACCAGAACCTCATCAATCCAAGGGCAAAGTTTGGCAAGAGCCACTGTATAGTTGGGAACTAGCGCCGTGATCTGACAATGAGTGAGAGAGTTTTTGAGCATGGCAAAACTTGGCCAAGCCAGCATAAAGTCGCCAATTTTATCGTTTCGGACAACCAGTATTTTTTTCATTACATTTCCAGCGTTCGATCTTTTGTCTCAATGATAACGGCTAAGTTGGGTAAATGTGAGCCTTTTTGTTACCATTAAGCGAGATAAATAAATCCATCGAGTACTTAACAGTGAGTAAAAAGCGTCTCTCCAGAGTGATATACCCAGGAACCTTTGATCCTATTACCAACGGCCACTTAGATTTAATAGAAAGGGCGGCGGATATGTTTGACCAAGTCACGATCGCCGTCGCTGCCAGCCCAAGTAAAAACACCATGTTTACACTTGAAGAGCGCGTTGCTTTTACTCAGCAAGTTACCGAGCATTTGGATAATGTCAGCTCAAAAGGTTTTGCTGGTTTGATGGTCGACTTTGCTAAGCAAGAAAATGCCAACGTTCTGATACGCGGTTTGCGCACCACTGTCGACTTTGAGTATGAATTTGGTTTAACCAATATGTATCGCAGATTAATGCCTGGACTTGAAAGCGTCTTTCTAACACCAGCAGAAGAGCATGCGTTTATCTCCTCTACCATAGTTCGAGAAGTTGCAATTCACGGTGGTGATGTGACTAACTTTGTCCCTGAGATAGTCGCAAAAGCCCTTAAAAGTAAGGCGCACGTATAAATTCAGCGGCAAACGCCGCTGAGATCAGTGCTGGCAGGTGTCACAGAAAAATGTGTTACGTTGACCAATTTTCTGCTCTTGGATGGCCTCAGCGCAGCTCGGACAGGGCTCGCCCGCACGACCATATACTTGTAGCTCTTGAGCAAAGTATCCAGGCTTACCATCAGCTTGAGCAAAATCCTTAAGCGTTGTCCCACCTTGCTTAATCGCGGTATCAAGAACTTGCTTAATTTCTTTGACTAGCCCTAACCATTCATTATCGGTTAATGAGCCAGCAGGTCGAGTTGGATGAATTTGAGCGCTAAACAAGGATTCATTCGCGTATATGTTACCCACACCGACCACTATCTTATTGTCCATGATGAACTGTTTTACGGCCACTCTCTTATTGACAGCTTTAGCCGCAATGTAAGCTGCATCGAACTCATTGGTTAATGGCTCTGGCCCCATGCGATCCAGTACTTGGTGCTCTCCATTTTCTGTCCACAGCCAAGCACCAAAGCGTCTTGGGTCGTTATAGCGCAGCACTTTGCCATTAGTGAGCTTCAAATCTACGTGATCATGCTTGCTTGGTGCGATTTCTGCGTCTAACACACGCAGCGATCCAGACATCCCCAAATGGACAATAGCACTACCTGCATTGGTTTCAATCAGCAAATATTTAGCTCGGCGAGAAATATTACGTATTACTTGGCCTTCGATATTTTTTAGTGCCTTTGGAATATCCCAGCGCAATTTGGGTGTACGAAAGGTCAGTTTGGCAACTGTTTGTCCGATGAGATGTGGTGTGATGCCCAGACGACTCACTTCAACTTCAGGTAACTCAGGCATTATGCTCTTTTATTCCAGATTGGATAAGGTTGGTTAAGGTAACAAATATTCAGGTTCAACTGAAATCGCGATCCATTGATCTTGCCAGTTTTTTAACAGCCAAAATTTCGGGGCTTGATAGAAAGTGATCCTTTGTGGCTCTTCCTGATCTTGATACCAAACTTCTATAGTGCTGGGTGAGCTGAGTTGAGGTTTAAGGCTATCAAACGTCTGAACGTCGACTCTAGTACCCACCAAGCTTCCCCAGCGCTTGGCTAACTCAGCGGCAGATACGCTACCTTGCCTAGTCATACTCCACTGCCCACCTTGGAACTCTAATGACCAGTTAGAGAAATACAAGGCCCGCAACTCAGATGATGGATCGAGCAAATAAGGGTAATCACCACTCATCACTGCCGAGTCATCTTCTATAAGATAAGTCTTAATAATCGTTGGCAGGTTAAGGATCATAATAAAGGCAATAATGCCCAGAATCATGATGTTATTCCAGCGGCGACGTCTGGATGTAGAAACACGCATGAGTTGAGTTTTCCATTTAAGTGACTGTAATAAAAGGTAGCAGAAAACAGAATGGAGGGAAACGGAGATCAAACACACTGCGCAGGCCAGAGTATATTGATAGCTTTAGAAAAACAAAAAACCCAGCAAATATGCTGGGTTTCTAGTATGAACTTCCGTTAAAGAAGCTGAGAAGAGAAATCAATTACTTGATTTTCGCTTCTTTGTACATAACGTGCTGGCGAACAACTGGATCAAACTTTTTGATCTCAAATTTGCCTGGCATATTACGCTTGTTCTTATCAGTAGTGTAGAAGTGACCAGTACCTGCAGAAGATACTAGACGGATTTTCTCACGTACGCCTTTCTTTGCCATTGCCTATTTCCTCTTAAACGTTTTCGCCGTTTGCGCGAATGTCAGCAAGAACAGCATCAATGCCCTTCTTGTCGATGATACGCATACCTTTAGCAGATAGACGTAGTTTAACAAAACGTTTTTCGCTCTCTACCCAGAAACGATGAGTTTGTAGGTTCGGCAGAAAACGACGCTTAGTAGCATTACGTGCGTGTGAACGGTTGTTACCCGTTACTGGACGCTTACCAGTTACTTGGCATACTCGTGACATGAATGTCTTCTCCAAAATCGTTTCAGCTCGATATCAACCTTGGTGGCCGAACCTCTCTATTTCTCATAGAAGAATTTAGAGGTCTTATACCGTTATGGAAACCCATACAAGGCTATCAAAGGTCGCGCATTATACTAACTTGACTAGCATTGCTCAAGACCCGAACAGATCCTTTTTCAAGGTTTTCGTGATCTTTTTTAGGCAGAGCTGATAATAGTTCAAAAAATGTCGGGGGATTGTAGCAGAATTCACGCAACTCACAACTAGTAATGTGATTTAAATCCATCCACGCTCTGCAAAGGAAACCACCTCTCCGTCGCCAACCACAAAATGATCAAGCACACGAATATCAACTAAAGCCAGTGCATCCCCAATACGACGGGTGATTCGACGGTCAGCTTGACTAGGCTCTGCAACCCCAGAAGGATGATTATGAGCCAGTATCAGTGCAGCAGCATTGTGATCAAGCGCACGTTTGACCACTTCTCTTGGATAAACTGAGGCGCTATCTATAGTCCCTTCAAATAAAACCTCTCCTTTAATCACCCTGTGTTGATTATCCAAAAATAAGATATAGAAAGCTTCACGAGTTTTATCACGCAGCCTGCTTACCAAATACAACTTGGTTTGTTCTGGACTGGTTAACGCTTCTCCGCGAACCAAAGCCTCATGGAGGTAACGTTGCGTCATTTCTAATGCTGCCTGTAATTGAACGTATTTTGCCTCTCCCAAGCCCTTATATTGGCATAGTTCTACTTTATCAGCTGAGAACAAACCGCGCAGCGAACCCATCTCTTTAAGTAGCTTGTCCGCCAATTGCAATACATTCATATCTTTAGTGCCTGTACGCAAAAAGATTGCCAGCAACTCAGCGTCAGTCAGGGATTGTGCTCCTCGCGCAATCAACTTTTCCCTTGGCATGGACTCAGGAGGTAAAAACATAACGAAACCTTAAATTTGAACAACGCCACACTAGCATAATCATAGCTATGCACTGAATCACACAAATCAACGCTGTCTTAGAGCAAGTGAAAGATTTTGCGTAAATAATAGGTATATAAATAAGCAGCCAAAGCATGGTGGGATGTAAAACTTACGACACCATTTCTAGAGTCTCAAACTGCTGCATGGTAATCTTGCCACAGAATTTTTTAAGGATGACATAATGCAAACACTCGCAGGCAAAAAGATCCTACTTGGTATCGGTGGTGGTATAGCTGCTTATAAATGTGCAGATTTGACTCGACGCTTAATCGAAAGAGGCGCAGAAGTACAAGTTGTAATGACCAGAGCCGCAAAAGAATTTATTACCCCCTTAACCATGCAAGCCGTGTCAGGAAAGCCTGTCTCCGATAGCCTTCTTGATCCTGCGGCAGAGGCGTCAATGGGCCATATTGAATTGGCGAAATGGGCTGACTTGATACTGCTCGCACCAGCCACGGCAGATCTCATCGCTCGCATTGCATCAGGTATGGGAAATGACCTGCTTACCACGCTAGTGTTAGCAAGCGACGCCCCTATTGCTGTCTCCCCTGCCATGAATCAACAAATGTATCGTAATCAGGCAACCCAAGAAAACATCGCCACACTGCAAAGACGAGGCATACATATTTGGGGACCTGCCTCTGGTGAGCAAGCTTGCGGTGACATTGGCCCAGGCCGCATGCTCGAGCCGATGCAATTAGTCGAGGAATGTGAGCAATTTTGGGCAGACAAACCACTTAAAGGGTTGTCTGTACTCATTACCGCAGGACCTACACGAGAATCGATTGACCCTGTGCGTTATATTTCTAATCACAGCTCAGGCAAAATGGGGTTTGCACTGGCACAAGCTGCCGTGCAATTGGGCGCCTCAACAAACTTAGTTGCAGGCCCAGTTTCACTAGACACACCTGTAGGCGCAAACAGAATTGATGTAGCAAGCGCCCTAGAAATGCACAATACCGTTATGCAATATGCCCCTTCTCATGATATTTTTATCAGTTGCGCTGCTGTGGCAGATTACCGCCCTGAATCGATTGCCGAGCAAAAAATTAAGAAAAAAGACGGCAACGAGCATATGACCATTACTATGGTCAAAAATCCGGATATTGTGGCTTCTGTTGCCAACATGACCGACGCTCGACCATACACGGTAGGTTTCGCTGCAGAAACGCAGGATGTCGCTCACTACGCACGCAGTAAGCTCAGCAATAAAAACTTAGATATGATTTGTGCCAATGATGTCTCAATAGAGGGGCAAGGCTTTAACAGCAACAACAATGCAATTACTCTATACTGGAAAGAGGGTGAGCAGTCACTTACCCTTGCATCAAAGCAAAAAATTGCGCAGCAAATACTCATGTGCATTGCAGAAAAAATAAGTAGCTAAATCACGGGACTGCAACCTAGTCGTATACGCTTACTCAGAAAAATAAGCAGACCCTAACCTTATATTCAGAACGTTGTCTATTCCGCTCACCCTAGTTTGCTAGTCTGGGCGAATGCCTGTGTTTATTGGCATTAACAGTGGAGATACAAAAGGAACTCATTCATGGCCGGAACAAAAAAAAGCAACCGCCGGGAAGAAATACTACAAGCACTGGCACAGATGCTGGAATCTCACGATGGAGCTTCCCGAATCACAACCGCTAAGCTTGCAAAGCACGTTGGTGTGTCTGAGGCAGCCTTATATCGCCACTTTCCGAGCAAGGCACGTATGTTCGAGGGCCTAATCGAGTTTATTGAAGAGTCTCTGATGTCACGCATCAATCGTATTCTCGATGAGGAAAAAGACACATTAACGCGCATTCGCCTGGTGCTTCAGTTAGTGTTAGCCTTTGCCGAACGTAATCCTGGCTTAACGCGAATTTTATCCGGTCATGCTCTGATGTTTGAAAATGAGCGCCTGCGTGAACGCATTAATCAGCTATTTGAACGTATCGAAACTTCAATCCGCCAAATTCTGCGTGAGCGTCAATTAAGAGAAGGAAAAGCATTTCCTGTCGATGAACTAACCCTAGCGGCGCAATTGCTAGGTCAAGTAGAAGGTAGCTTAAATCGCTTTGTCCGCAGTGATTTTAAATATCAGCCAACAGCCAATTTCGAACAATATTGGGCTTTACTGAGCGCACAAATTAAGTAGTTTGTAACATGAGCAAAAAAAATACCCTTGATAAACCAGAGTTTTCTGCAGGCTTACTTCATCCAAAATACTGGGGCGTATGGCTAGGATTTGGCTTTCTCGCCCTTATTGTGAACATACTTCCCTATACTGTACTTCTCAAGATTGGACGAGGGATTGGCTCTCTGGGCATCAAAATAGGTAAGTCACGAGCAAACATTGCTAAGCGTAATCTTGAGCTAGCCTTCCCTAGCATGTCAGCGCAAGAGATTGACGACATGGTAGAGGAAAACTTTAAAAATACTGGTATGGCTCTGATTGAAACCGGTATTACTTGGTTTTGGCCAACATGGCGCTTTAAACGTATTCTGATTGCCAAAGATATTGATGAATTGCAAAAACACCAAGACGCAGGAAAAGGTGTGCTGCTTTGCTGCGTGCACGCGCTCAACCTTGAAATCACCGCCCGAGCCTTTGCTGTATTGGGCCTTCCTGGATACGGTGCTTACCGGCCACACAGTAATCCTGCCTATGAATTCATCCAGTACAGAGGCCGTACTCGCAACGGTAATCAGTTGATTTATCGCCGTGATTTAAAACAAATGGTACGCGTACTACGCCAAGGCCATAGACTGTTCTACTTACCAGACCAAGACTATGGGCACAACAAATCCGTATTTGTACCATTTTTTGCGGTTAAAGAAGCCTGTACAACAACGGGAACGCGGATTCTTGCCTCAACCAGCAAGAGTGCCATTGTGCCCGGTTCAGGCTTTCGCAACCCGCAAGGCAAATACGAGATCATTGCGGACAAGTCGATTGAACAAGACTTTCCGCACAAAGATGAAGATGCCGCCGCTGCCTATATGAATAAATTTGTCGAAGAAATTATCATGCGCGCGCCCGAGCAATGGATGTGGTTACATAAACGCTTTAAATCTTTACCCGATCACTCACTCACCAATTCAAGATATCAATAAGTTTCAATGAGCAACCCAGATAAAAATAGCATCGAAAAACATCTGCATAACCCAAAGTTTGAATGGGCTTTTTTGCACCCTAAACATTGGGGAACATGGCTAGGTATAGCCTTTGCGGCTCTTGTCGCCTTTATTCCATTTCGTTGGCGTGACACTTTGGCTCGTAAGTTGTCAGTATTTATTGTAAGAAAAAATGGCCGAGTTGTGCGCCGTGCCCGTGTAAACTTGGCGTATTGCTTTCCTGAAAAATCCGAATCAGAACGTCAGCGGATATTAGAAGAGACCTTTGTAAAAGCCGCTCAGTATCTTTTGGGCTATTCGGAGTTTTTGGTTCGCTCAACCAAGCACAACCAAAATCGCGGCGTAATGATAGGCGAGGATAACATCCTCCCTCTGCTCGATGCAGGTGAAAAGGTGATAATTCTCGCTCCCCACGCCTGGGCGGTTGACTATCCTGCTGTCATGCTTGCGGCTAAAGGCTATAAAGTCACTACTATTATGAAGCCTCAGCGTAACCCAATCGGTGATTGGTTAATGCAAGTCCAGCGCATGCAATATGGTGGGCGTATTTTTGCAAGAGATGCAGGAGTAAAACCATTTGTGCGCTCGATTAAAGATGGCTACCTGGGTTACTGGTTACCAGATGAAGATTTTGGCGCTGAAAATTCCGTCTTCGTTCCCTTCTTTGGTACGGAAAAAGCCACACTCAAAGGCTTTGGCAAAATGGCGCGTTTATCCAAAGCTAGAGTCGTGCCTGTTTTACCAGCTTACAACGATAAGACAGGTAAATATGAAGTGCATATTCTGCCAGCGTTAGAAAACTTTCCCACTGGCGATGAAGAGTCAGACGCGCGCGCAATGAATCAAGCCATTGAAGATCTGTTAAGACCTCACCCTGAACAATATATGTGGAATCTCTCTTTACTCAAAACTCAGCGAGATGGTCGCGCGATTTATGATAACTAAAGCAAGAGAAGCACACTGAAAAGCAAAAAGGTTGACTCATAGGTCAACCTTTTTTCTGAGCCAGATTACCATCTAGATGCCGAATTCAGCTCGGTAGGCTTTCACCGCCGCTAGATACTCTGTTGCATCACCTTGCTCTTCTAAATAACTCACCAAGTCACCCAAGCTAACGATAGAAATCACCGCACAACCAAAATCACGCTCAACTTCCTGAATCGCAGATAAATCACCCTTACCTTTTTCCTGACGGTCAATAGCAACTAAAACGCCGGCTAAATCAGCGCCATTGGATTGGATAATCTGCATGGATTCACGAATGGCTGTGCCAGCAGTGATCACATCATCCACCAACATGATGCGCCCTTCGAGTGCACTGCCAACTAAGTTGCCACCTTCGCCGTGATCCTTTGCTTCTTTGCGGTTAAAGCAATAGGGTGTATCTAGGTTATGATGATCGGCTAAGGCGACTGCTGTTGTGGTAGCAATTGGTATACCTTTATAGGCAGGGCCAAACAGCACATCAAACTCAATCCCAGAATCTGCCAGAGCGGCTGCATAATAACGGCCTAAGCGAGCAAGATCTCGCCCTGTATTAAAAAGACCAGCGTTAAAAAAATAAGGACTCTTACGGCCGGATTTTAAAGTAAACTCACCAAACTTTAGTACTTGTTTCTCTAATGCAAACTCAATAAATTCACGCTGGTATGCTTTCATTGCTCTCTCTCTAAGTTAATAATGCCTATGGCCATCTTCCAAAAGATAAAAAAATAGCTTCCTAGGTTGGAAGCTATTTAAAAATCATTGCTCTAATGCCGCTTTTTGCGCGGCGACAATATCGCAAATCCCCGTTTTTGCCGACTCGAGTAATTTCATCAAGTCATCATGGCTGAAAGGTTCGCCTTCTGCGGTGCCTTGTACCTCAATCATGCGGCCATCTTCTGTCATCACCACATTCATATCAGTATCAGCAGCAGAGTCTTCAACGTACTCTAGGTCACACAATACATCTTGACCAAGCATACCGACAGAAACCGCAGCAACATGGCCTTTCATCGGGTTTGCTTTCAACTTACCACCATCGACTAAATGCTGAAATGCATCAGCCATAGCAACACTGGCACCAGAAATAGCGGCCGTACGCGTTCCGCCATCGGCTTGAATCACGTCACAATCGACAGTCACCATAATTTCGCCCATAGCTTCAAGATCGACCACAGCCCTTAAACTACGCGCAATCAGACGCTGAATTTCCATGGTGCGACCACCTTGTTTTCCACTCGCCGCTTCACGGCGCATGCGGGAGTGCGTCGAGCGAGGTAACATACCGTATTCAGCCGTCACCCAGCCTTTACCTTGACCTTTTAGCCAGCGAGGTACATTTTCTTCAACGGTCGCATTGCATAATACTTTCGTATTGCCAAACTCAACCAGAACTGAGCCTTCAGCGTAAGCCGTGTAATTACGAGTGATTTTAATTGGGCGAACTTGGTCCGCCTTGCGATCGTTTGGACGCATTGGCATCTACCTTAGTTGTCTATCTACAGATAGGGGGAAGACGAATCAGATTGGGGCAAGATTCTAGCAGAAAGCTCTGTGCTGGAAAAGCACCCTATTTTTCAGCGATACCAAATCTCGCGTATTCTGCTACTATTGCCACGCGTTATTTTCACAGATGATTAAGACAGGAAAATTCGATGATCTACAGTATGACCGCTTATGCTCGTAAAGAGGTAAAAGGTGAATGGGGCAGCGCAGTATGGGAAATCCGCAGCGTCAACCAACGTTATTTGGAAACCTACTTTCGACTACCTGAGCAATTTCGTGGCCTAGAGCCTGTTCTGCGTGAGCGCTTTAGAAAGCGCCTAGCACGCGGAAAAGTAGAATGTGCGCTGCGTTTTGAATCTAACCCTGCCGCCAAAGGCGAGCTCAGCATCAACGAAACTCTCGCCAACCAAGTGATCAATGCCGCTAAGCAAGTGATGACAATGACAGGCGATGACAACCGATTAAACCCATTTCAAATCATGAACTGGCCAGGGGTTATGGAAACCTCTGAACAGGACATGGATGCGATTAACAAAGACTTACTGGCTGCATTTGATGACGCGGTAAGCGAGTTCATTGAAGCTCGTGGCCGTGAAGGCGACAACATGAAAGCCTTAATTGAGCAGCGTTTGTCTGCCATCACACAAGAAGTCATCAAAGTGCGTGCTCGAATGCCAGAGATCATCGAGTGGCAACGCGAGCGTTTGTTCTCAAAATTTGAAGAAGCCAAGGTCGAGCTTGACCCTTCTCGTGTCGAACAAGAACTTATCCTTCTTGCGCAAAAGTCTGATGTTGCTGAGGAGCTAGATCGCCTCGATTCGCACGTAAAAGAAGCCAATAATATCCTTAAAAAAGGCGGCGCTTGTGGCCGGCGCTTAGATTTTATGATGCAAGAGTTTAACCGCGAGTCCAACACCTTGGCATCTAAATCAATAAGCACAGATATCACAGCCTCAGGCGTTGAGCTAAAGGTTCTTATCGAACAGATGCGAGAGCAGATCCAAAATATTGAATAAAGATAAAAACCAGCTCTAGGTCAAACCATTACGGCCTAAAGCTGGTTCGCTATATTTGGCAAGCTCTATTCCCTTGTTCGGCAGGGTACTTGTATGTCACCAATAGCACCTCTGCCATTCTTAGCCCCAACGGGACACTAGCTTTTAGAGTACTTGCCTGAGAGTCAGGCTCTCTCTGATTATCGGATGTGAAAGTTAGGCTCTTCTGGCCATTTTTACCATCGGTAATCCGATAGCGATAACTGCGCTGTCCAACTCCGAGGCTAGGGCCTTGAGAGTCAAATTGAATCTTGCCGATGCCAGAGCCTTGAACAAACAGACTTGGCAATGCCTTAGCCGCCCCTTCAAAAGTAATCATTACTTGAGGAGGGTTGGCAATTAGCACGCCTGTTAGTTCAGCTAAATTACCACCTTGATTATGGCAACCAAGGTTAAAAGGTGGTTTATATATCAGCTGATATCCAGTTTCATCTTGGCCTTTATTCTGGATTGACTGCCAAATAGGGTCATTAAAATACCAGCCAGACTGCCCATCTGAGCTCAAACTGTCTTTTTTAATTGGCAAATAAACATAACCTTGATAGCTAACCTCTATCTTTATCGGTTCTGCTTTAGCGAGGGAGTTTAAATCAACCGACCGCCCTACATCATCAACAAACTCTAGATTGCCAACTAAGGCTTGCTGCGCTGATTGAGCCTTCTCAGGGTCAAGATACAGTGTTACGCCGAGCGTTCGTTCGGGGCTATTTAAAGAGTTTGTAATATCGGCAAGTGAAATACCAATATCATATCTGGGCTGATAATCTTTTGACTCACTGCCATCAACTGGATTAAAGGTCTTGATTCCACCAGAGTCATGCATAGGTGACTGTAGATTACTTATTGCAGACTTAAGCATTGAAGAATTGTGCTGGAAGCCATTACTCATCGCGCTTATCACCTGATAGGAATGCAAGTACAAGCCGAGCTTTTGCAACACCCCTGCACCTGAGGCTGGCATCTCCGGTAAAATTTGGGTTAAGTTGTTCGCATCTGCAAGCTTGGAAAATGCTATTGGCGGCTCGTCTTTTGCTGCATGCCCGCTCCAATTAAATGCAACCGCATAATCGACAACATAGTCGAGTTTTGTCTCAACATTGCCTTTGTAAGGTTCAAGCGCTTGATTCGCCTTCTCTATGTATTCTGGGGTAATCGGATTAAACGCGTATTCGTAAACATCAACCAGCTCACTGGCAAGCGTTTCTAGCTCTTTTTGATGCTCCGCTAACTGCTGCTTTGTTTGCTCATTCAAACCATAAGAGATAGCAGACATCACCTGTAAATAAGCGTGATTGAAGCTTTTTCCTTCAAGCAGCTCAGCACTGCCGCGGACCATATCAGGCATAACTCGCGCGCTGATGTAATCATAGGTGTATTGATTGAAGATAAAGCTATCATTGAGATACCAATAGGGAAAACGGCTATGGTTGGCTCCTTTAACCACAGCGGCAAAACCATCCATTTCTCCTGGGATCACCTGTCTAAATTGATTGAGTAGATATTGGTAATACCCTTGTTCAGGCTTCTTTAGATCAGACCCTTGATTGCTAGGGCATGCACTTTGCTCACAAACCTTATCATCAGCCACATTGACGGTAGAAGAATCACCATTTGCTCCGACACCTACAGGAAAACCAAGCATTACTACCAAAAAAATTCGCTTTAACAACACTTACTCTCCCTTGGGTGATTGCATCTGACTCAAAACTGTTGTCAAAAAAATCAACAATTTTTCCTTATAATCCTAGGTGTTTTTTCTGATATTGCCTTAAAACTAAGAAGTTTTTCACTAGAATATCGACTCTTCAAATACACTAGGCTATATCGACCACCTCGAATGCTTGTTCCAGATAAACAACCTGTGCTAACCTTCGGCTCCCTTTTTCTGACTGAAACTTAATCACTTCAGTGATTTCTCACGGTCAGTGCTATCTTTAAGATGTCAGCGTAAAGCTGGCAAAATAGAAACAAATTTGGAATGTACCCATGGGAAAAGGCACTCTTTACATCGTATCCGCGCCAAGCGGAGCAGGAAAATCTAGCTTGATTTCTGCCATGCTAGAGACCAATCCAACCTATGCCATGAAGGTGTCAGTATCACACACGACCCGTGGCATGCGCCCAGGTGAACAAGATGGTGTTCATTATCACTTTGTGCAAAAAGAATCCTTCGAAGAGCTTATCGAACAAGGCGCTTTTCTTGAATACGCTGAAGTGTTTGGCAACTACTATGGAACATCACGTCTGTGGATTGAAGAGAATTTAGATAAAGGTATTGATGTCTTCCTGGATATCGATTGGCAAGGTGCCCAGCAAATCCGTAAACAAATGCCCAAAGCGCAGAGTATCTTTATCTTACCGCCTTCAGATGATGAGTTGGAACGTCGACTCAATGCTCGCGGGCAAGACAGTGAAGCTGTGATTGCAAAACGTATGGCAGAAGCAAAATCTGAGATTTCTCACTATACCGAATATGACTATGTGATTGTTAACGACGATTTCGATAACGCACTTATCGATTTTAAGGCGATCATTCGAGCAGAAAGATTAAAACAAGATAAACAAGCCGCCAAATATAAGGTGATGCTTGATGCACTTTTAGCAGATTAAGCCGCCTATAGGTGGTTTATCACTAATTACTCTCAGTGGCTACTAGACACTGAGAACATAGAGACTGTATAATTTCTCGTCATACAAAATTTTTAGTTAACTAATTTGGAGTTCTCATGGCACGCGTAACTGTTCAAGACGCTGTTGAAAAAGTTGGCAACCGCTTCGACCTAGTTCTTATTGCGGCTCGCCGCGCTCGTCAAATGCAAACTGGTGGTAAAGATTCACTAGTGCCAGAGGAGAATGATAAGGCAACGGTTATCGCTCTACGCGAAATTGAAGAAGGCCTAATCACTAAAGAAATTCTTGATGCTAGAGAGCGTCAGGAACAACAGGAACAAGAAGCAGCAGAACTAGCCGCTGTAAGCAGTATTGCACACAGTCGCTAATCTGACAGTCTTCTAATAACTATCTTTCGGGCCTAAAGTTTGTATTTATTCGACAGCTTAAAAGACGTTGCCCAAGAATACTTACCAGAGCCTCAAATTGAGGCTCTGCGTCAATCTTATGTGGTAGCGAAAGATGCCCATGAAGGGCAAACTCGCTCAAGTGGCGAACCTTATATTATCCACCCTGTAGCCGTGGCGCGAATTCTGGCTGAAATGCGCCTTGATATTGAAACGCTACAAGCCGCACTACTGCATGATGTCATCGAAGACACTGCCGCAACCAAACAAGATTTAGAAAATCAATTTGGTGCGACCGTTGCTGAACTGGTCGACGGGGTATCGAAACTTGATAAGCTCAAGTTTCGCGATCGTAAAGAAGCGCAAGCAGAAAATTTTCGTAAAATGGTTCTTGCCATGGTGCAAGATATCCGTGTCATTCTTATCAAGCTTGCCGACAGAACCCATAACATGCGCACTTTAGGGGCGCTTCGAGCAGACAAGAAACGTCGTATTGCCAGAGAAACCCTAGAAATATACTCACCACTTGCTCATCGTTTGGGTATCCATAACATCAAAACTGAACTCGAAGAGTTAGGCTTTGAAGCCTTGTATCCAAATCGCTACCGTGTATTAAAGGCCGTTGTTAAATCGGCGCGTGGTAACCGTAAAGAGATGATTCAGCGTATCCATGATGAAATTGAAGGCCGCCTCGAAGAAGTTGGTCTCAAAGCCCGAGTGTTTGGTCGAGAGAAAAACCTCTATTCCATCTACAACAAGATGAAGACCAAAGAACAACGCTTTCACACCATCATGGATATCTACGCATTCAGAGTTGTTGTCTCTGACGCCGACACCTGTTATCGCGTTTTAGGACAAGTTCACAGCTTGTATAAACCGCGTCCTGGGAGAATGAAAGATTACATAGCCGTGCCTAAGGCCAATGGTTATCAGTCCATTCACACCTCTATGGTTGGCCCTCATGGTGTGCCCGTTGAAGTCCAGATCCGCACTGAAGACATGGACCAAATGGCAGACAAAGGGGTCGCGGCACACTGGTCTTATAAAGGCAACAGCGATCGCTCTGGTACCACAGCGCAAATTAAAGCTCAGCGCTGGATGCAAAGCCTGCTGGAACTACAGCAAAGCGCGGGTAACTCATTCGAATTTATCGAAAACGTAAAATCGGATCTCTTCCCGGACGAAATTTATGTGTTTACCCCCAAAGGTCGTATTGTTGAGCTCCCTGTGGGTGCGACCGCTGTCGATTTTGCCTACGCTGTTCACACCGATGTGGGCAATACCTGTGTCGGCGCACGAGTGGATCGTAATCCTTATCCTTTGAGTAAATCGCTCAAAAATGGTCAAGCGATTGAAATCATCAGCGCGCCCGGAGCTCGTCCCAACGCAGCTTGGCTAAACTATGTGGTTACATCACGGGCTCGGACCAAAATACGCCAAGTACTCAAAACCATGCGCCGCGAAGAGTCCATCACCCTTGGTCGCCGTTTACTCAATCACGCTCTAGGTGATTTGTCTCTATCAGATATTCGTGAAGAGAATATCCAGCATGTATTGTCTGAGTTAAAAATCGATAACGTCGATGATCTATTGGCAGACATCGGGCTGGGTGAGTTGATGAGCATAGTGATTGCGCGCAGGCTACTAGGCGATGCCGATGAGCTCACAGAAGCCCAGCCTTCAGAAGGCGGTAAACCGAAGAAGAAGTTGCCAATACGCGGCGCGGAAGGATTACTTCTCACCTTTGCTAACTGCTGCCATCCGATACCGGATGACCATATCATTGCCCATGTATCACCAGGGCGAGGCTTGGTTGTCCACAGAGAGACCTGCCCGAATGTACGCGGCTATCAAAAAGAGCTTGATAAGTACATGGCGGTAGAATGGTCTGATAATTATGAACAAGAGTTTATAACCGAGCTATACGTGGATGTGCAAAATCGTCAAGGCGTTCTTGCCGAGCTAACTAATGTTATCTCAAAAACGGGGTCGAATATTCACGGACTATCAACGGAAGAGAAAGACGGTCGTTTATACACAGTCACTGTTCTGCTCACCACCAAGGATAGGGTCCATCTTGCTGGCATCATGCGCAAAATTAAAGCCATGCCTCATGCTCTTAAGGTGCGACGTCGCAAAAACTAACCTTGTCTTAACTATGCCCTTGAGCTCACTAGCTCAAGGGCTTAAATCACATACATCACTATGAACTTAGAACGTTACCAACGGATTCAACAAGTCCTTAAGTCACGCCAGACTGACCTGACATTTTGTCTAGAAGAAGTCCATAAACCCAACAATGTCTCAGCCGTAATTCGCAGCGCCGATGCCACCGCTATCCATAAAATACATGCCGTTTGGCCAAATGCGATGCGCACGCTCAGTCATACATCAGCGGGAGCTCGCAACTGGGTAGAAGTAGAAACCCACGACACGATTAACGACGCCGTGAGTGTACTAAAACAGCAAAATATGCAGGTTTTAGTCACCAACTTATCTGAAATCGCGGTCGATTTTCGCGATATTGATTACACCAAGCCAACAGCCATCATTCTAGGTGGCGAAAAGATGGGAGCATCAGAGCAAGCCAAACAGCTCGCCGATAAAGATATCATTATTCCGATGCTGGGCATGGTGCAATCACTCAATGTGTCAGTTGCCAGTGCCGTTATCATGTATGAAGCTCAGCGCCAGAGGCAAGCTGCGGGCTTATATGACAACCCAGCCAATCCACTGGCTGAAAACACTGTGCAAAAAGTTTTGTTTGAACGCGGCCACCCTGTGCTAGCCAAAGTTGCCAAGCGTAAAGGCTTGCCTTATCCACTTATCGATGAACAGGGCGAGGTAATCGCAAGTGAAGATTGGTGGCGAGAGATGCAGCAAAAATAAAGCAAAACTCGGCACAGGACCTAAGTTTCCCTGTACAAAAACACAGCTCAGTGGTTAACTAGTAAAGTCGATTAGCCAGTAAATAACATACCGAGCTGTGTCATGTCTCAATTACTCTCTGCCATTTCCTTAACTTCTCTGACTGGTGTTGGAGCGAAAGTCGCAGAAAAGTTATCAAAAGTAGGTCTTCATTCAGTTCAAGACTTGCTCTTCCACCTCCCCCATCGCTATGAGGATAGAACACGCATCTACCCTATCATCAAACTGCATCCTGGTTTGTGGGCTAGTGTTCAAGGCAAGGTAATGAGTGCCGACACTTTGTTTGGGAAACGCCGCATGCTGGCAGTAAAGGTCAGTGATGGTAATGGGACGATTACACTAAGATTTTTCAATTTTACTGCTGCAATGAAAAATAACTTTAGTGAAGGCAAGCAAGTCCATGCTTATGGCGAGGTAAAGCGAGGGAGCACGGGTCTGGAAATCATTCATCCTGACTACAAATTTTATGCACCTGAACAAGCCACCAAACTTGAAAAGACGCTGACCCCAGTCTATCCAACTACTGACGGTCTGCGCCAGCTTACGCTGCGTAGTTTAACCGATCAGGCTCTAGAATTGCTAAACAAGACAGCGGTACAAGAGCTCTTACCGGCTGGGCTATACGATCAACAAACCTCCTTAAACCAAGCGCTGCATATCATACATAGGCCCGCTCCAAATATAGATCTGGAAGCCTTCGAACAAGGCAAACATCCAGCACAAATTCGCCTTATCATGGAAGAATTATTGGCGCAAAACCTATCTATGCTATCGGTAAGAAGTAAATGTCAGAAAGACGCCGCTTTCCCTCTGTCTAAAAAAACAGAATTAAAACAAAAGCTATTGCAGCAGCTACCTTTTTCTCCCACCCAGGCACAGTCACGAGTTGTAAAGGAAATTGAACAAGATTTAGAAAAGCCTCACCCCATGATGCGTCTAGTGCAAGGCGATGTAGGGTCAGGGAAAACCTTGGTTGCAGCACTCGCAGCCCTGAGAGCGCTTGAACATAATTATCAAGTCGCCCTTATGGCTCCAACTGAACTTCTGGCAGAGCAGCATGCAATTAATTTTAAACAATGGCTTGAGCCAATGGGTATTGAGGTGGGTTGGCTGGCCGGAAAACTCAAAGGTAAAGCCAAACAAGCGGAGCTGGAGAATATTGCCAGCGGCCAAGCTCGAATGGTCGTCGGTACCCACGCCTTGTTTCAAGAGCAGGTAAATTTTCATAACTTAGCGCTGGTGATTATTGATGAGCAACACCGCTTTGGTGTTCATCAGCGCCTTGAACTGAGAGAAAAAGGACAAAAGAAAGGTGCATACCCTCATCAGCTCATTATGACCGCAACCCCGATCCCTCGCACTCTAGCGATGACAGCCTATGCCGATCTGGAAACCTCTGTGATTGATGAGCTACCCCCAGGCAGAACCCCCATTCAAACCGTCGCCATCCCTGATAGCAAACGTGACCAGATTGTCGAAAGGGTGCGCAACGCTTGCCTCAATGAAGGCAAACAAGCTTATTGGGTTTGTACCTTGATTGATGAGTCAGAAGTACTCGAAGCACAAGCAGCAGAGGACACAGCTCAAGAATTACAAGCAAAATTACCCGAGGTAAAAATTGGTTTGGTCCACGGCCGGATGAAACCAGCAGAAAAACAGTCAGTCATGCAGGATTTCAAGGATAACAAACTGCACTTATTGGTTGCGACAACGGTAATAGAAGTTGGTGTCGACGTACCAAACTCTAGCTTGATGATTATTGAAAACCCAGAGCGTTTAGGTTTAGCTCAGCTTCATCAGCTGCGAGGAAGAGTTGGTCGAGGCAGTGTCGCCAGTCACTGTGTTTTGTTATATCACTCACCTTTATCGAAAACGGCACAAAAACGCTTAGGCGTACTTAGAGAAAGTAACGATGGATTTGTGATTGCACAGCGCGATTTGGAAATTCGCGGGCCAGGAGAGTTGCTCGGCACCAAACAAACTGGCATTGCCGATTTTAAAATCGCAGATTTAGTGAGAGATCAGCACTTAATTCCCGAAGTTCAGCGTGTCGCGCGTCATATTCATGATAACTACCCAGAAAAGGCAAGTGCAATTATTGAACGATGGCTTGGCGAGAGAGATATCTACTCCAAGGCCTAATCCATGGTGCTTAAGGCAATGTAGATCAGTCCTTTACTTGTAGGATTTCATCCCAAGGCAGGCTCTGATCGCCAAGCACAATAAAATTCGGGTTTTCTAATGTTTCTCGCTCATTATAGGAAAGCGGTTCAAGTTGGGTACTTAATATGCGCCCTCCCGCTTCTTCAACAATGCACTGAGTCGCCGCTGTATCCCATTCACCAGTAGGCCCAAGGCGCAAATAACAATCAACTGCCCCTTCTGCAACCAGACAAGCTTTCAAAGCCGCAGATCCAAGTGGAACAAGATCGTAATTCCATCGACTATTCATTCGGCTGGTAATACGGCTAATGTCTTGCCTGCGACTTATTGCCATCGCAATCGAATCGGCTTGCCCTTCATGATGTAGCGTGTTGATACGCAGGCTCTCATCCATATCCGGGATCTTCCACGCACCTTTATTCTTGTAGGCATAATAAGTAACGCCTGAAACTGGGCTATAAACCACTCCCATCACCGGCCTATGATCTTCCACTAGCGCGATTATGGTGGCAAAGTCACCACTGCGAGCAATAAACTCCTGAGTTCCGTCTAAGGGGTCGACTAACCAGTAGCGATGCCAATTCAACCTTTTCTCTAAACTAACATCCGCATCCTCTTCAGAGAGCACAGGTGTCTCTGGAGTAAGCTCGGTTAGCTTTTCCAATATTAATTTATGAGCGGCAATATCAGCGCTCGTTACCGGGGTCTGATCACTTTTTGTGTAGGCTTGGTAGTCTTTTTTCTGATAGATATCAAGCGTTAACTGGCCCGCCGCCCGAGCAATATCAATCACGGCAGGCAAATGCTGAGAAAAGTCTTCGGTCATTGGCATAATCAATCCTTCAAGGCTCTACATTGGTTATGGTTTTAGGGTACGTAGAGCAAGTAATAACGCTGTTATACTGCGCGCTTCACTAAAGTCGAGGTGAGTAAGAAGCTCTTCTGCTTGAGAAAGTGGCCAACGAATCACTTCCAGGGGCTCTGGTTCATCACCTTCCAATTGTTCTGAGTATAGATCTTCTGCAATAAACAAGGTCATTTTACTCGAAAAATAAGAAGGGGCGAGGACAACATCTTTGAGCGGCGTAAGTTTATTAGCTCCTAAACCAATCTCCTCTTTGAGCTCTCGGTTTGCAGCATCAATGGGCAGCTCTCCAAGATCCACTAGACCTTTTGGAAAACCCAGTTCATAAGATTCAGTGCCTGCTGCATATTCCCTAACTAGCAACAAGTCCCCTTCTTTTGTCACCGGCACCATCATAACCGCCGTTCGACCACTAGGCTTCATTCGCTCATAGGTTCGTTCGACACCATTACTAAAACGTAAATCAAGCGCCTCAACAGTAAATAGCCTAGACTTTGCTACCGTCTGTTTACCTAGGATTATGGGAAGGTTTTGCTTGGCCACTCACTACTCCTTAGTCTGGTTAAGCCACTAATATATGAGAAAACAAATAGTTTTGAAAACAAAAAAGGCTGACTTTATCGCCAACCTTTCAAATCACGGCCATTGATTTTTCTTACTAAGCCAGTTTTATTTAGTAGTATGAGTGCTCCCCACGATCATGTTCTGTCGCATCACGAACCGCTGTCAATTCGCCTTCAAATTGCTGCAACAGCTCTTTCTCAATGCCTTCTTTAAGCGTTACATCAACCATAGAGCAGCCATTACAACCACCACCAAAGGCAACAATAGCAACACCATCGTCGGTAATTTCAACCAAATTGACGTGTCCGCCATGCCCTGCTAACTGAGGGTTAACTTGGGTTTGAATCGCATACTCAACACGTTCAAGCAATGGCGCATCATCCGCTACCTTACGCATTTTAGCATTGGGAGCTTTTAGGGTCAGTTGAGAGCCCATTTTATCGGTCACATAGTCAATCTCAGCGTCTTCAAGAAAAGGCAAGCTTAGTTCATCAATATACGCAGAGAAGCTTTGATATTTAATTTCTGTGTCCGAAGATTCAATGGCTTCCACTGGGCAATAAGAAACGCCGCACTCGGCATTCTGAGTACCAGGGTTTACCACAAACACGCGAATGTTTGTGCCTTCAGGTTGCTGACTTAATAGGTTAGCAAAGTGCTGCTGGGCATTTTCAGTAATAGTAATAGAATTTGACACGACGAATACCTGAGTAATTTTGTAGGCTATTTACCTCTCATTTTACTCCTGATTTCTGCAAGATCTAGCCCTTTAGATCAAATTCGCACCACTTAGCTTATCCCTAGGTTCAGAGGTACGACAAATGCAATATATATCAATCCTTTTCACTCCATGCTGAGTAAGAAGTTCGCACAAAGGTTCAACTGTACTTCCCGTAGTTAAAACATCATCAACAATGGCGACATGTTCAGCATGAATGGGCTGGCGCAGCTTAAAAGTCTGCCTGACATTGCGTTTTCTTTGCTGTTTAGTCATACCTTGTTGGCGCAGTGTTGCCCTGACTTTACGAAAAATGCCACCGCAGTTGACCTGCATAGATTGACTAATTTCCCAAGCCAAATGCTGGCTTTGGTTATAGCCTCGATATAAAAATCGCTGCCAGTGCAGTGGCACAAAAGTAATCAAGTCCGGTTTTTCCCTAAGGTGAGGAGTAAGGAGTAAAGCCAGTGTTCTCGCATGCCAAAACTGCCCAGAATACTTTAATCGATGAATATAACTTGATAGAGGCTGTTGATAATCACCGACACAATACAAGCGCGACCAAGGAGGCGGTGAGACAAGGCAGCGCCCACATTGCTCTGCTTCGACTGGTACGATAAGCCCACAACGTAAACAGCGAGACTGACGAGTCATATTATCCAGACAGATACGACAGACAATGGGATGTGAATACGGTCTCTCAATAAGTAAGCCACATAAGTCGCAATGCTTGGGTAACAGGTAAGCTGTGTATTTGCCAATCCAATCGGTTAACATGTGCTCTTTGCCTGCCAAACCAGTAGTCAGGATAATTTAACCGTTTGAATGAAACCTTAAGGATGAAAAACGTGGTACAAACTGAGAGCAAACACGCAGCGCCATACTGGCAACGTAGCGGTCAAGGCAGTGACTTGATTCTTATCCACGGCTGGGGGATGAATGGGGCGGTTTGGCATCAAACTGCCGAGCAATTAAGTGAACATTTTCGAGTTCATGTTATTGACCTGCCCGGCTTTGGCCACAGCAATCATCTCACGTTTAACACCTTAGAAGACTTGAGTCAGCAAATCCTGACCGAGGCGCCGAAGAACGCGACCTGGCTCGGCTGGTCACTAGGTGGCTTAGTTGCTACACACATCGCCTTAAAACACCCCGAGCATATCGCTAAATTAATCACGGTTGCCAGCTCACCAAAGTTTTCTGCGCACAAACAATGGAAAGGAATACAGCCCAAAGTGCTCAACAATTTCACTGAGCAATTAGTCGATGATTTCAAACTCACAATCGAGAGGTTTATGGCCTTGCAGGCAATGGGCAGTCCTTCTGCGCGTCAAGATATCAAAAGCCTTAAACAAGCGGTATTATCTCGGCCATTACCCAATACTGAGTCACTCATTGCTGGCCTAGAGCTGCTTTCAAGCATCGATCACAGGCACCTTCTCAAACAGTTAGATATTCCAACCCTTCGTTTGTATGGTCGCTTAGATGGCTTAGTTCCCAAGCAAGTGGCAATAGAGGTCGATGCACTCATGCCTATAAGTGATAGTCATGTATTTAGCGCTTCCTCACATGCCCCCTTTATCACTGAAAATGAGCAGTTTTGCCAAAAGGTCATTCACTTCGCCAAGGTAAAATAAAAATAATTTAATCAATAAGCTAAAATTTTAATCAAGTAAGCCGATAAGTAACTAAGTCAAGAAAACGCTGTTTTATTATGCGTTGTTGACTGAGCGTGAGGAGGTTAAGCAATGCTCGTATCACCTACGAACGTAAGCGTACCGCTGATCGCTCCATCGGTTAATGTGCAAACCGAACAGGTTGCACGAGACAACAAGGTTCGAGAGCCTGTCAACCCTACGGTGGCATTAACCAAAAGTAACGCTGAGCGCCAAGTCAAAGCGGACGATAAAAGGCGAAAACAATCTTCTTGGGATCCTGCCGAGCATCCCAGCTATGAAGCCAGTGAAGAAGATGATGTGAAGCCGACTTATCATGAGAACCCTAACGATACTCTCGATAGGATTTTCAAGCTAATTGCTCTAGATAGCTACAGTAAGGATCAAGGCAAAGGCTACGCAATGCGCTTTCGGTTACCAAGGTACATTATTGATGCAGCGATCACTGAAGGGAGAATGGCCAAACGCAGAACCATCATCAAATTTCATTATGGCGATGCGGTTGCACCAAACACTCCTTCGGATGTCATAGCGGTGTTGTAATAAAACGCTTGATACTAATAAAAAACCCCCGTGTACGGGGGTTTGTATCGGCCGAAACGTTATTTTTTCGCTTTGGCAAAAGCGGCAGCAAAAGCGCCGCCCATTGCATTATTTGACGATTCATCACTGTGGGCCGAAGTACGGCCCTGTTTTTTATTTGCTGGTGCCGCACGTTGTGAGCGGTTATCTTGCCCAGGCTCATCGGTAAGGCGCATGGATAGACCAATACGCTTGCGCTGAACATCGACTTCCATCACTTTGACTTTAACGATATCGCCCGCTTTGACCACCTCTCTTGGATCAGAAACAAAGCGATCGGTTAATGCCGAAATATGCACTAGACCGTCCTGATGCACCCCAATATCAACGAAAGCGCCAAAGTTAGCCACATTAGACACAACGCCTTCCAGTACCATTCCTGGTTCAAGATCGGACACCGCATTAACGCCATCGGCAAAAGTTGCCGTCTTGAACTCTGGACGAGGGTCTCGGCCGGGTTTATCAAGCTCTTTGATAATGTCAGTTACCGTAGGCAGGCCAAAGTGCTCATCAGTGTAGTCAATCGCATGCAACCCCCGTAAAAACTGAGTGTCGCCAATCAGCGCATCCACTTTCTTAGCGTTTTTTTCTGCAATGGCTTTTACTACAGGATACGCTTCTGGATGAACCGATGAGGCATCCAATGGATTTTTGCCTCCCATGATGCGCAAAAAGCCCGCGCACTGCTCAAAGGCTTTAGGCCCAAGGCGAGCGACTTTTTTAAGCACGGTGCGCGCCTCGAATCGACCATGTTGATCGCGATAGTCGACAATATTTTGTGCAATCGTACTAGACAGACCTGCCACTCGGCTCAATAGAGCGGATGAAGCCGTGTTGACGTCAACGCCAACAGCATTCACACAATCTTCAACCACTGCGTCCAAGCGTTTCGCCAGCATAGATTGACTGACATCATGCTGGTATTGGCCCACACCAATAGATTTAGGGTCGATTTTCACTAACTCTGCTAAGGGGTCTTGCAGGCGGCGAGCAATCGAAACCGCTCCTCGCAGTGACACATCTAGGTTGGGAAATTCCTTTGCAGCAAGTTCAGAAGCAGAATAAACCGAAGCGCCAGCTTCACTCACCATTATTTTTTGTACTTTAAGATTGTGAGTTTTGACTAAGTCTGCCACAAAACTGTCTGTTTCACGCGACGCCGTGCCATTACCAATCGCGATTAAATCTACCTGATATTTTTCAACTAACTTAGCCACTGTTTGCGCTGATTTATCATATTGATTTTGCGGAGGATGAGGATAAATGGTATCGGTCGTTAGCACTTTACCTGTTGAATCTACCACAGCGATTTTTGAGCCGGTTCTCAAGCCTGGATCCAACCCTAAGGTCGCTCGAGGACCAGCAGGCGCTGCCATTAAAAGGTCTTTGAGGTTAGTAGCAAAAACTTCTATTGCTTCAACCTCTGCTCGTTCTTTCATCGCACCCATGAGCTCAGTTTCCATGTGCATTGACACTTTCACGCGCCACGCCCAGCTGATCACTTGCTTACGCCAGCCATCACTTGGGGCCTCGCTTAGAGTAATACCATAATGATCGGCGATAATGGTTTCACAATAAGACTGACGAGCACCTTGCTCTTGCGAAGGATCCGAATTCATGGTCAGTGTAAGAAAGCCTTCATTGCGACCACGCAGCATGGCAAGCGCGCGATGAGAAGGCACTTTATTGAAAGGCTCAGAGTGTGAGAAATAGTCTTTAAATTTCTCTCCTTCGTGCTCTTTTCCTTCAACAACTCTGGCTTCCAGTTCAGCGTGACGGTTTAGATATGAACGTATTTTTTCCAGCAGATCGGCGTCTTCTGCGATTTGCTCCATGATAATGGCACGTGCACCATCAAGCGCCGCTTTGGTATCTGCTATACCTTTATCCAAATCAACATGATCAGAGGCCTGTTGCTCAGGATCATGTTCAGGGTGATTCCACAACTTTTCTGCCAATGGCTCAAGACCCGCCTCAATGGCAATTTGCCCCTTGGTTCGACGTTTAGGTTTAAAAGGCAAATACAAGTCTTCCAAACGGGTTTTACTCTCCGCTTGGTGAATATCTTTTGCCAATTGGTCGGTGAGTTTACCTTGCTCCTCAATCGACTTTAGAATGGTCTGACGGCGATCCTCTAGTTCCCTTAAGTAAACGAGTCGGCTATCGAGATTACGTAATTGGGTATCATCCAGGCCACCTGTCGCCTCCTTTCGGTATCGGGCAATAAAAGGAACGGTATTGCCGTCATCAATTAGGTCGACAGCAGCAGTGACTTGCTCAGGACGAACATTAAGTTCTTGAGCAATCATTTGACAGATAGCTTGGCTCATCCGGTGATTCTCTTCATTCTTAGTGATGGGATTTATCCGTAGAACATTGGGGTTCTATACAGAATTTGCAATGTTTTTAACTATGTTGAGTAAAATTTACCAACTCCTGATAGACATCCATCAGATTTATGTCAAAACTGGAACAACTGAAAGCAGATCACCTCTGGGTATTAGAACATACCTTTGCGCTTAAATATCTACGGGAAACTATGATGAAGAAACTGTCTTCGGCCTTAGTGCTAATGGTGGCTTTACTTGCCAACCCATTGACTTGGCAGCAAGCCCTTGCAGCCACCACACAAAATCCTATTTACCAGCTCGATAGCAAACCTGTACTAGGCCGAGTCGAAAACGTCTACTTCAGTGGTATTTCTGAGCTTGCTCAAATACCTTTTGCTGGCAAAATTGATACTGGTGCTGATAGCACCTCTATTCATGCCGAAAATGTTCACCTATACAGCAACAACCCTAAGTTTAAAAAGTACCAAGATGACCAACTTATGTGGGCAGTTTTCGGTGATTTAATTGGTACCGATGGAACTTGGGATGCTGAGAAATTTGCCGCAGCAAGCTGGGATAATGACAGCTTTGATGCCTATCAAGTCCACGTCACTTTTGAGATACCAAACCCCATAACAGGTAAGAAAATACCCGTCGACAAAGAGCTGGAGAAGTTGAGTGTCATCCGCAGCCGCACCAGCCAAGCGCCCATTTTGCGCCCCGCGATAATGATGCCTCTGACAATTGCGAGCAAGAAAGTAGAGACTTTGGTTAATTTAACCGACCGCTCTCACTTTTCAGCTCCAATCCTAATTGGCAAAACCTACCTTAACAACAATGCTTGGGTGCTAGCCGGATATAACTATCTTCAAGAGCAGCCCAATGCGAAGATGATTGGTAAAAAAGACTTAGTTACCGTCTCTGATATTCCCTATAAAACCAGCATTTCAACCACAACTCGCTATACCAGTGCCCATGCACTAGACATCCAAGTAGACAAAAAGAATAAGCAAGTCTCGTTTGTTCTGGAGGGAAAGAACAAACAGCGCCAAACTATGAGCTTGCCTTTAGTTCGGATGCTAAAAACCAGCAGTGGTGAACGTCCTTTGGTTTACCTACCCGTTACAATAGATAAGACGCATAACCAAAATTGGTTGGTCTATTTGCGCGACCGGAGTAAGTTCAGCTCGCAAATTAGAATTGGTAAGGATTTAGCAAGCCAACACTTTGTTATCGACACCGACAAAGAAAACTTACTCCAACACAACAAGCCATTCAGCGACGCTCTAAAATCTGACCCTCTAGTGATTTCGACGCAAGAATCCATCAAGCTGGATAATATTCGTCTGCCTGCTTACCCAAGCTTTGTGGTCAAAACCCCTTTGCTTCGCGTAGAGAGCTTCGAGCTCACTGAAAAGGATAAAAAAGAAGTAGTGACTTTCTATCTACCAACAGAGACAGGGAAAGCGGAAAAAATTACAAAACCTGTGATTAAAAAGCTTAAAGTCGGTGACTCCGTACGCCCTGTAATAGAAGGAAATGTCCAGCTTGGCAGCAAAGAAAGACCAATGAATGTTGCTCTGGATATCCTAGATAAAGATCAACAGCCCTTTTTTGTATTGGGTCATAACATTGCCAAAGGTGGCGTACTCTTAAACACACGGTCAGATCATCTACTAGAAAACGCCCCCATTTTTAAAGCTGGCCATATTGAAGTTGCGCAAGTCGAAGGTATGTCTTTTCCGGTCAAACTTGATACTGGTGCGGATGTCAGCTCGATAAACGCTTTAAATATCAAGCAATTTAAAAAAGATGGCCAAGACATGGTTAGCTTTACCTATAAAAACGACGCGGGCATGAGCAAAACTTTTACCAAGCCCGTCGTAGATACGATGCGAATTAAGGCCAAAAAGGGGGAAAAAGCCAATGTTCGCCCTGTGGTTGAAATGCAAGTAAAACTCGGTGACTTGGAAAAGAAAGTGAGAGTAAACCTTCAAGATCGCAGCCGCTTTCATTACAGCATGATTTTAGGCAAAAACTTCCTAAAACATGGTGTTATGGTCTCTAGTGAAACCAACTATATAGTGACAGACAAGCCTGACTACGAGAAATAATCAATCTTCTACCGCCGCGCAAATGCGCGGCGGCATTCTAACTAGGCTCAACATCAGCCTTATAATCAATCTTGTTTACAAACCACTCTTTCTCCCCTTCAGGGGTTCTTACCATCACTTCATCATCGATTTCTTTTTTGATTAGCGCTCTCGCCATAGGTGAATCAATCGAAATATAGTCCTTTGCATCGCCGTAAATTTCATCTGGACCAACAATACGAAATTTTTTCACTTCGCCCATTTGATTTTCTACTTCTACCCATGCTCCAAAAAAAACCTTTCCCTCTTGCTGAGGCGAATAGTCGACCACTTTAACCTGCTCTATACGCTTCCTAAGGTAGCGAACCCGTCGATCAATTTCTCGTAAGCGTTTTTTGTTATATTGGTAATCCGCATTTTCTGAGCGATCGCCCAAACCAGCAGCCCAAGTGACTTTTTTGGTCACTTCTGGACGTTCTTCTTTCCACAAAAAATCAAGTTCATCTTTTAATCGCTGAAAACCTTCACGGGTGATCAAGTTTGTTTTCATTGCTTCAATACTACTCGGTTGATCTTGGCATATACATTAGCTAAAAAGGATCAAAAAGGTAATAATCATTAACAATTCTTTTGACTAATTTTTACTAAAGGGTGTTACATTTTATTCGCAAGGCAAAAGTCCTAGCCCCTCACTCTGAGCACTGGATATACAAATAGGTGGAAGCATTCTATGCAAGAAAAGCACAAAGTTTTGGTTGTTGATGACGATGCGCGTTTGCGTGCACTGTTAGAGCGTTACTTGTCTGAACAAGGGTTTCAAGTGCGCAGTGTTGCCAACAGCGAACAAATGGACCGCCTATTGACCCGTGAAAACTTCCATTTAATGGTGCTGGATCTCATGCTACCAGGAGAGGACGGTTTATCTATCTGCCGACGACTACGCAATGCAAACAGCACTCTTCCGATTTTAATGCTAACTGCCAAAGGCGATGAAATCGATCGCATTGTCGGTTTAGAGGTGGGAGCAGATGACTATCTACCTAAACCCTTTAATCCCCGCGAACTGCTTGCTCGAATCAAGGCCGTATTACGTCGTCAAACGGTTGAACTTCCGGGCGCCCCTAGTGCTGAAGAATCTGTTGTCGAGTTTGGCGAGTTTAGCCTAAACCTCGGCACTCGAGAGATGTTTAAAGGCGAAGAATCTATGCCTCTGACATCAGGGGAGTTCGCCGTTTTAAAGGCACTGGTCACCAACGCCAGAGAGCCCATGTCTCGAGATAAGCTGATGAACATGGCCAGAGGCAGAGAGTATTCAGCGATGGAGCGCTCGATTGACGTACAGATTTCGCGTCTGCGCCGAATGCTTGAGCTCGACCCAAGTAAGCCACGCTACATACAAACTGTCTGGGGACTAGGTTATGTTTTTGTTCCAGATGGCAAAGAGGCATAATAGCTAATCCGCTAAGAATGCGAGCTTATGTCTCGCATTTCTTTTATTCATTGTGACTAAGGTTACTGGCATGCGTATTACTAGCTCATTTACCCAATCAATCTTTATCTTTTTTACCTTACTTATCGCAAGCCAAATTTATTCCTATTACGCTGTATTCAATTACGCCTTGATGCCCAGCTTACAACAATTCAATAAGATTCTCGGTCATGAAATAAGCCTTATGCTTGATGACTCTGCAAATGCTGAGCATCAGCTCCAAATGGACGCACCTTTACGAAGAAGAGTACTTGAGCAGCTTGGGGTCACTATTCATAGTGAAGATAGCCCAATTGCGGCCGAGTATTATCAAGGAATGACCATAGATCTCATGAGTGAAGACATGAGCAAAGAGCTCGGCGCTGGAACCGATGTGCGCATGACGCTCGGAGAGGATAGCTATATACTGTGGATGAAAATTGACTCCCTACCCGGCTCTATTCTCCGTATTCCATTGTCCGAATTACATGAAGAAGACTTTGCGCCATTATTTCGCAATAGCTTGTTAGTGGCTTTACTAATCGTCGCTGGTGGCTGGCTTTTTATCCGCTTACAAAACCGGCCTCTTATAGTACTAGAAAAAGCCGCCAAAGGAGTGGGTAAAGGCAATATCCCTCCTCCTTTACCGGTGAAGGGTGCATCAGAAATTCGCGCCGTTACCCGCGCTTTTAATCAAATGGCCAAAGGCATTCAAGCACTTGAAGAAGACCGAACCTTACTCATGGCTGGCATCAGTCACGATTTGAGAACCCCACTGACACGCATACGTCTCGCAACCGAAATGATGTCACCACAGGATAGTTATCTTGCTGAGGGCATCATTAGTGATACTGAGGAATGCAATCAGATCATCAATCAGTTTATGGATTATCTAAAACCCGTCGATAGAGAAACGTTTGTTGCTATTAATCTAAACGACATCGCCAATGAAGTGAGTTCTGCTGAAGGTGGATATGAAGTAAAAATCGAAACTGAGTATCACAGGCCACTCAAGTTTGCCTATGGAAGCCCGATAGCTATCAAGCGCGCCATTACTAATCTGGTGATCAACGCCATGCGTTATGGCAATGGCTGGGTTAAAGTCAGCACGGGTATCACAGCAGATAATGCACTTGTATGGGTTTGTGTGGAAGACAATGGCACAGGGATCGAGGAAAGTCAGATAGGAAAACTGTTTGAACCCTTTACTCGCGGTGATACAGCCCGTGGAAGCGAGGGAACTGGGCTAGGTCTCGCGATAGTCAAACGCATCGCTAATCAGCACCAAGGAAGCGTCACTATTAATAATCGCAGCAATGGCGGACTTAGAGCGCAAATTAGTTTTCCAACTATCAGGGCTAGCTAGCCCGATCTCGATATTTGCCACAAATACAAGCGCCTATTTATAGCAAATATCTAACTCAAGTTGCTGCCTTTAGTTAAGCTTACCCTGGTAACTAAGCTGATAGCGGCCTTGCCCGTCTGGCGAGGGTAGCCACTTCAATTGCTCCGCAAGAGCTTGAGGGAAATTTTCCCCTGGTTTAAACCATGCCGATGCTTGATAAGTGCGATTTGAGCTAAGTTCAAGATCGCCTGAACTTACAACATCTTGACTGCTTTGCTCCGCTTTCACCTTGATATCACTATTATTACAAGTAAAGTTGGCAATCACTGGACCTAGTTTTAGTTCGTCAAGAGGAGTAACAACTTTGTCTGTATTCCACACCAATGAGCCTATAGCCGATTGACAATATGGCGCAGCATAAACCATAGATTGAATACTCAATTCCACTTTACCGTTGAGCTCAATAGGAATGGGAAGCGGCGGAGCTAGCTCAAGGGCTTTATCAACTGGAAGAGAAGCAACTAACTTATGAGCATAAGGACCAGACATACTCAGGCCGACAGTTCCTCGCCCAGAAATCTGCATATCGCTACCCTGACCAAAGCGTACTTGCGCCTCTGCTTTACCAAGCAGGAGCTTAAGTGGTGATAACGTCCAGTTCAGAGAACCATAGTTACTATCTTGCCACTTAATAGAATCAGCTCGACCATTCCAAAAAGAGCCTATGACCCCGCTTACCATAAGCTGTTGGGGCAAAGGCAGATAATTCAGTGCTATCTGAGCGGGCAGATGTGCGATAGCACTTATTAAAAACACTATAAACAGAGCAAAACTCAGCAGAATAATTTTTTTCACCGCACACTATCCTTTTACAAACTGGAGGCGCTTAATTTCAACAGTTCCTTCTTGCTCACCTTTATCAATATCCATAAAAGTTGCAGACACACCATGACTTTCTTTCAGGAAAGTCATCCAGTCAATCAAACGATTGAACGGCATCGGCTGCACCCACACTTGCAGTTCCTCTCCTCGAGGCTGGACTCTCACAAGTTCCGCACCAAAACGAGAGGCTGTAGAAGAGATAGATTGATTTAAAGGCAAATTGGATGAGGACGCTCCACCATTGGCGCGAAGTTGACTGATACTATCTGCTTTATCTCTAACCCAACTCAAAAGCTGTTTTTCGTTTTGAATGCGCTGCGTCGCGGCATCAGCCCTTTCAATTATAGGCTGTACGATACCCCAATAGAGGATACCCAAAAACAAAAATCCACCGCAAACCATCAACATACGTTGCTCACGTTGGCTGGTCTTCATCCACCAAAGCTGTATTGATGTTAATAACTGCTTCATCTCCACCTCTTACAGACGTCTAAGCACGAAGGTACCGTTGACTAAAGCACCAGACTTACTCAATTGCCCTTGCTCAACCATGAATTTATCTGACATCAGCTCTCGAGCTTTCTCAAAGGTTTGAAAGTCATTACTCTGTGCCTGCAATCGCACCTCACCTCTGGAGCCGTCGTATTTAAAGCTGGTCAATTTGAGTCCCGGTACTTGCTTCATCACTTGAGGCATTTTTATCATCCAATCAAGCACTGATTCACCACCACTACCAGACAAGACTTTTTCCTCACGCTGTAATTCTCGTTTCAAATAGGTGACCGTTGGGATCTTATTCTTGTTGGTTATTTGGCGGAATATACGCTCACTTTCACTACGGTATGCATTGGCTTGAGCTTCTGCATTTCGGATCTGCAGCCAATTGTTCACACCGACCATAACAAGTAGCACACCAGCCGCTATACCCGCTTTTCTCCATACCTTAAGGTGACGACCAAACGAAGATTTAGGTTTAAACTCTCCGGATAGAAGGTTCAACTTGCTCTGTACCGCACCTTCTGCCAGCAGCTGCATGACTAATTTAGGCGAGGCATTTTTCCAGTCTTGATCTTGACCCAAATCTAAATCTGGTAATGGTGAGAATGCTTGTAGCGACAAATAGTCATCACCTTGTTTAACCCATTCAGATTGCACTAGAAGACGAAGCCAAGAGGCCTCTATACTCATGGCTTGATAAGGCCCTTTTTTTACCAGCCACTGCCCATCAACTTCTACTGCTGTTAAGCCCATTTCCTCAGAGACTGGTAAAGCAAGTGCATCAGGTATGACTTTACGCACCACGAAACCTAACTCACGAAAATCAGCAATAATGGCTTCCAACCAACTATGATCCATGCCACACACATTTGCTTTACCATCTTGCTTCGCAAGCACAGTAAAATGTAGCTCATCAACATCCTGAGCAATGTCATCTTCAAGCAGAAATGGCAGCATCGACTCAAGCTGACGATTTGCCCCAGCTGGAATATCAACTTGAGTTAACACTAGGTTGGCAGTAGACACCAATAAAATAAGCTGGCGCCCTTGCGCATAGTGAGTTAGGTCTGATAAATCCTGATGATCCTGCAGCTCTCCGCTCGCTATCACTTCCTTTTGGATTTCAGACCAAACCAGCCACTGAATGACCGCTGTTTTATTTTTGCTCAGCCGAACGATTAGAAACTCGTTCACCAATCCCTCCAAAGCGACGGCGTACTACCGTTGCAGTTTTTTTATCATCACTAAATAACAGGCTGCGAAGTCGCACCCTAGAATTATCCACCAACACCTCAGCATCCATCTCAAAATACTTGCTATCGACACTCAAGTACTTTTTTACTTCTTTTTTGACTTCATCGCCCAAGCTAATCAATACAGCTTGATTCATAAAGTCATCTATCGAGGCCCAACCATCTGGACCTCGATCATCCAGAACTTCTTTCGCTTGTGATGCGCTCAAGTTAGGATAAAACATTGCAACCAGCAAAGCGGCATGATCTACCGATATGGTATTTACATTGAGGCGTAAATCACTGGTGGGCAGTGCGCAAATCATAGAATTAATTTTTTCCATGGTATCGCCACTGACTTCTTTGACCGCTCGAAGCTCACTGTTATCAGCGAGCAAAGTATTAGCGCTTAGATAGGCTGGAGACAAACCCTCATAATAGCTATCTTCAGCGCCTGAAGGTGAATTCACCGAATCGTTACTATCGGTATATTCCCATAAAGATTGAGATATTGTTTCCGCCTGATAGTTTTCTATTTCTAACTCTTCAAGTAGGTTTTGAAATCTAGCCACCAAAAATGGCACTTGAGACGACCCAGCGTTTGTTTCTAGCCCCGCCAATGCATTGATATTAAAGCATGCCTGTGCATCGATTAATTTACCACTAACCGTACCATACTCAAGCGGCAAACTATCAAATTCATTAGCCCAAGGTTGAGATAAGTTAATACTATCTGGGTTATCTTGGTAACTTTGCTCAATACCATATTTTGCTAGAGCTTCAACACTCAAACTGTACCAATAAGCTTGCTGATAGTTGAGCTGATTTTGTGCGCGCTTAAATTGGGTAAATAGCCTATCAGCCATGCTCGCAGCGATACTCACCATAACAGCCAAAACAAGCAAAATGACGATAAGGGCAACACCCTGCTGAGAGCGCCTCATCATGGCGTCTTCTCCTCTGAATTACTTGCTTCACTACCTGCAACCAAATAAATGCGCTCAATCTTGCCATAATCCTTCAGTTGCAGTTCGACAGAGACCGCCTTTGGCAAGGCCTCTTTCTTGGTCCACTCTTTTTTCCAATCAGAGCCTTCCATAAACTTAACTTCGAAAGACTCAACTTTATCGATCAGTGGTAAAGAAATACCTTCTTGACCAGCAGGAGTATCAGCATAGCGCCACCACACTCTCTCGAGCACATCATCTTTTATCCGATAACCGACTTTGCTTATCTCGCCTCGAGGGAATTGCTGCTGTGGATTATGCCAACCTAAACGAGTAAACATGATACCTTTTGCATCAGAGTCCAAAAGGTATTCCTTCCATTGCAGCAACATGCCATTGGTCTCTTCACCATTGGTTCGGGTTTTGCGTGTCGCCATCTGGCGAAAGTCGCCATCCATATAAACAAGAGTTCGCTGCAGCATTTTTAATCTTTCACTGCGTTCTAGTGACAAAGCATTACTGCGTTGTACCTGGTTCAGCACTTGATAGGCACCAATACTTAAACTGGCAAAGATAGCAATGGCTACCAAAACTTCAATAAGTGTAAAACCCGACGGTTTAAGAGGCGTTTTATTTCTGCACATAGCTTCTTACCGTTACTACAGGAGAGCCTTTTTCAGTCGTCGCCACCTTCACATCGAAGGCTTGCAAAATATCACCTTGCGTTGCTACTGGCTCTATCGACCAAAACCACTCTCGACCAGCTAATTCCTCTTTGCCTTTCTTTTTACTCGGCTTGCTCTGTGACAACAAGACTTGCGCCATTTGGTTATCCGCCACCAAGGAAGCGAAAGTTTTTTCTTCAAGGTAACTGAGAGTATTAATGTGCTGGCTTACGGAACGAATTGTCGCGATAGCAGCGGTGGCAAAAATAGCCAAAGCGATTAATACCTCTAATAGTGTCATTCCGCGCTTAGCTTTCATCAAGACTTTCTCCTGGAGCTAAAAGCACTATCTGACCATTCTCTTTAGCAGTCACTTTCCACGCATCCTGCTCTTCATCACCTCGCTGTGGATAGATAGAGACAGTGAATGGCGTTACCTCTCCACTAGAAACAATGAAAATTTGCGGTGGAGGAAGTTTTTTCTTCTCGAACAGGTCCTCATGCAAATCATCATCAAACAAGCCACCAGGCTTAAACAACCTATCATCATCCCATGCACTTCCGCCTAAAGATAAAGCCATGACCACAGAGTCTTCAAGCTTTGTTTCATAAGGGATTTGATCGATGTTAAGCTTTTTCCAACCTTCAGTTTCTAGTGTCATCAGATAGTAAGAAGATTTTTTTTCATCCGCTCTTAAACCATAATCACGGCCACTCAGCATCGCCTCTTCATTGAGCAATAAGAGACGTTGATAGAGTGATTTTGCTTGTATCTTTGACTCGTCCTTAGCACTGGTTGGCAACGTTGAAATTACCGCAACAGATGCCAGCGAAACCAATACTAGGACAAGCAAAATCTCGAGCAATGTAAATCCAGCTCGAAAGCGATTTGAATATCTTTGATGCATAAGAAAAAGAGGGCGGCTTATGCCGCCACTGCCTTATTGAAAGTCTTGAATGTTCCAGTTGCCGATATCGGCATTAATACCTTCACCACCTTCTTGGCCATCCGCTCCCAATGTGAAGATATCAACATTGCCATGATCACCCGGGCTTAAGTATTGATAGTCATTTCCCCATGGGTCTGTTGGCAAACGCTTCACATAGCCCCCCTCACGGTAGTTACGCGGCTCAGGACTGGAAGGCTTTTTAACCAATGCTTCCAAACCTTGGTCGGTAGTTGGATAGACACTGTTATCCAGTTTGTACATATCCAGTGAATTTTCTAGTGCAACAATATCGGTAATGGCCTTCTGTTGGTCCGCTTTTTCTTTATTACCGAGTAAGTTAGGAACAACAAAACTGGCTAGGATACCCAGAATAACTATAACAACCATGACCTCTAACAGGGTGAAACCAGATTGCTTCCTCATTTTTCCTTTCATTAGATTCTCCATATAAAAACTCGTATCAAGACGGGAAAGTCGCCTGACTATGACTAACCACTCATTAAGTTATTCATTTCCAAAATTGGCATCATAGTTGCCATCACAATAAACAGAACCAGCCCAGCCATCAAGGCGATAAGAGCTGGAGTGAAAATACCTAACGCAATATTGACTGTGGATTCAAAGTTCGCATCTTGAGTATCCGCTGCGCGAGTGAGCATACTTTCTAATTCTCCACTTTGCTCACCACTGGCTATCATATGCAGCATCATAGGGGGGAATAACTTAGTTTGTTCGAGAGATTTTCTCAGGCTCGCACCTTCACGAACATTATCTGTGGCACTCAAAACCTGCTGTTTTACATAGTGGTTAGACATTACATCAACTGCGACCTTCATACCTTCAAGAATAGGGATAGCACTTGATGTACAAATAGATAACGTACGCGCAAACCGCGACGTATTTAATCCACGCGAGATCTTGCCGATTAATGGCATATGTACAACTTTACGGTCCCAACTCAAACGTAAATTTGGTTTGCTCAAAGCAAACTTAGACACATAAACCAAGACTACGATAGCAAAGAATATCTGGATTCCCCAATGCTGAATAAAATCACTCGATGCCAAAAGAATCTGAGTCGATTGAGGTAATTCCTGCCCCATTTGTACAAATTGACCAATAATCTTAGGCACCACAGCCGCCAACAAAAAGGCCACAATCCCAATCGCAAAAACAACCAGTACCACAGGGTAAATCATGGCTTGTTGCAGCTTAGAGCGCATTTTTTGGCGATTTTCTGCATAATCAGCTAGGCGCTCTAAAACCGCATCTAAATGACCCGACTTTTCTCCTGCAGACACCATAGAGCGGAATAAGTCATCGAAGATATGGGGAAAGTCGGCCAAACTATCCGAAAGAGTGTAACCCTCCGTCACTTTCGAGCGAACCGCCAAAAGCATGGTTCGGATACGTGGCTTTTCTGATTGCTCAGACACAGCCTTAAGACATTCCTCCAACGGCATACCCGATTGCACCAAAGTAGCGAGCTGACGGGTAATCAAAGCCAAATCAGGGGTGCTAATACCACGTTTGAAGGTAAAACCCGCTTGCTCATTTTGCTTCTTGGCTTTTTGCCGCGTTTCTGTCACTTCAATCGGAATTAGACCCTGCTCTTTAAGGCGAGCACGAACTTGGCGAGCGTTATCACCTTCAATAACACCCTTTTGATTTTTTCCTTTTTTATTTAAAGCTTTGTATTCAAATGCTGCCATTAACCTTCCTTCGTCACTCTCATTACTTCTTCAAGAGAGGTAATGCCATTACGAACCTTGCTTAGACCATCTTGACGAATACTTGGCGTATATTGGCGAATCACTTTTTCAATCGCTTGCTCACCGGCTTCACTATGAATACTCTCTTGTACCTGCTCATCGACAACAAGAAGCTCATGAATACCGGTACGACCTCGATAACCTTTGTTATTGCAGTGTTCACACCCTTTGGGCTTGAACAGAGTTAGCTCATCTTGCTCATTAAGTTCGAACAGCTTTTTCGTCTCTTTATCCGCTTGATAAGGCTCTTTACATTCGGAGCACAAAGTCCGAACCAGACGCTGAGCCAACACACCGAGTAGTGAAGAAGAAATTAGAAATGGCTCGATTCCCATATCTCGCAAACGAGTGATTGCACCAACGGCAGTATTTGTATGCAGGGTCGACATAACCAAGTGGCCAGTCAAAGAGGCTTGAACCGCGATTTGAGCCGTTTCTAAGTCACGTATTTCGCCCACCATAACTACATCAGGATCTTGACGTAATATTGCTCTCAGGCCGCGAGCAAAAGTCATATCAACTTTAGGGTTTACCTGAGTTTGGCCTATCCCATCAATATCAAATTCAATCGGATCTTCAACGGTCAGAATGTTACGCTCATTGCTGTTAAGCTCCTGAAGCCCGGCATACAAAGTGGTCGATTTACCTGAACCTGTCGGGCCAGTAACCAAAATAATGCCATGGGGGCGCTCAATCATAGTACGAAAATTAGCGTGGTTCTCAGGTGTCATTCCTAAACTGTGCAGATCAAGGCGAGTGGCATTTTTATCGAGTAGTCGCATTACCACACGTTCGCCATGTGAAGATGGCATGGTCGACACACGAACATCAACCGCTCGACCGCCAATACGTAGTGAAATACGACCATCTTGAGGAATGCGCTTTTCTGCTATATCCAGTTTGGCCATAACCTTGACCCTAGAAACTAGCAAAGGAGCAAGCTTTCTACTTGGGGACAACACATCACGTAAAACACCATCAATGCGAAAACGAATAGATAGGGCTTTCTCGAAGGTTTCAATATGAATATCCGAAGCACCTTCTTTGATAGCTTCGCCGAGCATGGCGTTAATCAACTTGATAATTGGCGCATCATCGTCAGATTCCAATAAGTCTTCATCTTGTGGCAAGTCCTCTGCCAAGGAGAAAAAGTCATCGTTATCAGCACCGAGATCTTCCATCAACTGACGAGCTTCTGATGAATCGCGTTGATAAGCTTCTGTGAGCTTGGTATCAAAAGATTCTTTCGATACTTCTTGAATTTCAAAACCTTCACCAACAACTCGCTTAACTTCAAGCAGTGCTTCAAAAGCCAAAGGAGCGACATAGTAGAGGGCCAACCCTTGCTCACTCGGCTCCAACACCATTTTAAATCGATTAGCAAAGCTAAAAGGTAAGCGGCGAAATGTGATTACTTCATCCATCACTGGGCTTCCATCTGATCCAAGAAGGCCTGTATTTCTGCAGGATGGCGAATGTCATCTCCAAACTTAGGCAATACTGGTACTGGAACATCATCCATCAGCTTGATACCTTCCTCTGCTTTATACAGCTGCTCTGCACGAATAAAGTTGTATTTACGCTGCGTGATACCATCCGCTGTTAAGCCATCACGCATGATAGTCGGCTTAATAAAGACCATCAGATTCCTTTTCGTCTTTTGCGAACTGGTGGATTTAAATAATCGGCCCAAGTAAGGAATGTCACCCAAAAGCGGGACTTTAGACTCACTCTCTGTAGTTTGCTCATCGATAAGACCGCCGAGTACTATCATCTGGCCATCTTCTACCATAACCGTGGTATTGAGCTGACGCTTGGCAAAACTCACATCCACCGCGGCGTTAGTCGTTGCTGGCAGCACATTGGACACTTCTTGGGTAATAGTCAATTGGACTGACGTCCCTTCATTGATTTGCGGCGTAACCGTCAGTTGAACGCCAACGTCTTTACGCTCAACCGTTTGGAATGGGTTGTCGTTGTTTGAGCCCGTCTGCGAACCTGTTATTACCGGAACCTCCTCGCCGACGATAAATTTTGCTTCTTCGTTATCAACCACAGTAATACTTGGTGAAGATAGGATATTAGATTGAGTATCGCTTGAGACGGCACTGATCAAAGCTGTCCAATCACCCATTACAACACTCAGTGCCGCTCCATTAACGCCGCCCAATGCTGAGGCTAAAGTGGAGTAGTCACCACTTTCTGTTGTAATTTGTTCAACATAACCAGCATCATTGGCCGAATCATTGTCAGGGTCATACGTTAAGTTTGAGTTTTCTTTGTCCTTGGCTTCTTCAAGCCCCACCATCACTTGACCAATCTGTGCTCCCGAATTTGGATACTGAATCACAGCGCCAGTTTCCAGCGAGCCCCATTGCACACCTAGGTTAATCCCGTCACCCTCTGACATTTCTACAATTAAGGCCTCGATTAACACTTGTGCTCGGCGAATATCAATCTGAGATACCACATCAAGCAGAGAGTTCATGATATCAGGTGGCGCGGTCAAGACTAACGCATTAGTCCCTTCATGGGCTGAGATCATCACCTCATTACGCTTGGAAGTTTTTGCCCCTTTAGTGCCCGTTGATTTTTCCTCCTGAAGGTTTTCTGATACCCCTTTCAACACATCGACCAAATCTTCTGCTTTAGCATACTTGAGGTAGACAACACGGTTGTTGCCCTTAGTTGCCATTTCAATATCAAGCTGCTTAATAAGCTTGCGTAACCTCTGACGAACCTGAGGATCTCCAGAGATTAGAATAGAGTTGGTACGATCGTCTGCAACCAATTTAGGCTGAAGGAAGGCTGGAGTGCTTTTGTTATCTGTCGTCTTATTCAAAGCTTCAACGATACGAACCATTTCCGCAGCCGAGGCGTTGTCAAGCTCAACCACTTCAATTTCTTTATCGCCTGCTTGGTCTACTCGTTTGATGATATCGGCTAATCGGTTAACTACTGCGGCGCGACCTGTGATAAGAATTATGTTGGCAGGGTCATAGTGAACCACATTACCAGCTCCAGCATTGTCGTTAAGCTGACGCAACAAAGGAGATAACTCCCTAACCGACACATTGCGTACAGCCACCACACGGGTCACAACAGCATCACCGCCAATAGCGCCATCACCAACGACTGGAATCGCAGAAGTTTTCGCATCTTTTGACTTGATAACTTTAATAACACCGTTATCCATTTCAACGACCGCGTATCCATAGACTTCCAGAACGTTAAGAAAGAAGCTGTAATATTGCTTTTCCGTCAGCATGTCATAACTGCGAACATCTATTTTGCCACGCACTGAAGGGTCAACAATGATAGTTTTTTCTAGGTTACGGCCAACAATATTAATAAATTCTTGAATATCTGTGCCTTTAAAGCTCGCACTGTATTCATTCGCCACTACCGCAGCGGGAAACGTCAATAAGCTTCCTGCTAAAAGCCAAGCGCTTTTTTTAAGCCAATGGTTCACCTTCTACTCCTCGGAATGATGTATGCGTTTGCATCATTATTATAATTCAATATAAATTTCAAAAGATTGGCCATCCCTTTCCACCGTCAGATTGAGCTCTGTAAGCGAAGACATGTTTTTAAAAATCTCACCCATCGCAGCAGGGTTACTCAGACTTTGGCCGTTAATCTGCGTTGCGACATCCCCAGGTTTTAGACCAACCGATTCAAACAATTCTTTATCTCTGCCTGGGGACAGACGATACCCTATGACTTCACCATCCCTTTTCATTTGAGACATGCGAACATATTGGAAAATTTGTTTGGGGTCTTTACGGATGGCCGTACGAATTTCATCTAACTTATCAGCCGATACCTCTGCCTTGACTGATTTGGATTTCGGCTGAGGTTGAGGATCTTTAGTATATTTTAACCCTTCCAACATGACTGTTTCATTGCGGCCTGAGTTATCCACTATAATGCGGTCATAGAGTACTTCAACGACTGTCGCTCTTGTACCTTCAAGTGTTTCACCAATACCATAGGTGGCTTGTTGGCCTCTATTGGACACTACCGCTAAGTTTTTTCCTTCTTCACTACTGGTTACAACACCAACGAGAACAACGCTCAAACGACTTTTAGGTGCCTCAGTGACCACTTTTTTCTTCACTGCAGGAGCATTCGCCTGATAGCGACCAAATAAATGGCTATTTTGTAGATCAGCAATATTTAAGCCTGCTCCTTTCTCAACATTATTCGAAAAAGTAGAAGGCTTCCAAGCCGTCACTGACTGAGATTCCAGCGGCTGCCAAATTAGAGCGCCAGCAACCCATGCACTCATTGCTAGCAATATGACGGTCGTCACTGCACTTAAGCGATCCTGATTTTTCACAAAAGTGTCCAGTTGAATTACACCACGAATATTCACTCACAATCCTTTCGATAACCAGCTGACAAAGCTATGCTAGGTATTTGTTACTTAGCAAGTATTTTTACATTAACGTTTTCGTTTGAACTGAGCATTCTACCAAAATATTCAACCACCAACACTGTAATCGAACTGATTAACACACAAAGGTGCAGAATTTTGTCATGTACCTTGAAAAATGAGCGCTGTGTCACCATTGTTAGTCAAATAATTTGGCACAAGATTGATATCAGTCAGAGGTTAGTATCCACTATGGTTACAGAAATTGAAGCAGTGAGGCTCGATAAGTGGCTCTGGGCTGCTCGCTTTTATAAAACACGCTCCATTGCTCGCAATATGGTCGATGGCGGGAAAGTCCATTACAATGGTCAACGCAGCAAACCGAGTAAAACAGTCGAGCTAGGAGCCATCATTACACTTCGCCAGGGCCATGAGGAAAAAACCGTGGTGATAGAAAAGATTTCTGACCAAAGGCGTGGAGCACCAGAAGCACAAACTCTCTACAGTGAAACTGAAAGCAGTATTGCTAAGCGTGAAGAGAATGCAACGCAGCGAAAGCTTCATGCTCACAACCCCAGCCCCGATCGCCGCCCAGACAAAAAGCAGCGACGCGATATAATTAAATTTAAACACCAATAAATATCAGCCTGCATGCCGCTGATATATGTACCATACGTACGAGGAAATACTTAATGGCACACAATGTTTTAAACCGTTATCTCTTTGAAGACCTTTCAGTACGTGGCGAGTTGGTACAATTGAGTGATGAATACCAACGGATTATCTCCAGTAAGGAATATCCCACACCTCTGAAAACACTCTTAGGTGAGCTATTAGTCTCTGCCACATTGTTAACCGCCACACTAAAGTTCGAAGGTTCTATTACCATGCAGTTGCAAGGTGATGGTCCTGTGTCCCTAGCCGTAATTAATGGCGACAATGACCAAAAAGTTCGTGGCGTAGCGCGTTGGGAAGGCGACATAAAAGACGATGCAACTATTCACGATATGATGGGCAAAGGCTATTTGGTTATCACTATTGAGCCGAAAAACGCTGAGCGCTATCAAGGTATTGTTGCTCTTGAAGGCGACAGCTTAGCAGAAACTCTAGAGGGATACTTTGCCAATTCAGAGCAGCTTAAAACTCGTCTTTGGATACGAACTGGCGAACACCAATGTAAACCACAAGCTGCTGGCATGCTGATACAAATCATGCCTGACGGCAAAGGGAGTCCAGAAGACTTTGAGCATCTTGAACAGCTAACAGACACAGTAAAAGATGATGAGTTGTTCTCTCTTGAGGCGAATGAGCTTTTGTATCGTTTGTATAACCAAGAGAAAGTGCGCGTCTTTGAACCTCAACCTGTGGTTTTCCACTGTGGCTGCTCGAGAGAGAAAAGTGGCGCGGCCATAGTGACGCTAGAACGCAAGGAAGTGAACGACATCTTGGCTGAAGTAGGCTCAATTTCTTTGCATTGCGATTACTGTGGTACAAGCTACTCCTTCGATCAAACTCAAGTTTCAGAGCTGTTCAAACAAGCTAGTTCAGGTGACAACACACTTCATTAATTCACCACGTACAAAAAGACTGTAATTCCCTTATCAAAAGACCAGAAAAAATCTGGTCTTTTGCGATCTAAGTCACCAAATAAACAAGATTACTGTAATAAAACAACCTCTTAATTTTTGTATATTAATAATTAATTTATCTCTAGCGCAATCCTTTGCGTACGCGATACACTGTCGCAGCTATTGTGTGATGAGTCGCTGAAAACCGAATGGCTAACATGGATTCTTTTTGAACTGCATCCCTGTTTTGCCCAGCACCCGTTGTTAGCATGGTGAGCAGATAACCACTAAAACATTATTAGAACATCCCTACGATATATTCCTACAAGGAGCACCTATGACCGTTATGGAGCATGCACAGGCTGCAACAATTGATCTTACCAAACATGGGCTTCACAACGTAAAAGAGGTTGTTCGCAACCCAAGTTACGAAATGCTGTTCGAAGAAGAAACTCGCGCCGACCTACAAGGTTATGAAAAGGGCGTGGTAACAGAACTAGGTGCCGTGGCTGTGGACACTGGTATTTTTACTGGGCGCTCACCGAAAGATAAGTACATAGTAAAAGACGCAACGACAGAAGAGCACATGTGGTGGACTTCTGACGCGGTAAAAAATGACAACAAACCAATCACACAGCAAGTTTGGAATGACCTAAAAGGCGAGGTTACCAGCCAACTTTCAGGTAAACGTGTTTTTGTGGTTGATGGCTATTGCGGGGCCAATCCAGATACTCGCCTGAGCATCCGCGTGATTACTGAAGTCGCGTGGCAAGCACACTTTGTCAAAAACATGTTCATTCGCCCTAGCGAAGAAGAATTGAAAACATTTGAGCCCGACTTCGTAGTCATGAACGGTGCTAAATGTACTAACACAAAATGGCAAGAACACGGTCTGAATTCAGAAAACTTTACTGTATTTAACCTAACTGAGCGTATGCAGCTTATCGGTGGTACATGGTACGGTGGCGAGATGAAGAAAGGTATGTTCGCCATGATGAACTACTTCTTACCCTTGCAAGATATTGCCTCCATGCACTGCTCTGCCAACATGGGTAAAGATGGCGATGTGGCAGTATTCTTTGGTCTCTCAGGAACAGGTAAGACAACCCTATCAACCGATCCTAAGCGCGCACTCATTGGTGATGACGAACATGGCTGGGATGATGACGGCGTATTCAACTTTGAAGGTGGCTGCTATGCCAAAACCATTAAGCTATCTAAAGAAGCTGAACCTGATATATACAATGCAATCCGACGCGATGCATTGCTAGAAAACGTCACTGTGCTTAGCGATGGTTCTATCGATTTTGATGATGGATCTAAAACTGAAAACACTCGTGTATCTTACCCGATCGAGCACATAGAGAATATCGTCAAGCCTGTATCTAAGGGGGGGCATGCCAATAAGGTGATCTTCCTGTCAGCCGATGCATTTGGGGTATTACCACCAGTATCTAAGCTAACACCAGAACAAACAAAGTACCATTTCCTCTCAGGCTTTACGGCAAAACTTGCTGGTACCGAACGTGGAATTACTGAGCCAACACCAACTTTCTCAGCGTGTTTTGGCGCAGCTTTCCTAACCCTACATCCAACCAAATATGCTGAAGTACTGGTTAAACGTATGGAAGCGGCAGGCGCAGAAGCATATCTCGTCAATACGGGTTGGAATGGTAGTGGTAAACGAATCTCTATTCAGGATACTCGCGGAATTATAGATGCTATTCTAGATGGCTCAATTGAAAACGCAGACACTAAGCATATTCCTATCTTCAACTTGGAGGTCCCAACCGCGTTGCATGATGTCGATTCTGGCATATTGGATCCTCGCGACACGTATGCAGAGCCTCAAGAGTGGGAAAATAAAGCCAAAGATCTTGCTCAGCGCTTTATCAACAACTTTGCTAAATATACAGACAATGATGAAGGTAAATCTTTAGTCGCGGCTGGCCCTCAGCTCGACTAACGCAGCTTAAGCTTTAGTTACCTCGATATTATTTCAAGTAACAAAGCAAGCAAATCGGTAAATTTAGATGTTAAGCCCCTAGTTAAAGGGGCTTTTTGTTGCCTGAAAAAGAAAAATGTTCCAAGCTAGCTGCAGTCTGAACTGGGAGAAGGTTGGAATGTTAAAAAAAGTCTTCGTCATCACCTCTGTTATCATAGTTTGTGTAAGCAGCTTGTTGATAGTCTCACTGTTTTTTCTGCTCCAATCGCCTTATTCAGGGAAAATTGTCAATGCCATTCTGGACCAATTTTCACCTTATACGATAAAAGTGCAGCAGGCAGCATACTCGCCACCCTACCAATTGACTCTAACAGACGTTGATATAACCGATGGCAACCAAGATTTACACATTCCCAAACTCTCGCTTTGGGCATCCTCATCACTTTGGAAAGATAATAAACTGTCTTTTGATTCGATTTTGATCGAAGAGGCAAATTTAACACTAAGCGCGCTCAATTCGCCGCTATTACACTCATTTAAGATACAACAGCTGGCTCTTCAGCACGTTGATATTCAAGCGCCTAATTGGTCAGCGCGGGACGTTAATCTGCAAATACAAAAGCCAGAGTGGCTCTCGCCAAAGCAGACGGCTCCGTATGGCAAAGTTCAATTATCAGCCCAACAGTTGTATGTGGATGGCGAAGCTCTGGATAAGTTGCTGATTGACGCGCAATATCAAGCGCAAGATAGCACCATCTATGGAGCTTCCTTTAAGTGGCGTGGTGCCGATGTTTCAGGTCAAGCGGAGCAATACCCGCAAGGCTGGTCACTGATTAACGTTACCGTCAATAAACTCAAGCTTTCCAAAGCTTTAGCCGTCGAGAAATTGTTTAATGGCTTTCAAGACTTAGCATTGCCTGTCTATCACATCAACAGTTTGGATATTCTCAACAGTGACATTAGTTATGGAAACTGGAATCTCAATCAAATTGATGCTTCGCTAGAAAACTTTTTCACCAATCAAGCCTTAAAGCAGCAAGAACAAGCAAGCCTGTCATTCAACGCTGAAAGCATAGATTATGAACAGCTGCGTCTTATTAGCCCGACCGCTAGGCTCAATATGTCTAACTCGGCTATTTCTTTGGATGAGTTCGACGCAGACTTCAAGCAAGGTCGAATTCAAATGAGTGGTTCTTTAACTCAAAAGCAAGTCAACCTCAACTGGCTCAAAGTCTCAGGTGTTAAGTGGTTAGAGGATACAAACCAATTAGTTGTGATTTTGGACAAAGCCTCAAGCTTTCTCGATACTCTTACAATCAAAACACTAGAGGTTAAAAACTCTCAATTGATTCAAGTTGAGCAGCGCCCTTACTGGCAAGTTTCAGGCATTAATATTGAAGGCAAGGATTTGCAGTTAATCCAAAACGGCAAACCTAGCTTGTACTCTGGCAGTGTAGAGGCAAGTGCCAACAATGCCAGTTTAGATAATTTACTGACCACACAAGCTATTGTTAAACTCACTGCTAAAAATGAAAACATCAGTATTGATCGAGCCTTCTTACCATTAGCCAGAGGATACATAGAAGCCAGCGGCCAGTGGCAAAGACAAGAGCTAAGTGCTCCTTGGCAACTATCATTAAATATCGATGGATTTCCTATCGATTTACCCTTACTTCAAGAAAAATTACCCTTTCAAGTCATAGGAATAGCTGAAGCAGACATTAGCCTTGAAGGCCTCTCGGGAGATTATCCAATCTTTGCTCATAGCCTAACAGGCTCTGCTAACTTACACCTACATCAAGCTTCCCTGAGAGTGCAAAGTGATGATAAAACAACGTATCAGAGAGAATGGCCTCTCAACACCATAAAAATAGCGATAGACAGAGGCCGCATGCAAATCTCAGCTAAAGGGGAAAAGGCGCAACTCGCAGGTAACATCGATCTTGCTAAATACCAGTTCGGCACCTTAATTTTTACCAGCGAAGCTGAGTGTAAAAGGCTTTGGTCTGATATTTTAAGTCAGACCAATATAGTGCAAGAAGTCTGTTCACCTGAAAGTAATCGTCAAGCCGTATCGTCAGTAGAGGGAGCTCCAAGCACTGATTTATAATCTGGAAGAAGCATGTAAGTGCCCACAAACTCGACGGCTGGTACGTCACCACTATAGATAGTAACGTAAATAATAATTCGAGCTTTACGGCCAGAAGCTAGACGATCCAAGTCGCCACTGATCCCATCAAGAGAAGTCGACGCAACAGGGTTTTGGGTCACTGGATGCCTGTAGCGAATTTGGCTGTCAGCGAGAACAATATCACCACTTAGACCACGCTCTTTCATCAACATCCAGGTCATACCCCAACCCGTTAACGTCGCTAGAGTAAAAGCAGAGCCCGCAAACATGGTGTTATGTGGGTTTAAGTTAGGGTTTAACTGCGAACCACATTCAAATTGATACCCCGTATATTGGTTGATCTTAATTCCCATTTTATCGCTGATGGGGATCTGATGTTCCCAGCGCTCTTGCAACTCTTTACACCAATCAGGACGGCGCAATACATTGGCCAGAGGATCTAGTTGTTTAACCATTTGCTGATGGCGAATAGGACCACGCTCATCAGTAAGCTCGCCACGTCGCTCAAAACCATTCTTTTCATAAAAAGAAATCGCATCCTCGCGAGCATTGCAAACCAAACGCTTAGCGCCTTCTTGGCGAGCTAATGACTCCAAAGCCACCAATACCAGAGAGCCAACGCCTTTACTACGGCGAGTATTTTTGACCGCCATGTAACGTATCTGCCCTTCACTATCAGGCGTAATGTAAAGGCGCCCTACAGCCATTGGCCTTCCCCTACCATCGACAATCATACGATGATGGCTCATGGGGTCATATTCATCTCGCTCAGAGCCAATTGGCATACGCCACGGCTCACGAAGCATCTGCCAGCGAAAGTGATAATACTTGTTGAGTTGATTATCCGTTTGTGGGGTGATCAGCTTAAACATAAAAATCCCTGTTTTTGGCTACGTACAGCCATCAGCTTTTACATCTTAATTTTATACCTGTAACCAGAAAGTCACTGGCCCATCATTAACCAATGAAACCTTCATATCTGCTGCAAACTGCCCACGCTCGGTTGGTATCAATTCAGCACACTGGTTAGCAAAGTAGTCATAAAGGCGCTCAGCGTCAACTGGATGAGCACCGCGTGAAAAGCCAGCTCGCGTGCCTTTATTGGTATCTGCTGGTAAGGTAAATTGAGAAACCACCAGCACTTGACCGTCAACCTGTTTAACATTGAGGTTCATCTTACCTTCGTCATCGCTAAACACACGATAAGACGTTACCCGCTCCACTAAACGCTTTGCTTTTGCTTCATCATCACCTTTCTCAACACCTAACAGCACCAATAATCCATGATTTATTTCACCAATAACTTCACCATTGACTCGTACAGCGGCCTCACTCACTCTCTGGATCAGTGCTATCACTACGCTTTCCTTCTTTCTGCTGACCATTATCTGAGGCCAAGTGTACCACTTCTTGAGGCTCGCTCCACTGATCACGCTCACCCAATGCAGCCGTCACCTCTGCGCCAATCAAAACAATCAACCAACATAAATACACCCAGACAAACAAAATTGGGATGGCCGCTAAGGCGCCGTATATAAGTTGATACGAAGGAAACTGAGTGATGTATGCAGCGAAACCTTTTTTACTTGCCTCAAACAATAAAGCAGCAACAATAGCACCAATAAATGCATGTGATATATGAACTTTTTTGTTAGGAACTAGAATGTACAGCCCCATAAAGGCAAAAAATGACAATAAAAAGGGCAGCCAGCGTAATATCAGCTCATAAATCCCTGAGATAGCCTCACTATCGAGTATCTTTAAAGAGGTAACATAGGAAGTGGCTGCAATGCTTGCACCAACTAAAATTGGCCCCAGTGTCAGCACCATCCAATACATAGAAAAGGAAAACACTTTGCGGCGCTTGTGCTCAACTCGCCAAATGTAGTTAAGATTCTTGTCAATGTTAGAAATCAGCATCAAAGCCGCAACAAACAAAAACAAACCGCCAACCGCCGTCATCTTACCTGTATTAGCCACAAATTCGAGTAGAGCTTGCTTGACCGCATCCCCAGCAGCAGGGACGAAGTGAGTAATCACAAAGTCTTGAATAACATCTCCGGCATTAGCGAAAATCGCAAACGAAGATAACACCGACAAAAGCACAGTCAGCATAGGAACAATGGAAAGTAAGGTGATGTAAGCTAGATAACCAGCATTAACATTGATTCTATCATGATGCATTCTTGCGAGTAGGTATCGTCCAAATCTCACGCCATGTTTGCTAATCTGCTCAATGTTTGACATCAAATCCCCCAATCAGAATAAAACTAAGGCCTGCCTACCTGATATCAACCTGCTTGCAAGAAAACAGGCCAAAGTGTTTACCTATGATTTAGGATCAATCGCTTCTTGTAACCCATCTCCCAAGAAATTAATTGTAATCACCGTCATTAAAACCATAAGACCGGGATAGACAGCGGCCATAGGATAAAGCCACATAGCTTCGCGAGCGTTTTGCAACATATTACCCCAAGATGGTGTCGGTGGGTTAATACCAAAACCCAAAAAGCTCAATGCGCTTTCAGTTAAAATCGCACCGCCGACACCCAATGTTGTAGCTGTGATCACAGGGGCTATCACATTGGGAATAATATGTCTTACCATCACAAACCAATGACTCGCACCGTAACCAATGGCCGCCTGAACATATTCCCTGTGTTTAACAGAGAGAGTATTCGAGCGCACTAAACGAGCGGCAAAAGGCCAGCCCAAAATGGAGAGCACCAGCACTAATCGGTAGATACTAAAACTATCACTGCGAACCAGTTCTTCAGACAGCCCAAGCTTGGTCATGTCGACACTTTGGATCAGTATAAGCAACATAATGCTTGGCAAGCTAATAATAAAGTCGGCACTGCGCATGATAAATGCGTCAACTCTACCGCCATAGTAGCCAGCTATCACTCCGAGCACCGTGCCTATAACAGATGTGGTTAAGGCAGCCATAAAAGCAAATGTCAGTGAGACTTGGCCACCAAGCAGTAAGCGGGTAAAAATATCACGCCCCAGCTCATCGGTTCCTAACAGATTGAGACCACTAGGTGGGGAGAAGCGAGAGAACAAATCATCGGCATAGGGATCGACACCTAACCAAAGTGCAATAGGATTTGCTCCGAAGCAAACCAGAGCCAATAGGCATAAAAACACCAATGACAACATGGCCAGCTTATGCCGAGATAAGCGCTGAGCGACCTGAAACCAAGGGTTTTGACTGCGTTTTACTATATAACTCATTGGACGCCCCCCTTAGTTAAATCAATTCTTGGATCGACTTTTGAGTAAAGAATGTCAGCAATAAAGTTCATCACAAGTATCGCTGTCGTCGCGACCATAAAACAAAGCATGGCAACGTTGTAATCATTACCATTTATTGAATCAACGGTTAATTTCCCGATACCAGGCCAACTAAAAATCGTTTCCGTCAATACAGCACCGCTCATTAATCCTGCCACATCCATTGCAAGCACAGTGATCATTGGAAGCATGCCATTTTTGATACAGTGTTTTAGTAGCACACGAGTCGACGACAATCCCTTTGCCTTCGCGGTGCGCACAAAGTCTTGGCGAAAGACCTCAAGCATACTTGAGCGCATAAAACGTGAAATGGATGCGATGCTGAGCAAGGTTAAACTCAATATTGGCAAAATCATATATTCAAGCTTTGCCAACCCTTGTGCACCCTCAGCCTCGCCTGTACCTCCTGCTGGAAACACAGGCAATACCACGGCAAACACCATAATCAACATAAGAGCCAGCCAAGCTGCCGGTGTCGACAAAAATAGGTAGGTTAAGCCGCTAATAATGTAGTCTGTCGCTTTGTTTTTCTTAACCGCACACAAAACTCCAATCGGTAAAGCAATTAAAATCGACAACAAAGTGCCACTGCCCACCAGAATTAAGGTATTTTTCATTGCGTCCCAAAGCACATCAATTGCAGGCTGGGCAAACATACGTGAGTATCCAAGATCACCATGCATGGCATCTTTTAGCCAAATAAAATATCTCACGTAGACGGGTTTATCCAAACCCTGCTCAGCTTTAAGCCGAGCAATATCTTCCGAAGTCATGCTTGGATTACTTTGCACCAACAAATCAATCGGGTCGCCAGGCATAAGCCCCATCAAGTTGTAGGCAGCAAATGATGCTAAAAAGAGTACCAGCACCATTTGTAGGAAACGAGAAATAAGAAAGCGTTTCATCATCGTCCCCCTATCTGTGGATTATTTGTTACTTTCATGCTGATTTTCTCTCGATCTGATTACGACGTCTTACATTACCGATATCAGGCACTGCATTAAGTAGCTCTTGGCTATATGGGTGCTTAGGATGTGCGAAAAAGCTCGCCTTATCCGCTTGCTCGACAATCTCACCATTTTTCATCACGACCACTTCATCAGCCAAGTGGTATACCACTGCCATATCATGACTAATGAAGAAAAAGGCGATTCCATGTTCCTCTTGCAGATCTTTAAACAAGTTCAAGATTTGAGATTGTACCGATACATCCAGAGCAGAGAGCGGTTCATCAGCAATAATAAGCTCAGGCTTCAACATCAGGGCTCGTGCAATAGCAATACGCTGCCTCTGACCTCCTGAAAACTCATGAGGGTATCGAGTGAGCACATCTTCATGCATCCCAACCCACTCTAGCACCTCCAGCGCACGGTCTCGCTGAGAGTGTCGATGACCAATTTTATTGACTTTCATTGGCTCAATTAAAGAGTCTAAGATTGGCATTCTTGGGTTAAGCGCAGAGTAAGGATCTTGAAAAACTAAACCTATCCGTTGACGTATTGGCCTTTGCTGTTTAGAACTCAGGCGCGACACCTCTTGACCGGCTATGTAAATCTCGCCCGATGCAGGTCTATCTAGCATGCTGACCATCCTACCTAAGGTGGACTTTCCAGATCCAGACTCTCCGACCACAGCCAAGGTCTTGCCTGCTTCTAGGCTAAGGGAAACGTTTTTGGTCACATGCAAGTACTTAGGCTTTCGCCCAAAAGCAGAGCCAGCCTCAAGCACATAATACTTGTGCAAATTATTAACTTTTAATAGCGCCATCAATACCCCCTCACCATTTGCTCATTACGCTGCTTCGCCAGTTGGGTATAATGGTCGAAAAGCTCAGGGCATCGATCGCGGAATGTATAATTGTCACCCCGCTGGTCAAGAGGTGGAACACTCCCCGGTATTGCTGGCAAACGTTTAATATCAACCCCGACTCGCGGTATGGTATCGAGCAATGCCTGGGTATAGGGATGTTGTGGATTATCAAAAATATCATTTACATCAGCAATTTCGACTACTTGCCCTGCGTACATCACCATAACGCGATCAGAAATTTGCGACACCACACCAAGTGAATGACTGATAAATTGGATAGCAGTGCCTGTGGTCTCTCTTAGCTCTTCGAGCAAATCAAGGACTTGGGCTTGGACTGTCACATCCAATGCTGTGGTTGGCTCATCAGCAATCAATACTTTAGGTTTGCAGGCAAGTGCCATGGCAATCATGACTCGCTGACGCATACCACCAGACAGCTCATGAGGAAACGCTTTCGCTCTCTTTTCCGGATAGGGTATATGTACTTGCCTTAGCATTTCTATTGCCCGGTTCATGGCTTCAGCTTTAGATACGCCTTCATGAACCAAAAACATTTCCGCCACTTGTCCACCAACGGTAACAACAGGGTTAAGCGCCGTCATAGGCTCTTGGAAAATCATACCTATGCCTTCACCACGGATGTGCTGATAACGCTTCTCACTCATACCTACTAGGTTTTCACCCGCAAATAGAATCTCACCCGACAGTGCCAGCTTTTTATCCAAAAGCCCCATGACTGCAAGTGAAGTCAGTGATTTTCCACAACCTGACTCACCCACTACGCCTAAAATTTCACCAGCATGAATTTGATAGCTGATCTCTTTCACCGCAAGGTGTGGCCCCAAAGCCACACTCATATTACGAACGTCTAATACTACTTCACTCATAGACACACCAACCGCTTAATTGGCCCGGGCCCAGTTTTCCGCCCAGAAGCTCGAATAATACTGATGCCCTGTCGGTTCAACGCCAACAAGCCACTTGGGATAGATATAGCTCTCAGAGCGGTAGTAAAGGGGAAGGGCTGGTAAATCGGTAGCATAAAGATTCTGCAAGCTCTTCCATAACGCCTTGCGTTTTTCTGCATCCACTTCAGCTTCAAGTTGGTCAATCAAGCCGTCCATTTTAGCATTTGAGTAACCCGCATAATTTTGCCCAGACCAACCATTCTCTTTGCTAGGGATATGCTCAGAATGCAATATTGTGTTGGGTAAGCCTTCTGGTGAACTTGACCAAGCAAACATAGCTAAGCCTTTATGTTTGCGCTCATTAAGAGTTGCGCCAAAGTAAACGCGCGCAGGCTGGTTATTAATCACCACTTTAATGCCAACTTTCTTCCATTGACCTTGAGCAAATTGCTGGACCAACTCACGGGTTTTATTACCAGCCGTGGTCATAAACTCTAGCTCTAATGGCTGACCATCTTTCATCTGTACGCCGTTGACCAGTTTATAGCCAGCCTCTTTAAGCAGCTGCTTAGCCTTCTCTGGGTCGTAGTTGTAGAAAGGTGTATTAGGGTCAAATGTCGAATCCAGAGGGTTGACGCTTGTTGTTGCTACAGGTTGCTTGCCCTGAAATAGCTTTTGCGTCAGCAGCTCGCGGTCAAGGCCGTAAAGCAGTGCTTGGCGCACCCTAACATCGCTTAGATGAGGGTTATCCAGCTGTATGTCCAAGTGCTCATACAAAGCGGCAGGTCGAATATCAACATTAAATTTACTGCCATAGCGTTTATCAAACTGTAGAGCTTGATCTAACGTCAAACCAAGCTCGCCCGGAATATAGTCAATATCGCCAGAGAGAAGGTTAGCCTGCAGGGCCTGAGTATCAGTAATGGTTTTTATGGTAATGTTTTCAAAGTGCGGCGCTTTGCCTTTCCAATATGGATTGCTGGCAAGCTTTACAAACTGACCTTGCTTAGCTTGCTCAATAATATAAGGTCCGTTGTACAAACCAGGATTCGTTTGATCAGTCACGTACTTGGTCTTAAGGTGATACTCTTTAGGATTAGCTTTAAAAATAGGTTCTTCAAGATGACGGGGAAGAATCTTTGGCCTCAGGCTAGAATTGTACTCATACGTGATTCTATCGATATACATATCAACCGTTCGGTCATCAATCACATCCATTCTCTCAATTTGCCGAACCAATGATAACTCAGGGTTACCTTGAACATCTGACGATGTTGCCACTTGATGCCAGAAGGCAAGATCTTGGCTGGTGACTGGAGTACCGTCGCCCCAGAACAAATCTTTTTTCAGCCGAATGGTCATTTTTATCCCTTGCTGACTTTCTCCTGGTTTAGCGTCTGGTCGGTCAATAATGCTAGCCAAGCCATTTTCAAATGTCGGAACCTGCTCACACAAATAGCAGGTTAATTGCCAGTTTTGGTCAAAACCAATGGAATCGCGCTGAGTAAAACCGCGGATATAATCTCTAGCTACGGCACTATCTATGGCTGGGTGAAGGGTTGCTGGATACTGAGAGACACCAATGGTCAATGAATCTTCAGCTGAAATAGCGGGAGTGCTCAGTAGTGCTGCACTGCAAAATGTTGCTAAAAGGGTCTTGTTGAGTTTCATACGATCTCCATATCGAAAGCACACTCAGAGTCTTATTTATTAATCGTTTAATGCCCTGAGATTGAGATAAACCAAGATGCGCAGTGCCGTAAACAAATAGGGGTTGGAAATTCATCTCGAAAGAGGTTTTGTCCAGTAAGAACCATTATTTGCTCGTTGTACGTACGCTACGATCCATGTATGCGAGCAAACAATATGCATTAATTGCTCGATCAACTCAAGCATATGATATTTATTGCAAAAATAATTGAGTGAGGATTATTTGTGGAATCAGGGTATAAAAAAGCCCCACTGAAAGACTTCAGTAGGGCTTATAAAAGAATCCGCTAGACTATTTCGCGTTACGAGCTTCTCGCTTACGATCGCTTTCTGTAAGGAACTTCTTACGAATACGGATGCTTTCTGGCGTCACTTCAACTAGCTCATCATCATCGATAAACTCAAGTGCTTGCTCTAGAGTCATAATGATTGGCGGCGTCAGAACCTGAGCATCATCAGTACCAGAGGCGCGAACGTTGGTTAGCTGCTTACCTTTAAGCGCGTTAACCGTCAAATCGTTGTCTCGGCTATGAATACCAATCACCATACCCTCGTATACTTCCACACCATGACCGATAAACATACGACCACGTTCTTGTAGGTTAAACAGTGCGTTAGTCAGAGCTTTACCCGCCGCATTGGCAATTAATACACCGTTAATACGCTGACCTATGTTGCCACCTTTGTGTGGACCATAGTGATCAAAAGTATGATAAAGAAGACCAGAGCCAGATGTTAAGGTCATAAACTCAGTTTGGAAACCAATCAAGCCACGCGATGGCATAACAAAGTCCATACGTACTCGACCTTTACCATCAGGTGACATGTCTTTCAGCTCACCTTTACGCAAGCCAATGTTTTCCATGATGCCGCCTTGGTGCTCTTCCATAACATCAATAGTTACGGTTTCAAACGGTTCCATTAGCTGACCGTCTTCTTCCTTGATAATAACTTCAGGGCGAGATACCGCGAGTTCAAAACCTTCACGGCGCATGTTCTCAATCAAGATAGAGAGATGAAGCTCACCACGACCAGAAACGCGGAATTTGTCTGGATCGTCTGTTTGTTCAACGCGCAGTGCCACATTATGCACTAGCTCTTTTTCAAGACGCTCAAGGATATTACGTGAGGTAACAAACTTACCTTCTTTACCTGCAAATGGAGAGGTATTGACTTGGAAAGTCATGGTAACCGTTGGCTCATCAACCGACAGTGCAGGCAAAGCTTCAACCGCGTTTTGCGCACAAATAGTGTCTGAAATTTTAAGCTCACCAAGACCTGTAATCGCGATGATATCACCGGCGTTCGCTTGATCGACTTCATGGCGATCTAAGCCAAGGTAGCCCATGACAGTGCCCACTTTACCATTACGCGTCTTACCATCGGCACTGACTACCGTCACTTGCTGGTTTGGTTTGACGCTACCACGTGTAACACGTGCCACACCAATTACACCTACGTAAGAGCTGTAATCAAGCTGAGACACCTGCATTTGAAGCGGGCCATCTAAGTCAACTTGAGGCGCAGCCACTTCTTCAACGATAGTTTGAAATAGTGGTTCCATGTCATCGCCAGTTTCACCTTCTTCTAGTGAAGCCCAGCCATTTAATGCAGAAGCGTACACCACTTTAAAGTCTAGCTGCTCATCGGTGGCACCTAAGTTGTCAAACAGATCGAAAACTTGGTCCATTACCCAGTCAGGACGAGCACCTGGACGGTCAATCTTGTTGATAACGACAATAGGCTTAAGGCCATGTGCAAACGCCTTTTGAGTAACAAAACGAGTCTGCGGCATAGGACCATCAACCGCATCAACGATCAGTAGTACTGAATCTACCATTGACATAATGCGCTCTACTTCACCACCGAAGTCCGCGTGTCCAGGAGTATCGACGATATTGATGCGGTAGTCATTCCAGTTAATCGCGGTATTTTTCGCAAGAATGGTAATACCACGTTCTTTCTCGATATCGTTCGAGTCCATGACTCGCTCTTCTGCCTCACCGCGAGACTCTAGGGTTCCGGATTGCTGCAATAGTTTATCAACCAGGGTGGTTTTACCGTGGTCAACGTGCGCAATAATCGCGATATTTCTTAAATTATCAATCTGTGGAGTAGCCATGGACCTTGATTCACTTATAAAGGAAGCAACCCTCTTAAATCGTACATTTAACGAGCACTGCTTATTTGATTAAAAAAACGACCGTAATGTACCAGATTTTAGCGAAAAACCCAGAAATATGTGATCTGATACATTAGTTTTCTTCGCAACCCATGCGAAAAAATACCTATATGTCTACCAATACACCATTACTCGTTGACATGAGTAGTATTTATTAGCGCAATGAAATAATCTTGGACTTCTAGTATAAACAAATCATTTTTCCGCACCAACATGGTGCAAACAGAGTCCACATCGGTGCAATATTTTGCACCAAAACAAGGAATTTATTTTTAATATATTGATTTTAAAAGATAAAAAAACATGGCATGGTACTAGCTTGTGTAGAGTCAGCATCGATTAATACCAATGAAATTAATCAATGCTAGATTTGTTTATTTAATCGAGCTTCTACCGCTTTAATAACACTGGAGGTTATCCAAGATGTCAGTTGAAAATGTTCTGTCACTGATCCAAGAGAATGAAGTTAAGTTTGTGGATCTACGTTTTACCGACACTAAAGGGAAGGAGCAACACATCTCCATCCCGGCCCACCAAATCGATGCCGATTTCTTCGAAGAAGGCAAAATGTTCGATGGTTCTTCCGTTGCAGGCTGGAAAGGTATCAACGAATCAGACATGGTGATGATGCCAGACGCTTCATCTGCCGTCCTTGACCCATTTACTGAAGATGCCACTCTCAACATCCGTTGTGATATCCTTGAACCAGCTACCATGCAGGGTTACGACAGAGACCCTCGCTCAATTGCAAAGCGCGCAGAAGACTTCATGCGCTCTACCGGTATTGCCGATACTGTTTTAATTGGTCCTGAACCAGAATTCTTCCTATTTGATGACGTCAAATTTTCAACCAACATGTCAGGTTCGTTCTTCAAGATTGATGATGTTGAAGCTGCGTGGAACACAGGCTCTGATTACGAAGAAGGCAACAAAGGACACCGTCCTGGCGTTAAAGGTGGGTACTTCCCTGTAGCTCCTGTCGACTCATCCCAAGACATCCGCTCTGCTATGTGTCTTATCATGGAAGAAATGGGGCTTGTGGTAGAAGCTCATCACCACGAAGTTGCCACAGCAGGACAAAACGAGATCGCAACTCGCTTTAACACACTTACATCGAAAGCCGATGAAATCCAAGTCTATAAGTACGTAGTACACAATGTTGCGCACGCCTTTGGCAAAACAGCGACATTCATGCCTAAACCGTTAGTGGGTGATAACGGCAGTGGTATGCACGTTCACCAGTCTCTAGCAAAAGACGGCGTCAACCTATTTGCAGGTGACAAGTACGGCGGCCTTTCTGAGACCGCGCTTTACTACATTGGTGGTATCATCAAACACGCTCGTGCCATTAACGCCTTTGCTAATGCATCCACTAACTCGTACAAACGCTTAGTTCCTGGTTTTGAAGCACCTGTAATGCTCGCTTATTCAGCTCGAAATCGAAGCGCTTCGATTCGTATTCCAGTCGTACCAAGCCCTAAAGCAAGACGTATTGAAGTTCGTTTCGGCGATCCATCAGCAAACCCATACTTATGCTTTGCTGCAATGCTTATGGCTGGCCTTGATGGAATTAAAAATAAGATTCACCCAGGCGAAGCTATGGATAAGGATCTCTACGACCTGCCTGCTGAAGAAGCTGCAGAGATCCCAACCGTTGCATACTCGCTAAAAGACGCGCTTGATTCACTCGATCAAGATCGTGAGTTCTTAACAACTGGCGGTGTGTTCTCTGATGACTTTATTGATTCTTATATCGACCTTAAATCGCAAGATGTTGCACAGGTCAACATGACCACTCATCCACTTGAGTTTGAACTGTATTACTCTGTGTGATTCATTACTGAATCAGCAATTAAAATAGGCTCACAGATAGGTGGGCCTTTTTTCTATCAAGCTTTGACTGTGGGAAACAAACTTTTTGCTTCGCTTAGCAGCATAATTAATCCATACTAAGTTATCGCACCAATTTGGTGCAAAATTTGATAGTGTTATCATGGATGAGGATCAGATGTGAATAGTGAGCTCAACAGCATCATACTCAGTCACCAAACCACGGCTGTGATTATCATTGACGAATCTTTTCAAATTCAATATTTGAATGCTGCCGCCGAACAGCTATTTGCTCATAATGCTAAGCGTATCACCGAGCAAAAGCTAACCAACCTATTGCAAAATCCATCCATTGATTTAGATTGGCTATTACGACCCGTTCAAACAGGTCAAAGCATGACAGACAGTAACTGCACATTAATAATCGATGACAGGCCGCTGATTCTAGAGGTGACTACCAGTCCAATCACCTGGCACAAACAATTGCTGCTTCTGGTTGAGCTAAGAAAAGTAGAAGAGCAGCGTCGCTTATCCCAAGAGATCCATCAACACGCACAGCAGCAAGCTGCCAAGCTTTTAGTTAGAGGGCTGGCTCACGAGATAAAAAACCCTCTTGGCGGTCTTCGCGGCGCGGCGCAGCTTTTAGAGCGAATGCTCCCCGATCCTTCAATGGTCGAGTACACCCAAATCATTATTGAGCAAGCAGATAGGTTGAGAGTACTGGTTGACAGACTGCTAGGGCCACAAAGACCAGGGGAAAAGAAATGCCAAAACCTGCATCTTATCCTAGAAAAAGTGCGTCAGTTGGTCGAACTAGATACCGAGCCCCATATAAAAATTGAACGAGACTATGACCCTAGTCTGCCTGAATTCATGCTTGATGCAGACCAAATAGAGCAAGCAATGCTGAACATTGTCAGTAACGCAGGTCAGATCTTACAAGACCAAGCTTATGGCCATATCCTGATACGTACTCGAACAGCGCACCAAGTCAATATACATGGCCAAAACTACAAGCTGGCAGCAAAAATCGACATCCTAGATAACGGACCGGGAGTACCCGAAAATCTGCAAGATACTCTGTTCTATCCAATGGTCAGTGGCAGAGAAGGGGGGACTGGCCTTGGGCTATCCATCGCCCAAAACCTAATAGATCAGCACCAAGGGAAAATTGACCTAGAAAGCTGGCCAGGTCACACAAAATTTACCATCTACCTACCAATTTCGATTACATGAATAGTATAACTGAAAGGATAAATGCCCTATGAGTAAAGGATACGTCTGGGTTGTCGATGATGATAGTTCTATTCGCTGGGTGTTAGAAAAAACTCTCTCATCAGCGAATATAAAGTGCGAGACGTTTACCGAAGCAGAAAGTGTTTTAGTGGCTTTGGAGCGCGAAACACCGGACGTTTTAGTATCAGATATTCGTATGCCAGGCATTGATGGTATGGATTTATTACAGCGTGTTAACCAAAGTTATCCCAACCTACCTGTTATCATAATGACCGCCCATTCAGACCTAGATGCCGCGGTTAATTCCTATAAAAAGGGAGCCTTTGATTACTTACCTAAACCATTTGACGTCGACGACACACTCAACCTAGTTGAAAGAGCACTGTCCCATAATCAAGAGCAGAAACAGGCTCAAAGCTTAAACCAAATCAATAGCAACAGTACGCCAGAAATCATAGGCGAAGCGCCAGCAATGCAAGAAGTCTTTCGTGCCATTGGTAAGCTTTCACGCTCGTCAATTTCTGTGCTGATCAATGGAGAGTCTGGTACTGGTAAAGAGCTGGTTGCTAAAGCGCTTCACAGGCATAGCCCGAGAGCATCTAAGCCTTTTATCGCACTTAATATGGCTGCCATACCAAAAGATCTCATAGAGTCTGAGTTATTTGGCCATGAAAAAGGTGCCTTTACTGGCGCTGCTAGCATACGCCAGGGTCGTTTTGAGCAAGCTAACGGTGGCACGTTATTTCTCGATGAGATTGGCGACATGCCACTTGATATTCAAACTCGCTTATTGCGCGTACTATCTGATGGGCAGTTCTACCGAGTTGGTGGCCACTCACCAATACAAGTTGACGTGCGTATAATAGCCGCGACACATCAACATTTAGAAAGTTTGGTCAATGAAGGTGATTTTCGAGAAGATTTATTTCATCGACTCAACGTGATACGCGTGCACATTCCAGCACTGCGTAAACGAAAACAAGATATCGAGAAGCTTACCTTACACTTTCTATCCGAAGCCGCCAAAGAGCTTGAAGTAGATGCCAAAACGCTTCACTCATCCACAATTCAAGCTCTTAGTAAGCTCAATTGGCCGGGCAATGTTAGACAACTCGAAAATACCTGTCGCTGGCTGACTGTTATGGCGAGTGGAGGAGAAGTCTTACCTTCAGATCTCCCTACTGAGCTCTTTACCACAGTCGAAGGCTCAAGCGATAAAGCATCGACAAGTTGGCAAAGTCAATTGGCGGTGTGGGCCAAAAGCTCACTATCAGAGGGAAGTACCGAAATCCTCACCAAAGCGTTACCTGAATTTGAACGAATTCTTCTGGAAGCGGCTCTTGAGCATACCAGAGGCCATAAGCAAGACGCTGCGAAAGTGTTGGGTTGGGGGAGAAATACCCTAACAAGAAAACTCAAAGAACTTTACTAGTCAAAAAAACCCCGTGACTAAATAGTCCCGGGGTACAAACCAATTGGCTTATGGCTTCATAACAGGGCTCTATCAAGAACCCTGAGATATACCATCTCCGAAAAAAAAGCATATCTAGCCAATAAAAAGCGTATTGAACTTGTGTCGTTTCCATCCAACTTCCTAACAGCAGCCACCATAACATAGGTGTCCTCAAAAAATGACTACAAGCATTATATAAAACTAGATTTTGTGATATCACACACTATAGTTACAACCATCAGCAAAGAAATAAGTCATTTAATTATCTAATGACTAGTTAAACTAGGTGATTACACCTGTGGCAATATAAGCCTTAAATTTTCTCTACTGGATCAAGGGTCTGAAATAGTCTTATCCTATGACTTAGCGATTACCAAAGAATAATTTATTTAATTACGGCATAGTTATAGGGAACATATTAAATCCTAATGATTAACAAATTAAACATAAACCTTATTGATTGTTGTGAGGTATTTTGTATTGGTGTATATTATATTTTTAATCTAAAATATAATATCTATAATAATTATCAGTTTAATGTTGAAAAATTATATTTTATAAAATAAACATATTATCATGAAGACTTCATTACTAAGATCACTTCGCCTTAGGAGTGGCTACCCAACTGCTACAAAGTTTGCAAAAGAATTGGGTCTTAACATCAGAACTGTAAATGCACATGAGCTAGGCACTAGGCCAATAAATGAGAAGTATGCCAGAATATATGCTGATGTTTTATCTGTTGATGATTGGAGAACATTATTAACCAAAAAGGAAGTTGAACCTAGCTTGCTATTTCACTCTTTCAATCGAGAAATGGAAGCTATTATATATATATCAACAATTTTATCTGAAATAAAAAACATCAACACAAAGCAAAGGGTAGAAATTATATCATCATTAACTAGAGATAACGATATAATTAACCGTTACTATAATGAAAAAATTAACAAAGAAACTGTTATTAAAGAATGCCTAAATGTTATAAATTCTATTAACTAAATCTCTTAAGTTGCATGTACCTTGATAGTTATTTTCATGAAGATAGTAATTATTATTGATGCATTCATCTATTTTTTTTATGATGTTAAATATTTTTTGTTTGTTTTCAATCACATCTCTGGCGAAGCTCAGTGAACGATAAGGTTTAGCTTCAGTGGCAAGAGCTAGTCCTTGAAATATACCGTTAACTTCGGAGGCATATGTTATACCATGATCTAAACCATGCTCTCTTCTTTCCCCACTAAGTCTTTTTTGAGAAATTGTCAGTGGTTTAATCGAGTCCCAAGGGAGGATGATTTGGGGATTATTTTCTAGCATGCTCGAACCTGCATTTACTAAATGACATTGGTGAAAATTTTCAGGAGTAAAAAAATAGGAACTCCAATCTTTATTAGACGACCAGTAAATCTTGTCTTTTGTAACTACATTTTCTCTAAAAAAAGCAATGTAGTTGCATCCACACTCTTTCTCCAAATCTCTATATAAAGATTTTAGAGTTCGGGTTAAGTTTTCTATTCCGCTTAAGTCACTAGAGTTCATAGTATGCCCTTATGATAGATATCTTATCTGAATTACTTTCATTATATCAAGAGGTTTATATAGATTTTCAATTGTACCATTACCAGTGTCTAAGGTTAGGAGACTATTTTCTAAGCTAATTATAAAGCCCGAATATCTTATACCTTCATTTGAAGTCACGATATAGAGCCTGTTTTTAATGGGTACTTTAGCCGCTTGTGAGGCTATAACAATATCTCCTGAAGAAAGCCATGGTCTCCAATCGTTATTCGAAATTGTTATAATTTCGAGTTTTTCAGACCTATACCTATCTATTAGCCGAAAGGCATCATCATAAGCGACTGACAGATCGTAGAAATCTAATTGTCTAGTCTCTTTTAGTGTAGGAGAATTACCTTCTCCAGTTCTAAGCCAATCAACATTTATATTGAGCTCTCCTCTAAGAGCTTCGGACAAAATGATTGATACCCTCTCTGATGTCTCAGCTTTTTTGCTTGACTCCCACTGCCTTAAAGTAGATGGAGAAATACCATATCGTTCAGAAAACGACGTTCGTGAGTGGTTTAAGAGGTGCCTCAGATATTGAACACGATTTCCAGATGTTATGAATGGATTGTCTGCCATATATCTCCCAATAAAACTGTAGCATTAAGCATCAAACTTTAGTTATTGTATAGTAGAACGAAAATCGAGCTGTGTGAATGCTAAATAACAAGGTACATAATATTGACTAAAAGTATTAAAATTTTTAAAAATATCGTATCTGAGGGAATAAAGTTTCCTGAAGGTTCTCGTTGGCATAATGGACAATTATTTTTTTCCGATATGGATGGTCATGCTGTTTATAGGGTTAAAAATGAAAATACTATAAAGCTTTTTGATATACCGTTTCCTTCAGGTCTCGGTTGGTTGCCTACTGGAGAAATGCTAATCTCATCTATGATGGATAATTATAAAATTTATAAGTGGGATGGTAGAGAGCTGACCTTACACTGTGATTTATCATCAGCTACAGAGTTCTTTATAAATGATATGGTAACTCATTCTAATGGTGATACCTATGTGGGAGACATCGGGTTCCATTGGGATACACCCGAGAATAAAAAGACAGGTAAGATCTTTAAGGTCGATAAATATGGTAACTACTGCATAGTTGACGATAGTGTCATTTTCCCAAATGGTAGCGTTATCTATGATGGTTATCTATATGTGGCCGAATCATTCAACGGCACTGTATCTAGATTCAAATTAAAAAATAATGGAATGCTGGCCAACAAAGAATTTTTCTGCCAAGTTGATAATTTAATACCTGATGGAATATCTTTGGATAAAGAATTAGGTGTATGGGTTGCTGATCCGTTTGGTTTAATGGGTGTTGTACGTATAAATGGAAATAGCGAAATAACACATCGGATAGATTTACCAAATGGATACCTTGCATTCGATTGTGTCCTCGGTGGTGAAGATATGAAAAACCTTTATATTATGAGCTCAACGCGAGATCGCAAACATGGCCGGATAGATATAGCTAGAGTTGAAACAGCCGGTATCAGGATGTAACCTCAAAGAATAGCTAAAACATCGCAGTATTTCTTTACAAAAGAAAAATTTGGTATGTAAATTTTATAGGAATTTTTATTAATGTTAATTTCTATAATAAAAGTTAGGCCATTATTTTTAGACCTACTATTCATTGCGAAATAGAAATGCTTTTTGAGTACTCAAGGATTTCTATTTCAATGCAGCCCTAAAAACTTTAGTGGCTTCATAATTGTCGCTATACCGACCAATAAATGACAAAGAAGGCATTAAGCATAACTGGATAAACATAAGATATTTAGTGTTTTTCAGGCAGATATTATAAATGAGAACGCCTTAAACTTCTTTGAACTCAATCATTATTAACTTATAAACATTACCGATGAATATAAAGTAAGTGCTTCTACAGGAAATTTTGAGATATTTACTAAACACACATCAAAATGTACCAATCTGTACCAAAAATGTTCTTTTTATTGATGGAAATGTTTAATGTTGGTATAGTTATTATGTACGTGGACTTACTACTCTAGCTTGTGTCATTAAATTTTTTGATGTCTTGGGCAGACTAATTTTTCCACAAACCATAGTTATTGCTAATGTAATTTTGTTTTTTGGGTATGAGTCTCATGCCCTCTTTTTTATTTTGCAAGTATTACAGTGAAGAGTGACTTTAGCGAATACCTAGATTGCTAGAGCACCGAACGCAAAACCTTTTTACTAAGCGTCTCTCGAATGAAGCTTTTCTAACCCAATGTGTATTAAGAGTTCTAATATGTGGTTTGACATCGCCCAATCAAAAATATCTTTTCGAGAGGTCAAGCCAAGGATCGGTAGTATCCTCTCGATATGGGTTCTGAAAGTGGTGTATTTGATATTGAGCTTCGATAAGATGAGTGTATTATCACAACGCAAACAATTGAGTGCGAGACAATCTATTTGTCTTTTTGTCAGACTGAGTCCTAAGATATGATTGAGCCTAATGTAAATATCATCACTGACATTTTCTACAACAATAGGAGTATGTGACGATATCTGCTCTATAACCGCACCGATTTGGACATCAGCGCTGTAAGTTTGTATTCTTCCATCAAACATGACAAGCTCTGTCGTTCCTGAGTACTGAATTGGCTTTCCAGTTGGAGAGAAACCAAAAAACTCACCTAAATGATTCCCCTCGACTTCCCACTCAATATCCACTTTATCATTGGAAATATTAAACTTTTTCTCGCGATAGGAAAGATTGGGAAATCCCCTAAACCAAACGGAAAATGCATTAGTGAGCGTATCTACCCCTACACTCTGTTTTAGAGGTGACTTTACCAGAATTTGATGCGACAAAAATTCATCCAAACCTTCCTGAACACGTTCTAGCCAAACATGCTCCATAAAATTTCTCGCTAAGCGAGCATTTGGATCCCGATGTTTCATACTTTTTACAACATATTTTATTTTCTATTTAACGGAATAGGCATGGGTTAAATATCAAAATTGATTGAAGACAATAAGCTTATTGTTCCATATATTTAACTTAAATGGTAACTATGAAGTATTATGAAGTTGCTTGAAATGTAAAAATAAATAGACCGAATGGTTAACTTTAAGGTCCAAACAAAGGAATTTTAGACAAAGTAATTAATAAAAAAGCCGCTGTAAAAACAGCGGCTTTTAGATGTGGCGGAGAGATAGGGATTTGAACCCTAGATACGCTATTAACGTATGCCGGTTTTCAAGACCGGTGCTTTCAACCACTCAGCCATCTCTCCATAATATGTAATCTCACTAAAGTCTTATTTTATATTGCTTTAGTTCGATATTGTTTAAAGCCTGGCGATGTCCTACTCTCACATGGGGAAGCCCCACACTACCATCGGCGCTATTGCGTTTCACTACTGAGTTCGGCATGGGATCAGGTGGG
>NZ_JAKRGI010000057.1:0-1605 GCF_022347625.1 Vibrio sp. Of14-4 | reverse complement strand
TGTCGATACCGTTTGGGATGGGCTCAACATTGTGTATGATTTGGGTAAAGTTGGCGTCGGCTATGCGACCAATAACCCTGTTATGGTTAATCAAGGTGCCGCCGACTTAGCTTGCGACACCGCCGCGATTCTAATACCCTATGTTCCTGCTGGCAGCACCAAAGTAGCCCGCTTATCTTCGGATGTGGCTGAGGTTGGGAAGACAGCAGATGCGGCTTTAGCGGCAGGAAAGAAGAGAGGGGCAGCATCACATCTAGATGTTAATGGTCAAACTTTTAAAAGGGTGAGCGGCAACAACGTAGATTTGGATCCGAAACTACAAAAAGCACTAGATACCGTCCCTGCTGGCCAACGTTCGCCAACACATGGTCATTGCGCTGAGATAGGGTGTATTGACCAAGCTTTGAAATCTGGTGTAGATCCAGCAGGTGGAAACATGACAACAGTTGCAATTGGTAAAACAAAGCCAGGTCACGGTATTGATAAGCCAGCTTGTTCAACGTGTAGTCATGTTATGCATAAATTCGGAGTTAACAACTAGGTATGTCATTAGATGATTTAATTGATGAAGTAGTTTCGATAACTTCAGATGAATATGAGAAGTGTATACTTTTCATGATTAGATGCCTTCCATTAGTTGCGTTTGTAAACCCTGAAGTTGGCATACAGGGAATAACTACCGCAACGAGATACTGGATTGACAAGTCTGCTGATAAGGCTGAATTAGATAGGGCTAGAGTTGCCTGCTGGAATTACCTTGATACCAATTCAGCATCGACAAACATAGATGAAAAAAAATTCTGTGCAGTCAATGGAGAACTACTGGAATGGTTTTTTCAAATGTTGTCCACGATTAGTAATGATGACAATGCCTTGCTAGCCGACTTATCTGAAATTTTAGCGGATCACAGGAAGAACTAGGTTGGTTTGATAGGATTGACTGGTAAGATTATGATTGATTCAAAAACAGGTGAGCGAATCGTTGTATTAATTGACGATGAGTCAGGCCCATACATTAGAGTGTCAACTTGGAATGATGCTGATAAGTTGGAGGATTTGTTGTCTGGAAAATATGATGTTCTCTATGAGATGAAAACTCCAAAAGAATTTATAGCTGATGGTGGAAAAGAGTATTACTTTGGTAATGCTGCCGACCCCGATAAGCTTCAAAAAATCCTTGACGATATTACTTTGTAGCTATTGGAGCCCGCACTCGCGGGCTTTTCAACCAATATAAAACACCTCCCCCCCCCCCCACACACATATTCCACATTATCTAAATCTTCTTCGTTAACAAATTCACCTTGATTTCATCTCAACTTCGCCGTGAGTCTACTTGCTCATATTTATAGCCCGCTCGGCTTTAAAAAGGTCAGCCTAAGAGAAAGAACATCTCAAACGGTTTAGCAGTAAAAAGCAAGACGATGAGTCTGACCTTGGCTATTTTTCCCATCGTTATCTCGGACATGCATCTGCGCAGTTTATTACGCCGGATCCTGTCTTTGCCCAAAGCGAGCGTTTTGAGAATCCACAGCACTGGTCTCCCTACAGCTACGCTGCCAATAATCCGATTCGTTATACAGACCCAAGCGGTGAAATCCCTGT
>NZ_JAKRGI010000056.1:0-1044 GCF_022347625.1 Vibrio sp. Of14-4 | reverse complement strand
TGCGTATTCCATAAACATAAGGAAAGTCGCGCCGTAAGGAACAAAGCCGCCGTGCAGAGCAATACCATTCATGATGGCTGTCATACCAAATTCACGCACGCCGTAGTGGATGTAGTTACCTGACGCATCTTCAGCCGATACTGATTTAGAGCCAGACCACATAGTGAGGTTTGAAGGCGCTAAATCGGCAGAGCCGCCCAGAAACTCTGGCAACATTTGACCAAAGGCTTCCAGCGCGTTTTGCGACGCTTTACGTGAAGCAATGTTGGCTGGGTTAGCTTGCAAGTCTGCGATGATTTGGCTGGTTTTTTGTTCCCACTCAGCAGGTAGTTCGCCATTTAGACGACGCTTAAGCTCTGCCGCTTCTGCTGGGTAAGCCGCAGCATAAGCATCAAATTTATCATTCCACGTCGCTTCTTTGGCTGCGCCAGCTTCTTTGGCATCCCACTGGGCATACACATCCGCAGGGATTTCAAATGGACCATGTTCCCAACCCAATTGCTTGCGGGTAGCCGCAATTTCATCAGCGCCAAGCGGAGCACCGTGACAATCGTGAGAGCCTGATTTATTCGGTGAACCAAAGCCAATAATGGTTTTGGTACAAATTAATGTTGGACGAGGATCGGCTTTCGCGGCTTTGATCGCCGTATCGATCGCTTCAGGATCGTGGCCATCAACCGCTGGAATAACGTGCCAACCGTAAGACTCAAAACGCTTAGGCGTATCATCAGAGAACCAGCCTTCAACGTGACCATCGATTGAAATGCCGTTGTCATCCCAAAACGCGATAAGCTTACCAAGGCCTAGTGTACCCGCCAAAGAGCAAGCTTCGTGCGAGATCCCTTCCATCAAACAGCCATCGCCCATAAAGGCGTAGGTGTAGTGATCGACAATGTCATGGCCTGACTTGTTAAACTGCGCCGCTAGCGTTTTTTCCGCAAGGGCCATACCAACTGCATTGGTAATGCCTTGGCCAAGAGGACCTGTAGTCGTTTCAACACCTGGCGCGTAACCATATTCTGGGTGACCTGGCGTTTTAGAATG
>NZ_JAKRGI010000055.1:0-1150 GCF_022347625.1 Vibrio sp. Of14-4 | reverse complement strand
AGAATTAATCGAAGATCTTAGCAACAACACCAGCACCTACTGTACGGCCACCTTCACGGATCGCGAAACGAAGACCTTCGTCCATTGCGATTGGTGCGATTAGCTCTACAGTCATCTTGATGTTATCGCCTGGCATTACCATTTCTACGCCTTCTGGTAGCTCGATGTTACCAGTTACGTCAGTTGTACGGAAGTAGAACTGTGGACGGTAGCCTTTGAAGAATGGTGTGTGACGACCACCTTCATCTTTAGACAGTACGTAGACTTCTGACTCAAACTTAGTGTGTGGAGTGATTGAACCTGGAGCTGCTAGTACTTGACCACGCTCTACTTCATCACGCTTAGTACCACGTAGTAGTGCACCAACGTTCTCGCCCGCACGACCTTCGTCTAGAAGCTTACGGAACATTTCAACACCTGTACAAGTCGTTGAAGTCGTCTCTTTGATACCTACGATAGCAACTTCGTCACCTACGTTTAGGATACCACGCTCGATACGACCTGTTACTACTGTACCACGGCCTTGGATTGAGAATACGTCTTCAATCGGCATTAGGAACGGCATGTCTACTGCACGCTCTGGCTCTGGAATGTAAGAATCTAGCGCTTCTGCTAGTTCTACAATCTTAGCTTCCCATTGCTCTTCACCGTTTAGTGCGCCTAGAGCTGAACCTTGGATTACTGGTAGATCATCACCTGGGAAGTCGTACTCAGATAGAAGTTCACGAACTTCCATTTCTACTAGTTCTAGTAGCTCTTCATCGTCAACCATGTCACATTTGTTCATGAATACGATGATGTATGGGATACCAACCTGACGGCCTAGTAGGATGTGCTCACGAGTCTGTGGCATTGGGCCATCTGTCGCAGCAACAACTAGGATACCACCATCCATCTGTGCAGCACCTGTGATCATGTTCTTAACATAATCCGCGTGTCCTGGACAGTCTACGTGTGCGTAGTGACGAGTTGGAGTGTCGTACTCTACGTGAGATGTTGCGATTGTGATACCGCGCTCACGCTCTTCTGGAGCGTTATCGATTGATGCGAAGTCTTTCGCTTCACCGCCGTACACTTTAGATAGAGTAGTACAGATTGCAGCAGTTAGAGTTGTTTTACCGTGGTCAACGTGGCCGATAGTACCAACGTT
>NZ_JAKRGI010000054.1:0-1160 GCF_022347625.1 Vibrio sp. Of14-4 | reverse complement strand
GCCAACCATTGACAGTGAATATATGCCGCTGTGGTTGGTAAAAGGGGAGTTCCCAAGCTTTTACGCTCTAGACCCAGAGTATAAACAGTTATTCCCTCACCAAGTTGAAGATACTTAACAAGCAATAAACCCAAGGCCCCTTAGCTTAAGTGCTAAGGGGCTTTTTTGCGCTTGAAAACCACTTTTGGTCCGAACGCAAAACGGTTACAATCGGCCTATCCGGGCAGTAACCAAAAGAACCGTCAATTTGACCAAATATGGCAAGATGGGCAGGGCAACATCCATACCCTTGAAGCCAAAGGGGGCTCTTCTTCATTGGGGGCGGCCAAATTGGGCAGCGAAGTGGTGCAGCAAGGCTCACCAGCCTACACCTCTAAGGTGATTGATGAGATGAAAAAGTGGTTTGATGACAACCAAGGCAAGATTACTCGCCAGCAAAAACGAGACTACCAGTATACGCTGGATATGCTGAGAGACCAGCGTGATACACTGCAATATAAAGTGGTGAGGCAACATATTAATGATGGCGGTGAGCCAACTGGCGTACAAGTAACGGGTTATGATGTAAAGCCCAGCAGTCAAAGACAGTAAAGGAGCCGTTAATGTTATCAAAAAGAAACCACTACTGGGCGTGCGTTCGCGAGGACGAAGAATTTATCCAGATGGTTAAAAGTGGAACATACAATGCTTATGAACGAACCATCAAAGAATTTGAAGCTGATAATACTACGTATTTACCTGAAAGCTTCTTCTTCAAAATGGTGACAGAGAACCTTTTTCGCCAGCATGAAACCAATGCGGTCACTGCGCAGTATTTGTATGAATACTGCCAAGTGCTGAGTAACCGAGTGCTGCTCTATTACTATCAAGGGGAAAAGCACTGCCAGCTGTTTCGTCACTACCAAATTCCTTATGGTCCGTACCAAATGAATGTGGTGCTGACTATCGATGAATGGCTAGATGCCTTGATGATGAATATGCTGCTTGGCGACCCGTGCGGTTTTGGCCAAAAGCTGCTGCGTATTCCGGAAGAAAACATCTATGCCTTTATCGAAGAAACCGATGAGGTCAAAGATTTTCGCCGCGTGCTGTTTCGCTTAGTGCGAGCATTTTTTATTGACGATGACCCAGTACCAATTGGTGAGCGGATCAATGATTTG
>NZ_JAKRGI010000053.1:0-1177 GCF_022347625.1 Vibrio sp. Of14-4 | reverse complement strand
GATAAGGATAGGCTGAGTACAGTAGCCAATTTTCCCTTTTTTATTTTCGCAATAAAGGTACAGTTGCAGACCTGTTCTATGTTCTAAAAAACCTAAATTCTCAAACCGACAAGCCGCGACACGGCCAAAAAACCAAGTGTAAACAATCCCTCTTTTGCGATCGAAATAGATATCAGCGGGCCTTGGTAAAGTTACAAAATAAGCGGTTGCAATTAACGCAAGGATTAAACATATAAAAAATATGGCCATATCGAATAATACAGCATCTTGGTAGTTTTTCTCACCATGATTAAAGACGGCATCCAGATAGTTAAAAAATGAACTTTGTCCTTCTTCACCTAACAAAGCCTCATGATATGCAATATCGACTCCTCTATTCTCGTAATCACTTTTTAATGCCACAACATCCCGAGCAAAAGAGATTTCACTAGAACTAGGACCTAAACCCTCACTAAAAGTAAACGTTAAAAACCATAGGGCTATAACTAACGGAGCAAGGAATGGCAGTCGCAAGTTGTCTCTTGCACTGCGCACGGCAAGCACATCATCTGTGACCTCCATAAAAGGTTCAAGTGGATCATCTTCAGGTTTGATTGAAGTGATCTTGGCAAACTCTTGTCGCCATTTCACTAACTTCTGTGGGTATTGATACCTAAATAAAAAGCCATGACTGTTTTTTCTTTTCACCGTTATGATCACTTATGACTATATTGAATGCCCTTTAGCTTTAAGCGCAGCGTTAACGCGTCGCTCACAGTTGTCTAGCTTTCGAACCACGCGACAGAGTTTGATAGAAAGATAGCCAGAAAGTGGGCATTTTATCAGACATTCATCCAACCTCTGTCTGCGCAGATATCAATTGGGCACTTTTATTCGGCCGTACATAAGAGGGAGTTCATGCTCTAGCTCAAGAATGGTGCCTAGTCGCTTTTCAAATGATTCTGGGCGCTTGTCTATGCGAAAATAGGTCCTTGGTCGCTCTCTCAAAAAGTGCTCTCCTTTTATTAACGCGCTTTTGCCTTTATCCATATAATTGAATAGTTGAGCAAAGAAATAGTCGTTATCTTTCTCTCCATTGAGTGTCACCTTGCCCGTAGGCTGGATAAGGATAGGCTGAGTACAGTAGCCAATTTTCCCTTTTTTATTTTCGCAATAAAGGTACAGTTGCAGACCTGTT
>NZ_JAKRGI010000052.1:0-1224 GCF_022347625.1 Vibrio sp. Of14-4 | reverse complement strand
CCACTATGTGTATAACGCCATCGGTCAGCGCATAGCCACTCAGCATGCTGATGGTAGCGTGTCCGCGCAATTTTATGACGCGGCGGGGCGCCTGGCGGTATCGGTGTCTGGTGCGGGGCAAGTGATTGAATACCAGCGTGACAGTCAAGGCCGGGTCGTGCGTGAAACGCAATACGCCCGCGTCGCCGACCCCCAGCAGTGGCTCAAAAAAGGCAAACTGAGCGTCACGGCAGAGACAGTGTTAAAAGACCGTGCCAACCCTGATGAGGACCGAGTGGTGTCGACTGAGTATGATGCGCTTGGGCGAGTGCACCGTGTTGTCGATGGCAAGCAGCAGGTGACGGAATACTGTTATGACCAACGTGACCGTCAGGTGCAGGTGCGTATTTACCCGCAAGGGTATCCACAAAGCGCTCGTACACTCAGCCGAGAGTATGATGTCGCGGGCAATCTGATTGAAGAAGTGGACAGCGATGGTGTGACGACTCGTCATCAATACGATAACGCAGGTCATAAGATTGAGACGCGGCGTTTCCACCACACGCCCACCAGTGTCTATCAAGATGCTAACCATGTTCCCATCGACAAATGGAAAATCTATGACAATGACCCTGCTGGGGCGACGATGACGCCTACCTTTGATGCCGATTATGGCGGTGAGGTGATGGTGTTAAAGGGTGATAAGCTAAACAATGCCTCTCATTTGGCGGCCGACAGTACAGGCAGCAGCTGGAAAAATCGTGATGCGCGCCTGATTGAATGGGACATGAAGTTCTCAGAAGAGATGATGATTTATGTTAGCGTTCAGACTGAAAAAGGGCATCGATACCTGACTTATTACCCCAAAACCATGACGCCAAGCCTGAACGAAAAAGGCTATGCACATCATGGGATGGGTAAAGTTGTTGATGGGCAGTGGCACACCATAAGGCGCGATTTGGCGGCGGACTTGAAAGCGGTGGAGCCAGATAACCGTATTCTGCATGTCAATAAGTTTCTTGTTCGAGGCTCTGGCTCGATAGGTAAGGTGGCGCTTCGGCCTGTTGCCTCAGCGACCCAAGTCAGTGTGTACCAAGATGCCAACCATGTTCCCAGCGACAAATGGAAAATCTATGACAATGACCCTGCTGGGGCGACAATGACGCCCACCTTTGATGCCGATTATGGCGGTGAGGTGATGGTGTTAAAGGGTGATAAGCTAAACAATGCCTCTCATTTGGCGGC
>NZ_JAKRGI010000051.1:0-1300 GCF_022347625.1 Vibrio sp. Of14-4 | reverse complement strand
GAGCCCCTTACTGACCAATGTTTGGTCTTGATGATGCAGCACAAGATTGCCGCTTGATGCATTAATTTTTAACCCATTATGACTGCTGCCTAGCTTGATCCCAGACTGCCCCAATATGTCGAACTGGCCTAAACCCGTTCCACCAATGACCATCGCCATATAAACCTCTTTCGGTTGGTTGAAAAAATCAGATGAATATAAATGGCGAAAAATCAGAAAAAGATTAGGAAATAATTTAAAAAGGCAACAGAAACATGAAACCGATCACAAATGATAATCATTTACAATACGGCGTTAAATAAAGATAAGCTTGATGGATAGTTAAAAAAGCCCAGCAAAGCTGGGCTTGGTATGTTTAGTCAAATTGATTCAGTAACGTTACGTTACAGTTTACCGCCACTGTACCACTACTATATTCATATTTTCCTTCTTGATCATACTTTGTCAAGCTAGCACTTGTAACCTCACCATTGTGTATACCAAGAGAGATTTTATAATCCTCTACATCGATTTCAAAAGAACCAGATGGACCCTCTTTCATTGTTGGAGGTCTTTTTATAGATGTGGGACGATATTTAGACAAGCAATCATACATCTCACCTAATTTTCCTCGCAAAGGCACCTCAAAGTCTCGAGCAAATAACGGTGCACTGTAATTAGTATGAGCTCCTAAAGATTTAATTTCACCAAAGTACTTTTTTCGATCCCTGATAGCGAAATTAGTCCATAAGATAACCACTAGTACAATAATTATAAGTAAAATGAATATTATACCACGTTTGTTCATTTACTATTGACTCCGACCATCAAGGAGATGGTACGCATCCTCAAATCTGAAGTAGTCACCAGTACCGACTCCGCCCTGAATTGCAGGATCATTTCCATAGTTATATATTGCTTTCCCTTTGACATCATAAGTGTATTGATATCCATTTATATTTCCATTGTCTGCTCTAATATAAGAAACCGAATGTTGATTATATGCCCCAACACCAAGTTGATAAGCTCCCGACAAAGCCCCGTCAAAGTATGGACTAGTAAATAATAACGACTCTACTCCTATATCGACAGAGAAATTGGGCCTAGACAGGCTACCACCATACTCAGCACTCCAATACCCCCCTCCATTAACATCCAAGCCATCTCTCCAATCAAAGCTCATCCAAGAACCAAAAGCAGCAGCACCTTGTTGACTCCCTAATGCATAACTTGGCGTTACACCTAATCCTAAAGTGATACCGCCATTGTCTATTGATTCCAAGGCGATTTTACCGAGCTGGTCTCGATGTTGATACCCTTG
>NZ_JAKRGI010000006.1:0-224415 GCF_022347625.1 Vibrio sp. Of14-4 | reverse complement strand
CCGAGCCAGAAGCGCTAGCAGAATCTGAAGAGGTGGCCGAGCTTGATGATGCTGAGCTTCCAGAGTTCACTGAAGAAGACGCGGCAGCGGAGTTAGGCGAAGAAGCAGAGATAGACGCGCCAGCAGAATCAGCAGAAATGGCCGAGCTTGATGATGCTGAGCTTCCAGAGTTTACTGAAGAAGATGCCGTTACTGATTTAGGTGAAGATGTATCACCGTCAAGTGTCACGCAAGAGAAGCCCTCTCTTGATCTATCCGATTTAGACATACCTAAATATGGTGAGGATTCTACAGAAGAAATTGGTCCAGAAGCGCCTTTATCAGTTGACACAGATGATGGCGACCATTCTAAAATGCCAGAGCCAGAGCCAGAGCCAGAGCCAGAGCCAGAGCCAGAGCCAGAGCCAGAGCCAGAGCCAGAGCCAGAGCCAGAGCCAGAAGGTAATGAGGAAGACTTTAAGCTTGATGAAGTTGAAATACCGTCACTGAGTGAGATCCCATCTGAAGCCGCTCAAGAGCTTGCAAATAACGAGTACAATGAGGCGGCTTTTGAAGAGTTGCTGTCTGAGGATACTAGTGAGTTAGAGGGGAGTTTTGATTTTGAGTCTCCAGACTCAATAACTTCCGACAGCGCTGGCTTAGATATTGAAGCTATGTTGGAAGTGGGGGGAGAAGATTGGAATGGCTTTAATCTTTCCCCAGAACAACAGGCAGAGATTACAGATGATATCCCCGAAGACGAGCAGGGCATTTGGGATGAAAACAACAGCCCAGAGCAAGCTCAAATCCTAGACGAAAATTGGGAAGATCAAGAAGAACTCGAGGACTTCGTTCCAGATGAAAGTGAGTTCAAGTCCATTGACGAATTAATGGCCGAAGTTGATAACGATGAGCAGCAGGATATACAGGAAGAAGATCTTCAGCTTGATGTCGGTTTAAGTGATTTTCCTGATGTTATTGGCGATACGGGAGATGTGGATGTTGATGATAATTCCGAGGCTGCTGGTAAGCTTGACCTGGCAAAAATATACATTGAAATGAATGATCCAGAAGGAGCGATTAAGTTACTAGAGGAAGCGATTGTTGACGGTAGTGACGAAATTCGACGAGAGGCTAAAAACTTGATTGATACAATCAATGGCCGAGGGTAGGTGACGAACACTTAGCCTCTTACCATTTGATGCCAAAATGTATATACTCCTTGGCCAACTTTCGAAGAGAGTAGTCCGATGAGAATTGCATTAGGTATTGAGTACAATGGTAGTCAGTACTTTGGTTGGCAGCGTCAGAAGGAAGTTCAAAGTGTTCAAGAAAAACTGGAACATGCTTTGACTATCGTCGCTAACCATCCAGTAGAAGTTCAATGTGCAGGTCGCACTGATGCAGGCGTTCATGGTACAGGGCAAGTTATTCATTTTGATACAGATGCAAGTAGAAAGATGGTGGCTTGGACTATGGGAGTGAATGCCAATCTTCCCAGTGATATTTGCGTAAGATGGGCTAAGGAAGTCCCTAAAGACTTTCATGCTCGCTTTACTGCAACCGCACGAAGATATAGGTACATCATTTTCAATAGTGCTCTACGACCTGGGATTCTATCTTCTGGTGTGAGCCACTATCATGGTGAGCTTGATATCGCTAAAATGCACCAAGCTGGTCAATATTTACTAGGCGAAAATGATTTTACCTCTTTTCGTGCCGTTCATTGTCAGTCAAAAAGTCCTTGGCGAAACGTTATGCACCTAAATGTGACACGACATGGCCAATATGTAGTGGTGGATATTAAGGCCAATGCGTTTGTTCACCATATGGTACGTAATATTGTGGGTAGTTTGATATGCGTTGGGAGAGGTGAGCAAGCTCCTGAGTGGATCGATTGGCTGCTGAAAGCAAGAGATCGCAAGCTAGCCGGTGCGACGGCGAAAGCGCAAGGCCTATACCTAGTTAGTGTGGATTATCCACAGCAATTTGAATTGCCTCAACCACCATTGGGGCCACTGTTTCTGCCAGATGATTTGAACTAAGCTGTAATAAATTGTTCGAATGATCAATTCTTTATAGGGTTTGAGAGGTTGGGTAGCTAATAGGTACAACCAGTTTTTTGTCTACACTTGGCATTTAATATGCTTTAATCCTCTCGCGTAAATTGAGAATTTTTGTCCTTCGCCTACAGCGGAGGCTAGTTAAAGAAAAGGTCTTCCATGAGTTGGCTTGAAAAGATTTTAGAAAAAAGCAATATTGTTAGTTCTCGTAAAGCATCTATACCAGAAGGTGTATGGACTAAGTGTACCTCATGTGAGCAGGTACTCTATCATGCTGAATTAGAGCGTAACCTAGAAGTATGTCCGAAATGTGACCATCACATGCGCATGCCTGCGCGTCGTCGTTTAGAAACATTTCTGGATGAAAATAATAGAGTTGAGTTAGCGGATGAGTTAGAGCCGCAAGATAAACTGAAGTTTAAAGACTCTAAGAAGTATAAAGATCGTATTTCTTCTGCTCAGAAGAGCAGTGGTGAGAAAGACGCTTTAGTTGTGATGAAAGGTGAACTGCTGGGACAGCCAATCGTAGCCTGTGCGTTTGAATTCTCCTTTATGGGTGGATCTATGGGCTCTGTAGTTGGTGCTCGTTTTGTTCGCGCTGTAGAGGCAGCGATAGAAAACAAATGCGGCCTAGTATGTTTTTCAGCCAGTGGTGGAGCACGTATGCAAGAGGCGCTAATGTCTCTAATGCAAATGGCAAAAACCAGTGCTGCACTTGAGCGTTTGTCGAAAAAAGGTTTACCTTTTATCTCAGTCATGACAGACCCAACTATGGGCGGAGTCTCAGCGAGTTTGGCTATGCTTGGCGATGTCAATATTGGTGAGCCTAAAGCATTAATAGGATTTGCCGGCCGCCGAGTGATTGAACAAACTGTACGAGAAGATTTACCAGAAGGCTTCCAACGTAGTGAGTTCTTACTTGATCACGGTGCGATTGACATGATAGTTGATCGTAGAGAAATGCGTCAGCGTGTTGGTAGTTTGATGGCGAAAATGACCAATAAACCTTCACCTCTCGTTGTTTCTATAAACAACTCACAAAATGAAGCCGCTTATTCTGTACCAGAAGCGGGTGAAAAAGGGTAAAGTAGTCACTAACAAACAACCTCAATTATTTGGTTAACGTTAGATGAATCACCTCCAAACACCTCAAGCCACATCCCCATTATCGATGTGGCTTGATTATTTGACAAATATCCACTCTTCCGCAATCGATCTCGGCCTTGAGCGTGTTTTGGCCGTCGCTGAATTGGCCAATCTAACCAAGCCTGCTCCAACTATCATTACTGTCGCTGGGACGAATGGCAAAGGTTCAACCTGTGCTTTGATGGAGGCTATACTCCTTGATGCAGGTTACTCCGTAGGTGTATATAGTTCACCACACCTCATCCGTTACAACGAGCGTGTCCGCATCAATGGACTGGAAAGGGCAGATGAGAAGCACACTCAGGCTTTTGATTATATTGAAACTGTACGTGGAGATACCAGTTTAAGCTTTTTTGAATATGGGACCTTAGCGGCACTGCGTATGTTTCAAAAAGAGCGTGTTGATGTGGTGCTACTTGAAGTTGGCTTAGGTGGTCGGCTAGATGCGACCAATGTCGTTGAACATGATGTTTCTGTTATCACAAGCTTAGCTATCGACCATGTCGACTGGCTTGGCGATGATATTGAAGTAATCGGCTTTGAAAAAGCGGGCATTTATCGTTCTGGGAAGCCAGCCGTATGTGGTCAACCCAAAGCTCCATCGACGGTTGCTGCTCATGCCGACGACATTGGTGCAGAATTATATCAGGTTGGAATCCAGTATAATTACCAAGTAATAGATGAGCATAATTGGTGTTGGAGTCATGGCTCTTATCGTTTAGAGCAGCTTCCTATCCCATCATTGCCTTTGCCAAATGCAGCCACGGCACTTATGGCTTTGGCAACGGCTAACTTAGATATATCAGACATCAATATAGTCAAAGGGTTAAAGGCAGCACAGCTTCCCGGGAGGATGCAGGTCCTTCAACATAAGCCTTGTATCATTCTAGATGTGGCGCATAACCCTCATTCCGCTGCGTATTTTGTTGAGCAAATCCAGCTTAAATACTCCAACCGGAGAGTTCGAACTGTTGTCGCAATGCTTCATGATAAAGATATTCAAGCGACTTTGGATACTCTATCTTCGGTAGCAGATGAATGGTATCCAGCTTCGTTAAACGGTCCTAGAGCTGCGAATGCAGACGAACTGTGTCAATTTTTGCCGGATAATGTTACGACATTTTCAACCCCGACGCATGCTTTCACAACCGCATTGGAAGACGCTGAGGCGAATGACGTCATACTTGTTGTTGGATCTTTTCACACAGTTGGGGAAGTGCTTGAGTATTGGAAGAGCCGAGGAGAATAAATGGCCAGTAAGTTTCAAAAACGTTTAATGGGAACCATAGTATTGGTTTCCATTGGAGTTATTGTATTACCTGATGTGCTTGACGGTAAAAAAACGCATTACAAAGAAGGTGTGGCTAGTATTCCAATAAAACCTGAGCTTGATAGCGCAGTTGAGAGCTTTGAAATTCGGGAACCTATCGAAGACCCGGTTAGTTTGCCTGAGAGTCCTATTGAAGTTGTGCAAGAATCTCCTCAGTCACCATCGACTGAGGTCAAAGATCAGGTGGCTGTGTCGAAAAAAGAACGCCCAAGTCAAAATGCTTATGTTGATAGTGCATGGATTATTCAGCTTATGGCGCTAAAGAATGCTGAAAATGCAAAAAATGTGGTGAAAGATCTACAGAAAAGGGGATATCAGGCCCATGCGAAGCTCGAGAATGGTTTTACGCGAGTGATTATTGGTCCTGATGTATCGAAGAGTAAACTTGAGCGTCAACTCGTAGAGTTAGATAAAATTACCGGCTCAAAAGGCCAGTTGCTCAAATTTAAACCATTAAATCCGTAAGAAAACGTTTGCGTTAGCGTTTTTTCTGTTAAAATGCGCGCCAACTTAAGATGTTAGAACCGATGAATTCATTAGATATTGTCATTTTAAGTGTGATCAGCCTATCGGCGGTGATCAGTTTAGTTCGTGGCTTTGCAAAAGAAGCATTGTCGTTAGTTATTTGGTTTGCGGCGTTTTTTATCGCCAGCCAGTACTATGCTAAGTTAGCAGTGTATTTTTCCAATATACAAGACGATATGTTCCGTAACGGAGCTGCGATAGCCGTATTGTTTGTTTCAACACTTGTTGTGGGCGCTATAGTTAATTATGTTATTGCTCAACTCGTGCAGAAGACAGGTTTGTCCGGAACAGACAGAGTGTTAGGTGTTGTTTTTGGTGGCTTGAGAGGTGTTCTCATTGTTTCCGCTGCGCTGTTTTTTATGGATACGTTTACCTCGTTTTCAGATTCAGAGTGGTGGAAAGGCTCGCAGTTGGTGCCGGAATTTAGCCGTATCATTGAGCCTTTTTTTGAGCACATACAAGCTACGTCGAGTTTCTTATCTGGTGCACGTTAGTGCGCCAGCCATTGTCGCAAATCGAGGGTTAGGACATGTGTGGTATTGTTGGAATCGTGGGTGCAACGCCTGTAAACCAGTCTATTTATGACGCACTGACTGTGTTGCAGCACCGTGGCCAAGATGCCGCGGGTATTTGTACCATAGAAAGCAATCGTTTTCGTCTGAGAAAGGCGAATGGTTTAGTCAAAGATGTGTTTGAAGCTAAGCACATGCAACGTCTGCAAGGGACGGTGGGAATAGGTCATGTGCGTTACCCAACTGCAGGCAGCTCTAGCGCTTCAGAAGCACAACCTTTCTACGTCAACTCGCCATTTGGTATTACTCTTGCCCATAATGGAAATCTGACTAACGCCGCTGAAGTTCGCGAGAAATTATTCGAGAAAGACCGCCGTCATGTAAATACTACCTCAGACTCTGAAGTTTTGCTCAATGTCCTTGCCCACGAAATTGATACGGTTAAAGGCAATGTAACGGCAGAGGATGTGTTTCGAGCTGTAACTAATGTGCATCGTACTATTAAGGGAGCGTATGCGGTTTCTGCTATGGTTATCGGCCATGGCATGATTGCTTTTCGTGATCCAAATGGAATCAGGCCACTTTGTTTAGGTAAGCGCGAGGTTGGCGATCAGCAAGAATATATGGTTGCGTCAGAGTCTGTTGCTCTTGATGCTGTTGGGTTTGATTTTGTGCGTGACCTTGCTCCTGGTGAAGCCATCTATGTTACGTTTGATGGGAGGTTACATACCAAACAATGTGCAGATAATCCTACACTAAATCCGTGTATTTTCGAGTTTGTTTATTTTGCGCGCCCGGACTCTTTTATTGACAAAATCTCGGTATACAGTGCTCGTGTGGAAATGGGTAAAAAGCTGGGGGCGCGTATTCACGAAGATTTCAGCCATTTGGATATTGATGTTGTAATACCGATACCTGAAACGTCATGTGACATTGCCCTGCAAATCGCTCAGGCCATAGATAAACCGTATCGCCAGGGTTTTGTGAAAAACCGTTATGTCGGCAGAACGTTTATAATGCCTGGACAGCAGCAACGCAAAAAGTCTGTTCGTCGCAAGCTCAATGCGATTCGCTCTGAGTTTAAGGATAAAAATGTACTGCTGGTCGATGATTCTATTGTTCGAGGAACCACCTCTGAGCAAATTATAGAAATGGCCAGAGAATCAGGAGCAAAAAAGGTCTTCATGGTTTCTGCTGCGCCAGAGGTACGTTTCCCTAACGTATATGGGATAGATATGCCAAGTGCGAATGAATTAATCGCTCACGGTCGCGATAATGATGCGATTTGTAAGCAAATAGGAGCAGACGAACTCATTTTTCAGACCTTAGAAGACTTGATCTCTGCTGTAGGTATGGGAAATACAGATATAACTAGATTTGATACTTCAGTTTTTAATGGTGATTATGTCACCGGGGATATAGATCAGAAGTATCTTGATTTCTTAGAGTCTCTGCGTAGCGATGATGCTAAAACTCAGCGAGAAATTCAGCAAGACCTAGCGAATCTCGAGCTACATAACGAAGGCGCTTAATGCTTGGTGGTCTAGTTTGATTGCTATTAGGCTGATGTATTTACATCAGCCTTTTTCTTTTAGCCTCGTGGTCGATATAGCTGAGCCAACATAAACATGCTTGTGGCACTGATTACGACTGAGGGACCTGCTGGAGTGTCATAATTCCAAGACATACTCAAGCCAACTAAAACCGCAATTGCACCTATGACCGAGGCTATCGATGCCATTTGCTCTGGGGTTTGAGCTAGACGCCTTGCAGTAGCGGCTGGGATAATCAATAACGAAGTAATGATAAGTGCACCAACAAACTTCATCCCAATGGCAATGACTAATCCGACTAAAATCATAAGGACTAGACGCATTAATTCTACATTGTGTCCTTCGACGGCAGAGAGATCTTCGCTTACTGTCGTTGCGAGTAAGGACTGCCAAAAATAATAAAGCACGCCACAGATAATGATAACACCGGAGAAAATATAAAAAAGGTCTTCTGGTGTAACGGCCAGCAAATCACCGAATAAATAGCTCATTAAATCAATTCTCACATTGTCAAGAAAGCTCACTGCGACGAGTCCCAAAGAAAGAGCGCTGTGTGCCAATATTCCCAATAATGTGTCTGTTGCGACCAACTGTTGCCTTTGTAACGTTACTAAAATAAATGCCAAGGCTAAGCAGCAAATCGTTAAAGCTAAATAAAGGTTGATATCGAGCAAGAAACCTAATGCTAGACCCATTAGTGAGGCGTGAGCTAAGGTGTCTCCGAAGTATGCCATCTTTCGCCATACCACAAAGGAACCAAGTGGGCCGGCGATAATGGCAATGCCAAGTCCTGCAAGCATTGAAGGCAATAAAAATTCAATCATGGTGGTGACCGTGTGAATGGTTTGAACATGTTGCAGCGTCGCCTAAAACAGGCTCACCTGCGAGATCATGGTGATGGTGATCATGCTGATGATGATAAAACGCTAGAGATTCACTTTTTGCTGCACCAAATAAAGCAATATAACTGGGATGTTTTGTTATCACTGCGGGAGCACCAGAGCAGCAAACATGATGATGCAGGCAAATGACGTCGTCAGTTTTGGCCATAACAAGGTGTAAATCGTGAGAGACCATAAAAACAGCACATTGAAAACGATGGCGGATAGTGTCAATTAGATCGTATAAATCGATTTGACCTTGCACATCTACACCTTGTGCAGGTTCGTCAAGCACCAATAAATCGGGCCGTTGAAGCAGCGCCCTTGCAAGTAATACGCGTTGACATTCTCCTCCAGAGAGTGAATGCATGCTAGCTTTTATTAAATGTTCAGCGCCAACTAAGTTAAGGGCTTCCCTTAGTTCCTGAATGCTATATTTACCCGCAAGTTTCATGAAACGTTTAACGTTTAAAGGAAGAGAATCGTTGAGCTTAAGTTTTTGTGGGACATAGCCAATCTTGATGTTATTTACTTTGGTGACAGTCCCTTGGTATTGATCTTGAAGCCCTAAAAGAACTTTAACCAAGGTGGACTTCCCAGCACCATTTGGACCGATTAAAGTAGTGATTTCACCTTTTTTGATGCTTAGGCTGACCTTATCAAGAACTTTACGCTCACCAAATTGAACACTAACTTGTTGTAGTTCGACTAATGTCGACATGAATAGGACTCATTTGCAAAAAACTATTGTTATAATGTAACATCTGTCAAACTTTAACACCATAGATTAGTGATATTGACTTATGAAATACCTTGCCCCTCTTCTGTCCATGCTACTTATTGGTAGCGTTAATGCGAGTCAAGTATTGACCAGTATTAAGCCTTTACAGATGATTAGTTTCGAAATTACCAGAGGCGTTTCCAACCCAGAGGTACTGCTAGACGCTGGAACTTCTCCGCATGATTATGCCCTAAAACCATCGGATATTAAACGCCTGAAGCAAGCCGATCTTGTCGTATGGTATGGCCACGACTTAGAACCCTTTTTAGCTAAAGTACTCGAAGGTCGTCAAAATATTCTTACGATTAGCGAGATAAACGATCTCGATCTCAGGGCATTTGCACCAGAGGAACATCACCATGATGGCCATGATCATGGTAGCCATGATCCTCATGTTTGGCTTGGTTTAAAACAAAGTGCGCAAATAGCAAAGGCTTTGAGTGAAAGGCTTGCGCTGATTGATCCTGAAAATAAGACTGTTTATCAATCCAACTATCAAAGTTTTGTCGACAAACTTGCAGAGTACGCTAACAAATGGCGGGCGCAGTTAGATCCAGTTAAAGAAGTCGGATATTACGTATTTCACGATGCGTATGGCTACTTTGAGCAAGATTATAGCCTAAATCATATTGGAGAGTTTACAGTGAGTCCGGAGAGGAAACCGGGTGCTAAGACGCTGATTGATATCAAAACGAAACTATCAAAAGGTGATGCTAAATGTGTATTCTCAGAGCCACAGTTTTCACCAGCCGTGATTGATTCAGTGCTTCGTGGTAGCGTTGCGAAAAAAGGTGAACTTGATCCACTTGGCACTGATATAAAAGTTGGTCCGGACAGTTACTTTGTATTTATTCAGTCTATGGCTGATAGCTTTGCAACATGTTTAAGCAATTAAGAGTCTTGCTTCGAAACACAACTTGATATCACTTTTCTCGGAGTTTGTTATTAGGCAGATGTTTTTTGAATCAATATCTTGTTTCTGAACTACAAATAAGATACTTTTTATCGAACAATCAATTGATTAAATGATTTGATTGTAATTAATAAAAATAAGATCCCAATACTTATTTTGGGATTTTTACTCTTTTGGATCTGGTAACAGCGCAAAGGAATGTGCAGTGAAAAGGGCAATTTGCTTTTTAGTACTCTCACTTTTAGTTCGCCTGGCCATGGCAGAAGAGTGGTTTTCTCCACTTCCTTACCCAATTCCCACACAAACCAAAGGCCAAGTGTTTGTTGCTAAGACGCTTTTTCTTGGCGAAACGGATGGTCTTTGGTTCCAAGACCAGAATAACAAATTGTTCTTTTTTGATGGGCAAACCGTTTTACCTAACTCAGAATTTAACATTCCAATCCAGCCTAGTCAGTTAGCTTTTTTGGATCATGCATTTTGGCTTTCTTCAGGACATGAAGTTTATCGTGTTCTTCCAGGGAAACCCGAGCAGCTAGTATTTAGCTTGTCATCTGGTTCTGAAATTAGAAACATTGGTACATCAGGGCGCTATGTATGGGTTGCCGATCAATCAGGGTTCTATACCTACCAAGTCGACAGTAAGGCTTTCTCCTCCTACTCACTTGATAAACTGGAGCAATACAGTCAATTTTCTGATTTAAGCGTGAGTGATGCGGAGTTAACCGATGTGGGATGGGTGTTAGCGACAAATCATGGCCTTTATATATCGGACTCGCAATCAGCTAGTTTTAAACGTTTTGTAAACTTAGATACAAAAAATATTACAGACCTGCACTACTCGTTAGTCGGTCAAAAACTCGTTGTTGGTACCGATATAGGTGCGTATATCATAGATTTACAACATCCTGATTTACCAAGCTATCAAGTCTCAAGTCGACAAGTATTAAGTCTCGCGGGAGCACCAAAAGGTGTTTGGATAGGAACGATTAGTGGTTTAGAGTTTATCTCTTTTTCAGGCACCTCCAAAGATAGCTCAAGTCAAATAGAGTATTTTGTGGGACAAGAAATATACTCTGTTATTTATTCCAAACGAGGCGAATTCTGGGTTTCTAGTGACTCGGGTATCTATTTTTTCTCAGAATTTTCCCGCTTTTTCAGTCGATTATCCAGTTCTTTGTTAAATGATGGTTTGACCAAAGAAAAGTTTATCCGTTTTAAGAAGGCCCATCAGGAAAATAGATTTTGGCTTGTGACGAGTCTTGGCCTGCGTAAATTTTTCGTCGATAACCCAAACTCAAGTCAGCTTGTGTTTGAAGGACAAGTTAACGATGCGGTTGAACTTAATGAAACGCTTTGGTTGGCCAATGATGAAGGGGTATTGTCTCTCGATATTTCCACTGGTTCTTTACTTCTAGATGAATTACCAAGTTTTATGCAAACTATTTCTGCCGATCTTTTGGTCATTGATCGCAATGAAGGTATATGGGGAGCTGATGAGAAACGTATTTGGCGTTACGACACGGTAAACGGCGAGCTACTGCAGCATGCGTCAGAGTGGATGACTCACGGGGGATTAGATACTCAGTTAAACGATATGGATATCGACAAAGAAGGTAAATTGGTATTGGGTACCGATCACGGAGTCTATGTGGTTAATAATGGTCAAGTTCACTATATCAATGAATCATATAAGTATGGAGCCATAGTCAGCATTGATGGGATTGAGCCCGGATATTTTGCTGTTGCAGGCCGCTATGGGGCTTTCATTCTTGATGTAAATAAATTGCAGATTAAAGCATTAAGCTTGGCAAACCCTAATCTTGTGTTGAAGTGCCTCACCAGCACAAGAGGTGCAGTTTGGTTAAGCTCCACCGGTGGCTTAACAAGGTATAATTCAAGTGGGCAACTCCGCCAACACTATGGTGAGCCGTTTGGCTTGATTGATAATGAGCTTCAGACGGGCCTTTGTAACTCTGGTTTTTTATTTGGCCATGAAAGCATTCTTCTTGGTTCCAAGAAGGATTTAATCACAGTTGATATTGAAAAACTCAATGTTAGCTCTCTTCCAAAAACTCGTATTATTCTAAGCGAGGTGAGAATTAATCAATCTCGGTATTCTCTGGGTAGTGTTTTAGCGTTTCCACACGCAGAATTTGGTGATTCACTTTCTTTTCAATTTGGTGCTCTTCCCAGTGTGAGCGATCTAAAACTTGAATACCGTTTGAGCAAAAATGATAACTGGATATCAATCTCAGGGTTTTCTATCACACTCGCTCATTCCTTACCTGGTCATTATGTATTGGAAGTGAGAGGTGTAGTGAATGGAGAAGTGGTAACCGACACAGAGAAGTTTATTTTTTCTGTCGATGTTCCTTGGTATATGGGAGGATATGCTGCTCTATGTTACCTTCTGATATTTATTGCTTTTGTGGTTGGTTTGATAAATTGGCGTTCTCGTTTAGCGGTCAAAACCAACAGAATACTCAAATCACAAATTGCACTGAAAACAAACCAGTTGCGTCATCAAAGCAGAATCCTCCTAACCAACAATGAGCATCTAAGAAAGCAGCTGCAAGTCCGTCGTATTCTGTATCAGCAACTGATAGAGGACCTGAAAGTAAGGCTGAAGGATTTTTCAGCAAAGATTACGGCAGATAACAAGAAAAGTAAGCAACAGCTTTATCGTTACATTAACCATGAGTTGGACTTACTTCTTAATTACAGAGCTATGAGCAGCGGTACATTACCTGCTTACAGTCTAGCTCTTATCGTTAAGTCTGTACTTGATGGTTGGCAAGAAGAGATCATTAATGTCGGCTTGTCGATTGAGACAGACTTAGAACACAGTGAAGACACTTACGTTACCCTTTATATTGCAAATCTGGATCGTGTATTTAACTTGCTTGTCGATAATTTAATTCGTCGCTGCGCTAAAGGGCAAAGAGTTTACATGACGTACCGTCATGAAAAAGAGACGGTCACATTTTCTATGTCAGAAAATGTTCAGGGAATGGATGACGTTTTGCTCCATTCTTGTCAGACATGGACTGAAATAGAAGCCTTAGTAAAAGAAAGCGGTGGAACTTTCAGAAGATATATCTCTAATGGATTACAACTGACAGAGTTTACTTGGCCTAAGAGCAGTCAGTCTGATGAAGACTCGATAACTCAACTGATAGACCCAAGTTTTACGGATCTTAATTCAAGTGATCAGTGGCTAAAAAAACTGCAGGATTTGGTGATTACCAACTACTCTGACTCTGAATTTGGAACAGCGGCAGCTGCTAAGCAGATGTACACTTCAGAGCGGAGTTTGCAGCGTAGGTTCAAGTCAGCTACCGAAAGAACATTTACTGACTACCTGACTGAAGTTCGTCTTGATTACGCATGCCGCCGTTTGTTAAATGGACAAAAAGTATCTGATGTCGCGTTTGAATGTGGATTCAACGACCCATCGTATTTTAGTAGGCGGTTTAGACACAGATTTGGCGTATCTCCAACGCAATTTGTCGCAGCACAAGACTAGTGTTTTATTCAACATAGATTATTTGAATCGTTACCCATCATAACACTCGAAAAGCCGCATCAATCTAAATTACATTGAATTCATGTAGTTACCTTCTTGTAAGGTTCAAGTGGCTTTTTTTGCGTCATCTGAGTTTTAATTAAGAGATATTTTAGAGTTGCTAAGGCTTGGGATTCTGGCATGATGCGTAAAAAATTACGTGGTATAGCCGGGGGACTATACCACGGGCGTCAATGACACCTTCGCTTGCTGCCGGAGTGGTGCGGGTTGCACCACCTCTGGAATTGTCACCAGGGGCGTTCCCTGTTGACTCGGTTAACTATAAAGCTAGGTCATTGTTTTACTTATAAAATTAACGCCAAGCTGATAATAAAAAAACGACATATTATCTACTTTGTTGATATTTAATATTTTTTTTTAAAATTTGATTTGTTATTCGAATGGAAACAACAAGAATAGAACATTCAGTTTTATACGTTTTAACGTAATTAACGGCTTTGGATTAACGTAAACAACGTTGCAAATCTGCAATGTTTGATTTCGGACAAGATTTACAAAATTTACACAAGTTAAGATCGAAAGTCTTAATGCTAATATTTCTCATTTTTATCTTTAATTGGCCTCTTTTATGAAATTGTCACACTTAAGCCAAGGGCAGAAAGCAAAGATTACTGGTTTTTCACAGTTATCAAATGATGTTAGAAAAAAGCTCATGGTTATGGGGCTACTGCCTAACACACCTGTAACCCTTATTCGTAAAGCACCTATGGGAGATCCACTCCAAGTTGAGATCAGGGGAGTGTCCCTTGCGGTAAGAACAAAGATTGCAGACTCAATAGTGGTGGAGATTCAATAATGGAGTATCAAATCCTCACTGTTGGAAACCCAAATAGCGGTAAGACGACATTATTTAATGGCTTGACTGGTTCAAAACAACAAGTGGGTAATTGGGCAGGAGTGACAGTAGAAAAGAAAACGGGTCGATATACCCATTCGGGGGATGACTTTCTTCTAACCGATCTACCCGGTATTTATGCCCTTGATAGTGGTAATGATGGAAATAGTATCGACGAGTCGATTGCTTCCAGAGCTGTCCTGACGCATCCAACGGATTTAATCATTAATGTTGTGGATGCAACATGTTTAGAGCGCAGTCTGTACATGACGCTTCAACTTAGAGAGTTAGGAAGACCAATGCTGGTTGTCCTAAACAAGATGGATGCCCTAAAGCGTGAACGCCAAACCATAGATGTCAAAGCATTAGAAAAAATGCTCGGCTGTCCTGTTTTTGCCTTATCAGCAAATAATCGTAGTCAGGTTCAACGATTTAAAGAATGTTTACACAAAACCTTGGTTTTGGGAGTCGCTTTAGATGAATTAGATATTACCTATCCTGAGGAATTTGAAAGCGCAATCGATAGTCTTCAATCGATATTTCAAGATCATGAGCAAGCATCCCCTAGGGCTTTATCAATTCGCGGACTGGAAAATGATCTATTAGTACTCAATGCTTTAGCTGCAGAAGATAGAAATCGAGTTATTCAGGCTCAGAAAGCTTTAGAAATTGATATAGATTTATTGGTTGCTGATACCAAGTACACCTTTTTGCATCAGCAATGTAAGCGAGTACGCAGAGCTGAAGGTAAGCTTAGCCATAGCTTTACTGAAAAAGTAGATAGTATCATTCTCAACAAGTGGGTTGGTGTTCCGTTCTTTTTTGTCATCATGTATTTGATGTTTATGTTTTCCATCAATATAGGCAGTGCTTTTATCGATTTCTTTGATATTGGCGTTGGTGCACTACTGGTTGATGGAGGTCACTATTTATTGGATGACTATTTACCCGTATGGCTAGTCACTTTGATTGCAGATGGTGTTGGTGGCGGTATTCAAACAGTGGCAACCTTTATTCCTGTTATTGCCTGCCTCTATTTGTTCCTAGCGTTACTAGAGAGTTCGGGTTACATGTCTCGAGCTGCTTTTGTTTTGGATAAAGTGATGCAAAAGGTCGGGCTTCCTGGCAAAGCATTTGTACCTCTTGTGTTGGGCTTTGGTTGCAATGTACCAGCTATTATGGCAACGAGGACCTTAGACCAAGAGCGTGAAAGAAAGCTTGCAGCTTCGATGGCGCCCTTTATGTCGTGCGGTGCACGTCTCCCAGTATATGCGCTATTTGCTGCTGCCTTTTTTCCTCAAAGTGGTCAAAATGTCGTGTTTGCTCTTTATCTTCTTGGTATTGCGGCAGCTGTGTTTACCGGCTTTATTCTCAAACGTACACTGTATCCTGGTTCAAGCGATAGCTTGGTAATGGAGATGCCAGATTATGAACTCCCTACTGTTCAAAATGTGTTACTCAAAACATGGCAAAAGCTTAAACGGTTCGTTTTGGGGGCTGGAAAAACGATTGTAGTCGTCGTTACCATTTTAAGTTTTCTCAATTCGGTAGGTATGGATGGTTCCTTTGGTAACCAAGACAGTGAGAAGTCGGTGTTGTCAAAAGTATCTCAAGCAGTGACCCCCATTTTTGCTCCTATTGGCATTGAGAAAGATAATTGGCCAGCAACAGTAGGTATTATAACGGGGATCTTTGCTAAAGAAGCGGTGGTTGGTACGTTAAATAACCTATATGCTCCATCCGAAGAGGGTGAGGAAGAATTTGATTTGATTGCTAGCCTCAAAGAAGCTGTTATGTCGATACCTGAAAATTTAGCTGATTTGAGTTACTCCGATCCCCTTGGTATTGAAGTTGGGGATTTAACTGACAGCTCTGTTGTTGCTGAAGAGCAAGAGGTCGATTCGTCTATTTTTGGTAACCTTAACCAGCGTTTTGTATCGAGTCATGCGGCTTTTGCCTACCTGATCTTTATTCTGCTTTACACGCCGTGTGTGGCCGCTATGGGAGCTTATGTTCGTGAGTTTGGACATAAATTTGCTCGCTTTATCGCCCTGTGGACTATGGGGCTAGCCTATGGTGGTGCAGCGCTTTATTACCAAACAACGCATTTTTCACAAGCTCCTTTATCCAGTTCAATATGGATTAGCAGCATATTGTTGGTGTGTGCTTTAACTTATCGAGCCTTAATATTTGCTGGCAAAAAGCAGCAAGTATTGGAGGCGCAGGTAGTATGATTTTACAAGCACTCAAGTCATATATTGCAGAACAAGGTTGTGTAAGTCAGAAAGCTCTCGCTAAAAAGTTTGCCATGAGTGAAGACGGTGTTGACGCCATGCTGCAAGTTTGGATCAGAAAAGGCGTCATTTCTCGATTAGTCGATACCAATAGCGCTAAAAAAATAACCCGAGTTAGGTATTCCGTAACTGGTACAGATGGTTTGTCGCTTACGGTAACAATGTAAAAAAAGCCGCTGGTAACAGCGGCTTTTTTTAATTTTTTTTAAATAACTTACTCAGTGATAAAACATTCTGAATCTTAGTTAGCATTGCTTTTTGTTCACTTTCACAGCGCATCTTTCCTTCTGTGTTGCCCCATATTGGACCAGGCCATGCAACATCGGTTTTATAGCGTGCGATATGATGAATGTGCAGTTGAGGGACCATATTGCCGAGTGCGCCCAGATTGAGTTTATCAGGTTGAAAAGTAGCCTCTAATGCCTGACTTACCGTTTGAGATTCAAGCAGAAATTGCTGCTGATCTTGTATGGGTAAGTGGTGGAGTTCTTTGGCACTTTCTCTTTTGGGTACAAGAATGACCCACGGAACCGCTTGATCTTTATGCAGCAGAGCTATGGATAAAGGAAAGTGGCCAATAACATCGGTATCTTGGACAAGTTGTGGATGCAGCTCAAAGCTCATAATGAAATCCTTGCTATCTGTATACGTGCGATAAAATAAAGGTTGATGCATGACATCAACCTTTTTAAATACGCGATCGTTTTATGTTTACATGCGATCTAACGTTTCAATTCCCAGTAGCGATAGACCTTGCTTGATCGTCTTAGCCGTCAATGCAGCTAGCTTGAGGCGACTTTGCTTAATGGAGTCATCTTCTGCATTAAGAATTGGGCATGCTTCATAGAAGCTAGAAAATTGCCCTGCTAGTTCAAATAGATAGCTACATAAAATGTGAGGTTGACCTTCACGTGCTACAGAGTGAACGGCTTCTTCAAATTGAAGCAACTTAGCAATTAATCCCTTTTCTTTTTCATCTGTTATCTTAATGTCTCCTGATAGAGAGTCCATTGAGATACCTGCTTTAGCAAAGATAGAAGCCACTCGAGTGTAGGCATATTGCATATAAGGTGCCGTATTACCTTCAAAGGCCAGCATATTGTCCCAGTCAAATACATAGTCCGTCGTACGGTGCTTAGAGAGATCGGCGTATTTGACAGCTGCCATAGCGACTGTGTTGGCAATTTTTTGTTTCTCTATGGTATCAAGTTCAGGGTTTTTAGACTCGATTAGTTTGATAGCACGCTCTTCTGCTTCATCTAGCAGGTCAGCTAAACGAACCGTACCGCCTGCACGAGTTTTAAATGGGCGGCCATCTTTGCCTAACATCATACCAAATGCATGGTGTTCTAAGGATACGCTTTCAGGAATATAGCCAGCTTTGCGCACTATGGTCCAAGCTTGCATTAAATGCTGGTGCTGACGAGAGTCAATAAAGTACAGTACGCGGTCTGCACCTAGAGTCTCGTAACGATATTTAGCACAGGCAATGTCTGTTGTAGTGTAGAGGAAGCCGCCATCGCGCTTTTGGATGATAACGCCCATGGGCTCACCATCTTTATTTTTGTATTCGTCTAGAAATACAACTTGAGCTCCATCGTCTTCTTGAGCCAGTCCTTTATCTGTCAAATCCGCCACGATGTCAGGTAACATGTCGTTATACATGCTTTCACCCATCACATCATCGCGAGTTAAAGACACATTGAGACGATCATAATTACGCTGGTTTTGAATCATGGTGATGTCTACCAGCTTCTTCCACATTTCAGCACAATACTCATCACCACCTTGCAGTTTTACGACATAGCTGCGTGCTTTTTGTGCAAATTCTTCATTTTCATCATAGAGCTTTTTCGATTCACGATAGAAAGCTTCTAGGTCAGACAATTCCATTGAGACTTCACCGGATTCTTTTTGAACTCGCTCAAGGTTTGCGATCAACATGCCAAACTGGGTACCCCAATCTCCAATATGATTGGCACGAATAACCTTATGACCAAGGAACTCGAGTGTACGAACGACAGCATCACCAATAATGGTTGATCGCAAGTGCCCAACGTGCATCTCTTTTGCCACGTTTGGCGCAGAATAATCAGCGACAATCGTTTTTGCTTCCTCAATGGTCACACCAAGGCGAGAGTCTGAAAGTGCTTGTTGCGCCTTTTGAGCCAAAAATTCTTCACTAAGAAAGATATTAATAAAGCCCGGACCTGCTATTTCGGTCTTGCTTGCGATGCCGTCAAGATCCAAGACATCTAACACTTTCTGGGCGAACTCTCTTGGGTTAGTGCCTAACTTTTTAGCCACGCCCATTACACCATTTGCTTGGTAATCACCAAACTGGGGTTTGGCTGATTGGCGAACCGCGGCGGGGCTGCCTGCAGGTGCACCAGCGGCTTCTAAAGCCTGAGAGACTTTTTCGTTAATAAGTGCTTGGATATTCACGTATGTTTCCTTCAATTCTCGAGAATTGCTGAGATATACATTGAGAATTTCAATTCGTCACCATGGTTTGCTTATCAGCATCTAAAAGGTGGGAAGAATGCATATCTTAATTAAGTTGATAAATTGTGTCTTATAATACCAATTTTATTGGCTCTCACATAGAGAGTGTTCTAGGAAATTTTCTACTTTTGGTTACTCACTTGGTAGTATTGTGTAGAAATCAATATATTGGATGGATAAAAATGTCGCGAAGATTGCTCGATGCTGAGCTTATGCCTTGGCAAATGAAAGCGAAGCTTGATGTGTTTATGCAAAATATTCAGTCTCTCGGGGAGCGAATAAAGGTCGATTTACAGGCATTACAAGCTGACCATATTGCTCTACGTATAAACGATGAAGAGCTGGCAAAATTGGCGCATAAAGAATGGTTAAAAGAAGGGCTTGAGTGTTCTAATGCGATGATAAATGGTCGGCCAATTATCGTGATTGAGTTTACCAAGCCGCTTAGGGTTTCAAATTGGTCTATTGATTGCCTTGAGCTCCCTTATCCAATGCGGGGGAAAATGTATCCAACTCAAAGTTGGGAGCACGTTGAATTTGTTATTCCATCTTTGGCACAAACGGCCGAAGAATATCTAGATGACGTAAAGCGTCGATACCCGAGTTTGGCTCATCAATGGGATAAGCTTGGTGAGCAAGGAGTCGAGGTCAAGCTGTCGAGTCCTAAAGGAGAAGGCGAGCGCCTGAGTAACCCTACGATAGCCTTTAAATATCAAGGCATTTGCATTAAGTTTCATCCGCACAGCTTGAAAGCGATTATTGAGTCAGAACATCTAGCCTAAATCTGTGTCTTTTGGTCGGAGTTGAAATTCTTCTACTGAACCGATTTCAACTCCTACGTTGAGCGCATCAGAAGCATGGTGTGAGTTTCCTTTGGCGTGCATAATCAAACGATTCGCAGTTCTTGGCTTGAGCTCGTTAACCACAAAGCGAATCATATCCGCTCGGGTGAGCTTTTTAAGCTCGTCAAGAACACGCTCTTTGTGATTAAAACTATAGTCTTTGTTGCCAATAGCAACCCAAAGCCTTTGCGCTCGACTTTTAAGAGTGGTGTCTGGCGCTGCAATTTGACTCCAAAGGCCTCGTTTACTGCTATGCCACTGATAATCATTTAGCTCGAGCAAAACCATATAAAAGGCATTGAGGAACTCGTCGATTGAGCTAATCAGTTCAGCAGGCGCAGCTTTGGGTGATTGAACGTAAAGAACCAGACCAGGGTGGCGATTAAGCGGCAAGTTTCCTGTTCCCACCATGTAGCCCAGTTGCTGCTTAGTGCGTATTTCATGAAAAAATGTTGCTGACATGAGATGGTTTGCCAATAAATATAGAGCGGTATTTCTCGGCTCAATATCCTCGCATTGATAATAGACAACTATCGCAGAATCTTCTTGATTTGATTCAAGAGAGCGTCGCAAAGAGCCATTTTTTCCAAGCATTATCAGCGGTCTTAATGACTCCTCATAGCTTTGGTTTTGAACTCTCAGAGCATCTTTCAGCGTGTCACTTAGCTGAATGGCATCAGAACGAGTCCAATCGCCATAGACAAACATTTCGACATGCAGTTTTTCTAGGATAGATGCGACAAATTCGTCCAATTCACTCACATCAAGATCTTCTAGCGCTTGCAGTAAGTCAGCATAGGGAGGGTTATTGGGCTGCAGCATACCTGTCATCGCATTAAATAGTTGAGAAATAGGTTTGTCGTGAGCAGCATTCTTCCAATTTCTGATCAACTGTTGCTTAATAGTATTAAAGCGTTCAGCACTGAATTCTCTGCTTGAAAAACGCTCTAGAATCATGGTCATCAATTCAGGTTGTTTCTTGCTAAAACCAGACAAAGTAAGGGTTACGCCACCTTGGTGTGAGTACATGTTATAACTCATACCAGCAATTTCTGCTGGGTAAGTCTTTTTGGCTAGCGAGTCGAGAAACATTTCTACGCAAATTCTAGTTTTTACAATGTTTTTTACATTTGCTACGGCATGCGGGCTGTCAATAGCAACAAAAATAACCCCTTTTGGTACGCGAAATTCGCTGTCTTGGAGGTGCCACAATTTGAAGCCTGGTAAATCTTGCACCACTTCAGGAAATGATGAGTGTTTTTCGACAGGTTTAGGGTCTAAGTCATAGCAAATGAATGGATTTTTAGCGGGCAGGGTAAAACTCAGGTCGCTTTGTTTTGAAAAGTGTGATTTTTGCTGTTGAGTAAATGGGCTGACGCAGTACGGCGTATCATACCACTTGGCTTTCCTATCATACTTGTAGCCTTTGGCAACCAATGTGACTCGCAAGTTATCCATGCTCAAATAGTCAAATAGATGTTTGAGCAGCACTTGGTCGTAATTATTCATCACATAGTCTCCGTAGACTATGTCCTCAGGTAAGTAATGCTGCATATTAACTACTAAGTGGCTGACTAAATCGACAGGCCGAGTGGGTTCTTGGAAGCGGAAGGCTGATTCTAAAACTGCTTGTTTTTCTAGGTAGCGCCACTGGTCAAAACCTTCCCTCTCTATCAAGTTTAAATATGAGAAAAGCGCTTGAACAATGTCGTCAACATGCTCCAAACCGGAATGAGTTAGGTTACAGCTAACGGTAAACTCACGGTAATTACTGCCGCTGGTTCCCCCTCCTGCCGAAAGAGAAGTGATCCAGCCTCTGTCCTTCAACACCTGCATTAAGCTGCCTTCACCTTCATAGCCAAGTAAATGGGCAAAGTAGGACATAGGTTTTTGCCGATAATATTTATCAAGGCTTGGCAGAGGAAACGATAAGATAAGTTTGCGAATTTCTTTTACGGGTTCGATATGGACCATAATTGCGGTTGAATCATCGTCCAAGTAAGGTGTATCAAGAGATTTATTTGCAAGGTTGCGGTCTGGAATCGATGAAAACGTTTCGCTGACCCATTGTTCCAATTCATCCAGTGATTGTGGGCCAATCACAGCGAGTGTCATTAGGTCCGAGGAATATTTCTGGTAATGAAAATCGACGACTTCCTCTCTGATTGATTGCCCATTTCGATCGCCTAGCGTCTCATGATTACCTACTGAAAATTTAGCGAAGGGGTGTTTGGGGTTAACGAGCTCTTTGTGAACTTGGTAGAGTCGCCTAGAATCATCATTGAGTTTGAGCTTAAACTCTGAGTCAACAGCTTCACGTTCTTTATCGAGAGCTTCAGCGTTAAATAAAGGCGAGATAAAAAACTGACTAAATCTATCAAGGCACTTATGAAATGCAGAAGGCATAACGTCAAAAAAGAAGCAAGTATGTTCTGCGCCTGTCCATGCATTGTTACTGCCGCCATGTTGATTGGTATAGTTTTGAAATTCTCCAATTTTGGGGTATTTCTCTGTGCCCAAAAATAACATATGTTCTAAATAGTGAGCCATTCCCTGACGATCATCGGGATCATCAAAATGCCCTACATTGATGGCTAATGCTGCTGCGGACTTCTGTGCATTAACATCTTGAATAAACAATACTCTAAGCCCGTTGTCCAACGTAGAATAGCGATATTGGTTGGTATCATTGGGGCTTAAATGCACAAGAAGTTCTCCGTCTTATGTTTTCGTATATTGTGTCGCCATCGACGAATATTGAGATGTAACATGTCCACGGACAGCAGTACATTGGACACGATCACAAGCAAATTTTTCCTACCACATATAAGCATACACAATTTCTTAATCTATACATCAAGAATGTTAAGAAAGTCTAAGTCCTGAGCTTTGTGCTTGATATAATTATCGGCCATTTGAGACATGTGTGTCACTATTACTAAATAGGCTCTATCCGAACAATCTTGCTAACAGGAACAACGAATGAAAATACTGATCATGCGCCACGGTGAAGCTGAACACTATGCCGATACAGACGCAGAACGAGCCTTAACAGAGAAAGGGAAAAGAGACTCAGTCAATACCGCTCAGTCGTGCGTAGATAACGGTTATGGTCATTTAGATATTGTCTTGGTTAGCCCCTATTTGAGAGCGCAACAAACTTGGCAGGCAATAGCATCACATTTTGATACTAAACAGGTTAAAGTTTGTGACGATATAACGCCGTATGGTGATGCACGACGTGTTAGTGATTACATTGCTGCCGTTGCGGAAGTAGAGAAACCTGAATCTATTCTGATGGTATCCCATTTGCCCCTTGTAGGATATTTGACTTCCGAGTTTGTACCACATATCAACCCGCCCATGTTTCCAACATCAGGCATGGCTTGTATTGAATATGATATCACTAATGGTCGTGGTGAGCTGGTTCTTAATATCCACCCTGAGATGAACGCCTTTTGAACTTAGTTAGTCAATAATTATTTAATACTTGGCTACCTTAGCCGCATTAGAAAGTAAGCCATAAAATTGACACTTTATCTGGACTAATACTTGCATTCTCATCCAAGTCTTTCAATTTGGGTTGAATCGTTCCATCTATCGCCATGAAATTTAATTTGCCATTTGCTAACAAACTACCATCCATACCCCAAAGAGCAATGCCTGCGGTTGGCGCTCCTATTATGGTATTGGCGACGTTGGCAATGGTTGTATTGCCCATTCCACCATTTTTACTGGATTTATTTTTTACCTTTAACATAGCGCTTGCGATGGTGGTGCTACTGGTTACTGTCTATACACGCAGACCTTTGGATTTCGCGGCATTTCCGACTGTGCTTCTTATCGCCACTCTATTGCGTTTGGCGCTAAATGTTGCTTCTACTCGTGTGGTTCTACTTTACGGTCATGAGGGAACGAGTGCTGCTGGTAGTGTGATAGAAGCATTTGGTAGTGTGGTTATTGGCGGTAACTACGCGGTCGGTCTGGTGGTGTTCCTTATCTTGATGATCATCAACTTTATGGTAGTTACTAAAGGTGCTGGTCGCATTTCCGAGGTGAGTGCTCGATTTACATTGGATGCTTTACCCGGAAAACAAATGGCGATAGATGCTGACCTCAATGCAGGTCTAATTGATCAAGACCAAGCGCGTACCCGTCGTCAAGAAGTGACGAAAGAAGCGGATTTCTACGGTTCGATGGATGGTGCGTCAAAATTTGTTAAAGGTGATGCAATTGCAGGTATTCTGATCTTATTCATTAATATTATCGGTGGTTTATCGATAGGAATGATTCAGTATGATTTACCATTTGGTGAAGCAATCCAAATTTATACCTTGTTGACTATTGGTGATGGTCTTGTCGCCCAAATTCCATCACTTTTGCTGTCTATTGGCGCAGCCATTATGGTAACCCGTCAAAATACTGATGAGGATATGGGGCAGCAAGTCGTCTTTCAGATGTTTGATAACCCCAAAGCTCTGATGATAACGGCTGGCATTCTCGGTGTCATGGGCCTTGTTCCAGGAATGCCTCATTTTGCTTTTCTGCTTCTCGCCGTGTTAGCAGGTGGAGCGGCTTATTGGATCTATAGAAAACAGAAACAAGACGCTGACAAGGCCAAGCTTCCGGCGAGTAAAGATAAAGAAGTTCCCACTCCAAAAGAGCTTTCCTGGGATGATGTCCAACCCGTTGATATCATAGGACTTGAAGTAGGTTATCGTTTAATTCCATTGGTAGATAAGGAACAAGGGGGAGAGCTGCTAGAGCGTGTTAAAGGCGTTCGTAAAAAGCTTTCACAGGACTTTGGTTTTCTGATTCCTGCGGTGCATATCCGTGACAACCTTGAGCTCACTCCAAATAGTTATCGAATCACTTTGATGGGAGTTGCAGTTGGAGAAGCAGAAATCCGACCTGACATGGAACTGGCGATAAACCCAGGTCAAGTGTACGGAATGGTAGAGGGTGAGCCGACTATTGACCCAGCTTTTGGGCTGGAAGCCACCTGGATAAAGGATGATCAGCGTGAGCATGCTCAAGCTCTTGGCTACACAGTCGTTGATTCTTCAACGGTTCTGGCTACACATTTGAGTCAACTTCTCACTAATAATGCCTCTCATCTTATAGGTCATGAAGAGGTACAGAACTTACTTGAAATGCTTGGCCGAAGTACGCCGAAATTAGTAGAGAGTTTTGTTCCTGACCAACTGCAATTGGGGGTTGTGGTCAAGGTATTACAAAACTTACTCAATGAAGCCGTGCCGATTAGAGATATACGGACCATAGTTCAGACTTTGGCTGAGTATTCAAGTAAGAGTCAAGAACCTGACATTTTAACAGCCGCTGTTCGTATCTCATTGAAGAGATTAATTGTGCAAGAAATCAATGGGATAGAGCCAGAACTTCCAGTGATTACTTTGATTCCAGAGCTGGAACAGATATTGCACCAGACAATGCAGGCGTCTGGAGGAGAGTCTGCTGGAATCGAACCCGGTTTAGCAGAGCGACTGCAATCTTCGTTAACTCAAGCCACTCAAGAGCAAGAGTTAAAAGGAGAGCCAGCAGTTCTTCTCACTTCTGGGGTGTTGCGTTCTACGCTGGCGAAATTCGTCAAGAACACAATTCCATCACTGCGAGTACTCTCCTATCAGGAGATTCCAGACGAGAAGCAAATACGCATTGTTCAAGCTGTAGGTAACTAAGTCGCGGACGTGCTAGAGGATGGACATAGACTTTGAAGATTAAACGATTTTTTGCTAAAGACATGCGCACCGCTTTGCTGCAAGTGAAACATCAGTTAGGCGATGATGCGGTTATCATGTCGAATAAAAAAGTCGCTGGTGGCATAGAAATTGTTGCAGCGGTTGATAATGAAACAGCCGCTGCTCGTTCAGCGGCCAAAAAAGCATCGCAGCCTCGTCAAAGTAATGCTCAGACTACTGCGAATAAAAACGCTACTGTCAGTAAACAGCGCGCGCTAGAGGAAGACAAAGTCAGCTTACAAGCCAAAGCTGGCAATGGCTCTATGACAAAGCGCTTCGCCCACATGCTGAAACAATACAGTGACGCGACAGCAGACAGGCGGGAGAGTGAAGAAGACAATCCCGATTCACTGTCTTCACTGCTCAAACGGCAGTCGAATGCGAACAATCAGGTTAATGGTGTCAAGCTTCGAGAAGACTCTCCTCTTGCCAAACTTATTGCTCAAGATACAAGTGGGGAACAGCAGCTGCGTCTGGACCCAAGTCGTTATGAGCGGAATCGTAAAGATGAATCAGCGGCGGATAATGACGAACTAGAAGAAATGCGCGAAGAGATGACTTCGATTCGTCGATTGCTAGAGCATCAGGTTTCTGGCCTCATGTGGCAAGAAGTCGAGCGTCGTGAGCCATTAAGAGCCATGCTTATCAAACGTTTGGAGCGGATGGGAGTGTCTGCAGATCTTGCTGATCAGTTAGCCTGCTATATACCAGAAGATACTGCGCCAACGAAAGCATGGAAAGCTTTGCTTGGCCTAGTGTCAGATCAAGTGCCGATTTCGAAGCAAGATATCATTAAGCGTGGTGGGGTTGTTGCTTTGCTTGGGCCTACAGGAGTGGGAAAAACTACGACGGTGGCTAAGCTAGCGGCAAGAGCAGCGATGGAATACGGTTCAGATAATGTCGCACTAGTTACCACAGACACTTATCGGATTGGTGCGCATGAGCAGTTAGCCATTTACGGAAGAATCATGGGATGTGCCGTAAAAGTTGCTAAAGATTCCAAAGAGTTAGCCGATGTAATTTACCAGTTGAGGAACCGCCGTTTAATTCTTGTTGATACCGCAGGTATGGGGCAAAGAGACGTACGTTTATCCGAACAGTTAGATACATTAATGCACGAAAGTGGAGAAGTTATCCATAGCTATCTCGTGTTGCCTGCGACAGCTCAAAGAAAAGTTTTGCAAGAAACTATCGATCATTTCCAGAGGATTCCTCTATCAGGGTGTATCCTTACTAAATTAGATGAATCGTTAAGTCTCGGTGAGTTTGTAAGTGTCGTTGTGCAAAATGCGCTACCAGTGGCCTACATCGCTAATGGGCAAAGAGTTCCAGAAGACATAGTGATAGCTCAGCCCAAATACATGGTGGCGAAAGCAAACGAATTGTTAGAGAAGTCGACAGATAATGAACCTCACTATTGGAACAGTGAAGCAGAAAGGTTCTAGGCGGCGGACGATTATGACGAAAAAAATGATACAAGACCAAGCGAGTGGACTACGTCGTTTAACACAACCTTCTCTTACCAAAGTGATTGCTGTCACAGGTGGAAAAGGTGGAGTTGGTAAATCCAATGTAACCTTAGGGTTAGCTATGTGTATGGCCCGGCAAGGCAAAAAGGTTATGGTTTTGGATGCCGATCTAGGGTTGGCAAATGTCGATGTTATGCTTGGGATACGCTCAAAGAAAAATCTAGGGCACGTTCTAGCGGGGGAGTGTGAGCTCAAAGATGCTATTGTTGAAGGACCATATGGAATCAAGATAATACCAGCAACATCGGGTACACAGGCAATGACGGAATTGTCTCATGCACAGCACGCTGGGCTCATTCGCGCTTTTGGTACTCTAGAAGATGAGATGGATGTCTTGCTTATTGATACTGCTGCTGGAATTTCAGACATGGTGGTGAGTTTTTCACGCGCAGCCCAAGATGTGGTCGTGGTGGTCTGTGATGAGCCTTCATCTATTACAGATGCCTATGCTCTGATTAAACTTTTAAGTAATGAGCATCAAGTTCAAAGATTTAAAATTGTTGCTAATATGGTCAGAAGCTATCGTGAAGGGAGAGAATTGTTCGCAAAGTTGACCTTGGTCACAGAGCGATTCTTGAATGTTGGTATCGAGCTCGTAGCATGTATTCCATTAGATGATAAAGTTCGACAAGCCGTTAAAAAACAAAAGATTGTCGTGGACGCGTTTCCCCGTTCACCTGCATCATTAGCGCTTGGGTCTTTGGCAAATAAAGCATTAACTTGGCCGATTCCCAATACCCCGAGTGGACATCTGGAGTTTTTTGTAGAACGCTTACTTCATACAACAGAGATGTTAGAGGAACCATTTGGTGAATAAGGCATTGACCTATGACCAATACGCAAATCAAGACAGCCGACGAGCATTTTTAGAAAAATACTCAGTGCTCGTTAAACGCATTGCTCACCACTTGCTCGGTCGTTTGCCACCGAGTGTTCAGGTTGAGGATCTTATCCAAGCAGGAATGATAGGGCTGCTCGAAGCACAAAAAAATTATGATGGTAGCAAAGGAGCAAGTTTTGAAACCTATGCTGGCATTCGCATTCGGGGTGCTATGCTTGATGATATACGTCGTGGAGATTGGGTTCCTCGTTCGGTACACAAAAACAGTCGGGAAATTAGCCAAGCCATTTCTCAACTGGAAGGCGAGCTTAATCGAGACCCAACAGATGCAGAGGTCGCCAAACGGATGGAGATGAGTCTAGAACAATACCATAGTGCCTTGGCCGATATAAATTGTTCCCGTCTTATTGGTATGGATGATTTAGGGGTGTCAGAAGATGCGATTTCTCACGAAGATGCAGACGAAGAAAATGTCCCATTTCAAGGGGTAGCAGATGAGTATTTTCGTACTGCTCTGATAGAATCTATTAAATCACTACCTGAAAGAGAAGCTCTTGTTCTTTCGCTTTATTACGATGAAGAGTTAAACTTGAAGGAAATCGGTGAAGTAATTGGCGTCAGCGAATCACGCGTAAGCCAGATACTGAGCCAATCAATGCAACGTCTACGCACAAAGCTAAGTGTTTGGACAAACGATGACTAGAAATCACTGACATAGAACTCAGTGGAGGCAATTTTGAATAAAAATATGAAGATCCTTATTGTTGACGACTTTTCAACAATGCGCCGTATCGTTAAGAACCTACTTCGTGACTTAGGGTTTAACAATACACAAGAAGCGGACGATGGCTTAACGGCGTTACCAATGCTCAAAAAAGGTGATTTCGAATTTGTTGTGACGGATTGGAACATGCCTGGTATGCAGGGCATAGACCTTCTAAAGCATATTCGCGCCGACGATGAGCTGAAGCATTTACCTGTATTGATGATCACGGCAGAAGCGAAGCGTGAACAGATAGTTGAAGCTGCGCAAGCAGGTGTCAACGGTTATATAGTTAAGCCGTTCACTGCAGCAACATTGAAAGAAAAATTAGATAAAATCTTCGAACGTTTATAAGTCAATAAATTGACGCAGGGACGCGAAAGGCCAATTCAGAATGATTTCATTAGAACAGGCGAAGCACCTCGTAGAGTTGTTAGAAAGCGATCAGCAAGAAGAAGCTGACAAACTTGTGGTGAGCATACAGGAAAATTCTCCTAACCCGGTTTTTCAAGAGATCGGTGAGTTAACCCGTGATCTCCACGAGTCAATAAAGCAATTTTCCGTAGACGATCGCATTAGTGCGATCGCCAATGACGAAATTCCTGATGCAAAGGACCGACTTCAATATGTGATTGATAAGACGGAAACGGCAGCTAATAAGACGATGGATGCAGTCGATAGGTGTATGCCGATTGCGGATAACTTACACGAGGGGTTACTTAAGGTTCGCCCCCAATGGAATGAGCTTATGCACGGAAGGATTGAGCTTGCTGAATTTAAAGCGCTTTGCCATCGTATTGATGAATTACTGGGTGAAGTGGAAGGGGACAGTTCTGAGCTGCGAGGACAATTGACAGAAATTCTTATGGCACAGGACTTCCAAGATTTAACTGGTCAGATTATTAGTAGAGTGATTACTTTAGTCAATGAAGTAGAAGGCCGGCTTGTTGAGATTCTGACCGCATTTGGTGCGGAGCAGCTTGAAGAAGCGGAACATAATAAAAATAAATCATCGATAGACCCAGAGGGGCCAATACTCAACGCTCATGAAAGGGAAGACGCAGTTGCATCACAAGATGAAGTTGACGACTTACTCTCGAGTCTTGGGTTTTAGAGGTAACTTATGAGTTATGAATTAGACGAAGATATTCTACAGGACTTTTTGGTTGAAGCAGGGGAAATTCTAGAGCTTCTCTCAGAGCAGTTGGTAGAACTTGAAAATAATCCAAATGATAAAGATCTACTCAATGCAATTTTCCGGGGCTTCCATACAGTTAAAGGTGGCGCAGGATTCTTGGCACTGACGGAACTGGTCGATACCTGCCATGGTGCAGAGAATGTGTTCGATATCTTACGTAATGGCCAACGGGATGTTTCTTCGGGCCTGATGGACACCATGCTCACCGCTTTAGATACAGTTAACGAACAATTCCAGGCAGTACAGGATCGAGAACCTTTACCTAAGGCAGATCAGGCTCTTTTGGATGAGTTACATCGTCTAAGCAAGCCTCAGTCTGAAGACGAAGCTGGTGGCGGCGAAGCTGAAGCAAGTGCGCCCGCAGAAGAGCCTGCGGCCCCTGAACCTGTTGCCGAAGAACCTGCAGCGCCCGCCGAACCTGCAGCGCCCGCCGAACCTGAAGCTTCGGGTGGCGATGGCGGTTCTATTGATGAAATTACCCAAGATGAGTTTGATAAACTCCTCGATGAACTGCACGGAGAAGGTGCTTCTCCAACTGATGGTGCAGGTTCAGACGGTGGCGCTGCGGCACCAGCGGCTGATAGCGGTGATATCACCGACGATGAATTCGAAAAATTATTAGACGACCTTCATGGTTCAGGTAAGGGGCCAGGAGAAGAAGGAGGTACCCCTCCAGCAGAAACCAAAGCCGACGCAGCACCTCAAGGTGGTGATGATGGCTTAATGACTGATGACGACTTTGATAAATTACTCGATGATCTTCATGGCGCAGGCAAAGGTCCGACGATTGAAGAGCTAGACGCAGCAAGTAAACCTGCTTCAGAGAATGCCGCTCCTGTTGCTAAGGCTGAAGCGCCAAAAGAAGAAACGCCTCCTCCAGCTCCAAAAGCAGAACCGCCAGCGGCAGCAGCTGCCAAACCAGCGGAAAAAGCAGCACCACCAGCGGCAAAAGAAGCGGCACCGCCAGCTAAGAAAGCCCAGCCTCAAGCCGAAGCCACCGTTCGGGTCGATACCTCGACACTTGATACCATTATGAACATGGTTGGTGAGTTGGTATTGGTTCGTAACCGTTTACTTAGTTTGGGGCTAAACAGTAACGACGAAGAAATGGCCAAAGCGGTAGCAAACCTTGATGTGGTAACAGCCGATCTTCAAGGCGCGGTAATGAAGACTCGAATGCAGCCGATCAAAAAAGTATTTGGTCGATTCCCTCGAGTTGTGCGCGATATCGCCCGTACTCTGAAAAAAGACATCAATTTGGAGATGCGTGGTGAAGAAACTGATCTCGATAAAAACCTAGTTGAAGCGTTAGCGGATCCATTGATTCACTTGGTTCGTAACTCGCTGGACCATGGTATTGAGATGCCGGACGATCGTGTCAAGGCTGGTAAGCCTCAGCAAGGTAAAGTAATTCTTTCAGCCTCTCAGGAAGGCGACCATATTGAATTGGCCATTGTCGATGATGGTGGCGGTATGGACCCAGAGAAACTAAGAGGAATTGCGGTTTCACGTGGAATGATGGACGAAGATGCTGCCTCACGTTTAACGAACAAAGAGTGTTTTAACCTCATCTTCATGCCTGGTTTCTCAAGTAAAGAAGAAATCTCAGATATATCAGGGCGTGGTGTAGGTATGGACGTTGTGAAAACCGCCATCAATACACTCAATGGCTCTATCGACATTGACTCTGAAATGGGCAAAGGAACTAAGATTACGATCAAAGTGCCTTTGACCCTCGCTATCTTGCCAACCCTGATGGTAGGGGTTGCGGGCAACCCATTTGCGCTTCCATTGGCGAGTGTGAATGAAATCTTCCATCTTGATTTGAGTCGAACCAATGTCGTCGATGGACAGCTCACCATCATTGTTCGAGAAAAGTCTATACCACTGTTTTATCTGCAGAACTGGCTAGCTCCTAAATCCGCTGATATGGAGCTCCGTAAAGGTCATGGACATGTGGTTATCGTGCAAATTGGTAGCCAGAGGGTGGGTTTTGTGGTCGATACCCTCATAGGGCAAGAAGAGGTGGTTATCAAACCTCTCGATAGTATGCTTCAAGGAACGCCGGGCATGGCCGGTGCGACGATCACTAGTGACGGGCATATTGCTCTGATTCTGGATGTTCCAGATTTGCTCAAGCAGTATGCCGCTGCTTCTCGAATCTAAGTCGCAGAATAATAAAGGATAACTATGGCGATTAAAGTTTTAGTAGTTGATGATTCGAGTTTTTTTCGTCGCCGGGTCAGTGAGATAATTAACTCAGAGCCTCGTCTAGAGGTGATGGATGTGGCGACCAATGGCAAAGAGGCGGTCGATAAGGCTTTACGCCTTAAGCCTGATGTGATCACTATGGACATAGAGATGCCAGTTATGGATGGTATCACTGCCGTTCGTGAAATCATGGCCAAAGGTCCAATACCAATACTGATGTTTTCATCACTTACTCACGACGGAGCCAAAGCCACTTTAGATGCTTTAGATGCAGGAGCGCTAGACTTTCTACCCAAGAAGTTTGAAGATATTGCGCGTAACCGAGATGATGCTGTGTCATTACTTCAGCAGCGAGTGATAGAAATCTCTTCTCGTCGTTCCTCTATGAGAAGGCCCGCAAGTAAGCCAGCCGCCCCTTCCGCTAAATCTGCACCTGCTTCTTCAGCTCAGAGAGCGACTAAACCTGCAGCGCCAACAAAACCCTCATCTGCCGGACGTTTTAAATCAACAGGGAAGCGTTATCAGCTAACGGCGATAGGAACCTCGACAGGTGGCCCTGTGGCTCTACAAAAAATTCTGACCCAGTTGCCAGCCAACTACCCTCATCCGATTTTACTCATACAGCACATGCCAGCCACTTTCACGGCAGCCTTCGCCAGTCGTTTAAATTCTTTGTGTAAAATCAAAGTTAAAGAGGCTGAAGATGGCGATTCACTTAAGCCAGGTGTGGCATATCTTGCTCCTGGCGGAAAACAAATGATGCTCGATGGACGTCCAGGTTCAGCCAAGCTGCGCGTGATTGATGGCGGCGAAAAAATGAATTACAAGCCTTGTGTGGATGTTACCTTTGGCAGCGCGGCTAAGATTTATTCTGATCAAGTACTGTCGATGGTACTAACCGGTATGGGAGCTGATGGCAGGGAAGGAGCCCGAATGCTGAAAAGTGCGGGCGCGACGATTTGGGCGCAAGACGAGGAGAGCTGTGTGGTATATGGTATGCCACAAGCCGTTGCAAAAGCAGGCTTATCGACTGAAGATTTACCGTTGGAACGTATAGCTGAGCGTATGCTAGTTGAAGTAGGTTTGTCCTAGGGGTAACGCATGATTGTTTGGAGTATTGCAAACCAGAAAGGCGGTGTTGGTAAAACGACAACGACCATTACACTTGCTGGGTTGCTAAGCAAGCAAGGTAAGCGTGTGTTGTTAGTCGACACTGACCCTCATGCATCTCTGACCACATATTTGGGCTATGATCCTGATGGCGTCGAGGCAAGTTTATTTGACCTTTTTCAATTAAAAGAATTCAGTGAAGACACTGTGCTGCCTCTGATAATGAAATCGGATGTAGAGTGTATAGACATTGTCCCTGCTCACATGTCTCTAGCGACTTTAGACAGAGTAATGGGTAATAGAAGCGGTATGGGTTTGATACTCAAGCGAGCATTAATGGCGATTGAACAACACTATGATTATGTTTTGATTGATTGTCCGCCTATACTCGGAGTGATGATGGTTAATGCGTTGGCAGCAAGTAATCGTATCTTAATTCCAGTGCAGACCGAATTTTTGGCGATGAAAGGGTTAGAGAGGATGGTGAGAACGTTATCCATAATGCAGAAATCACGCGATAACGCATTTAACGTCACCATTGTTCCGACTATGTACGACAAACGAACTAATGCATCCTTACAGACGTTGCAAAAGTTGAAAAAAGAATACCCTGAACAGGTGTGGACATCGGCAGTACCCATTGATACCAAGTTCAGGGACGCGAGTTTAAAGCATCTTCCAGTATCACATTTTGCTTCTGGAAGCCGTGGAGTTTTTGCCTATAAACAGCTGTTAATTTATTTAGAAAGGTTGGCTGTGAATGAGTAGCAACACCTTGATCTCAAGTGAACAGGCGCTGGAAGAATACTTTTCAGCACTCTTGGATGAATCATTAGAAGTTGATGAAAAGTTAGACTCTCCAGAAAACCACACGGATCCAATGTTTGAGTTGGAGCCTGCTGCGCAGCCACAAGAAGAAGAGTCTCACTATGCTCCACCTGCGGTGGAGGTAGAATTACCTAATCTCGATGATGTTGAGCGACTTTTAGAACAGTTGGAGTCAACTAACCCGGTCGCCGAGCTCCAGCTTGAAGAAGTGATGGAGCAAAATACGGATCAGATATCAGAAACCAATACGGTTGTTGAAGAAGTACAAGACTGGCCCACTGAAGAGCCAAACTTAGCACCAGAGATTGATATAGAACCCCAAGAAGAAGTAGTCGCTAAGAAAGTAGCGCAGCCAGAGGTTGAGATCGCACCAGCACAACCAGAAGTTGAAACGGTCGAAGAGGTTTCTGAACAGCCACAAGTTAAGTCAGGTGATGGTGAATCAGGAGTTTGGCGTTCCACCATACGCGACCAAGAGTTTCAGGTTCTATATTTTGATGTAAACGGCGTGACTTTTGCCGTTTCTCTTGATGAATTAGGTGGAATTCATCGAATTGCTGAACTTAATCATCTTATTGGTCGTCCAGATTGGTATTTGGGGTTACAAACAGGGCGAGACGCACAGCTTGATGTGGTAGACACGGCAAAATGGGTTATGTCTGAGAAGCTATCCGATGAAAAATATAAAGATGAATATCAGTATATTGTTATGCTGGATGAAAGTATGTGGGGATTGGCTTCGACTCAACTTATGGGGACGGAGTCACTAGATCCAGGCAAGGTGCGCTGGCGTAAAACTGCAGGAAAACGACCTTGGTTGGCGGGTATGGTCAAAGAAAAAATGTGTGCTTTGATCCATGTTGAAGCATTGATAGCTATGCTTAATGCAGGACTTGATGTAAAAGCCTTGGACAAATAAAACGTTTATGCCGATTTTGGCTTAGAGAGGAATAGGTATGTCTCAAACGAATGAAGTCGAAGTGAGAAAGGACCAGTCAAACGACGAAGTACTTCAGTGGGTGACGTTCCAACTAGAAGAAGAGACCTATGGTATCAATGTAATGCAAGTGCGTGAGGTACTGCGTTACACAGAGATTGCTCCAGTACCAGGTGCCCCAGATTATGTTCTTGGGATTATCAACCTGCGTGGTAATGTTGTCACTGTCATTGATACTCGCTCACGCTTTGGCTTGATGCAAGGCGAAATCACGGATAATACTCGAATTATCGTGATTGAGTCTGAGCACCAAGTGATAGGCATTCTAGTAGATAGCGTGGCAGAAGTTGTGTACCTGAAGTCTTCTGAAATCGACACTACTCCAAGTGTGGGTACTGACGAAAGTGCTAAGTTCATTCAGGGTGTTAGCAACCGTGATGGTAAATTGCTCATTCTTGTTGATTTGAACAAACTGCTAACTGATGAAGAATGGGATGAGATGGCTCATCTATAATGGAAGCAGTTGTTTTGACCAATGCTCCTGCAATAGCGGGAGTGGTTGCATTGGTAATGGTTATACTCTTGGCAGTCTTCACATTTCGGTTGAAGAAAAATCAAAGTGTTACATCAGATCATTGGCAGCAGAAGAGTCGGTATTTAGACAAAGAGTTACAGAAAGCGAACAAGCAGCTTCTTGAAGTCCGTTCTGTAGTGGTTGGGTTGGGGCAAAGGGTAAGCGAACAGCAAGATATTATCCAGCACCTCAATGAGAGGATTGCCGAACTTGAGCAAGAAGATGGTGACGGACGTCTGTATTCAAGGGCGACTAAGATGGTGCAACTTGGCGCTGACGTCAATGAGCTTATCGAAGAATGTGAGTTGCCCAAAGCTGAAGCTGAATTGATGCTCTCTTTGCAAAAAAAAATAGCAGGTAAAGAGAAAGTGCCTCCTCTTAGTTCTGACTCTCAGGGTAGTCAGTCTTCAGTATCCAAAAGAGCTAGGAAAAAATCTTAATACAGAATTCAAAGGATGCCACAGGCATCCTTTTTTGTGTCCAAGTGTTAATACTCAGCCTGTATTTGTATGAAATATGGCAGATTATTTACATAAACTTACGGTGTTTCGTGATGGACTGCGGCCTAATTCTATTTAGTGTCAGTATGGCTGTGTTACTATAGCGCCATTGATTTTAAGCAGCGAATATACATGTTAGAAGCATCCCAGCTTACTGCCGTTAGAGACAATAAAGTGTTGTTTGAGTCACTTTCATTTACGCTTAATAATGGTGATTTAGTGCAAGTGGAAGGTCGAAACGGAACGGGGAAAACGACCTTATTACGTATTATCACTGGACTTGCTGAACGTGAAAGTGGCAACGTGTTTTGGAACGGGCAAAGCATTGAGTCAAACCGAGAAGCCTTTCATCAAGATTTGCTGTTTTTGGGGCATCAAACAGGTATAAAGCGTGAGTTGACCGCTTATGAAAACTTACGCTTCTATCTTAACCTTCATTCTGACCACTCAATAGATAAGGCAAGCATATACCAGGCTTTAATGACAGTTGGGCTGGTGGGGCGTGAAGATGTACCAGTGGCTAAATTGTCTGCTGGTCAGCAGCGTCGGGTAGCACTTGCTCGCTTATGGCTCAGCCAGCACAAGCTTTGGATTTTAGACGAACCTTTGACCGCGATTGATAAGCAAGGTGTTAAGGTTCTAGAATCACTTTTTCTTAAGCATATTGATAAGGGAGGTATCGTCCTTTTGACGACCCATCAGGATATGTTTACCGACCACCCGAGATTGAAAAAGATCACTTTAGGTAATGAGCCATGCTTGCAGCAATGAATCGCATTATTCAGCGAGAACTTCTGATAGCCTTTCGTCGTCAGGCAGATATTTTTAACCCGCTGTGGTTTTTCATTATCGTCATCACCTTATTCCCCTTAAGCATTGGGCCTGAACCTAATTTGTTGGCTCGTATTGCATCAGGTATCGTTTGGGTGGCAGCACTCTTGTCTGCACTCCTTTCTTTAGAAAGATTGTTTAGAGATGACTTTCAGGACGGCGCATTGGAACAGTTGATGTTGATGCCTTTGCCTCTGCCAGTGGTTGTTATTTCTAAAGTTGTCGCCCATTGGATACTGACTGGACTCCCCCTTATTTTGATCAGTCCACTTTTAGCCATCCTACTTTCTCTAGATTTCAACTCATGGCTAGCAGTTGTAGCAACTTTGCTCGTTGGTACGCCAACACTAAGTTTTATCGGTGCAATTGGTGTTGCTTTGACTGTAGGGTTACAAAAAGGTGGAGTACTACTGAGTTTGCTTGTTCTGCCGCTTTATATCCCAATATTGATATTTGCGACATCTGCAATTGATGCCGCGTCTTTGGGAATGGCGTATAAAGGTCAGTTGGCTATTCTTGGGGCTATGTTAGTGGGGTCAATAACCTTAACCCCTTTTGCAATTGCCTCTGCTCTTAGAGTAAGCGTTAACTAATGGATTTTGATCAAGAACAAGACATCCTTTTTTCCCTAAGCGACATAATAACAATATATCGGTCAGATACAGAGACCAAAACAACATTGAAGTGAGAGTGAGAATAACAATGTGGAAGTGGCTCCATCCTTATGCTAAGCCTGAAGCTGCCTATCGTCTATGTGGTAAGTTGCTACCTTGGTTTGCGGTATTGTCGTTACTGCTTTTATCTCTGGGTTCGCTATGGGGGTTGGCTTTTGCTCCTGCGGACTACCAACAGGGTGATAGCTTTCGAATAATCTATATACATGTTCCAGCTGCCATATGGTCGATGGGCGTGTATATGTCTATGGCTATCGCTGCTTTTATTGGTTTGGTATGGCAAATGAAGTTATCTGATATGGCCGCTTCAGCGATGGCTCCTATCGGAGCGGTTTATACCTTTATAGCACTAGTTACAGGAGCCATATGGGGCAAACCTATGTGGGGTGCATGGTGGGTATGGGATGCTCGCCTTACCTCTGAGTTAATTCTCTTATTTCTTTATTTGGGCGTGATTGCGCTCTATCAAGCTTTTGATGACCAGAGGACAGCAGCTAAAGCGGCGGGTATCTTGGCGATTGTCGGAGTGGTCAATCTACCTATTATCCATTTTTCTGTGGAGTGGTGGAACACGCTTCATCAAGGTGCAACCATCACTAAATTTGCGAAACCATCTATTGCTAGCGATATGTTATGGCCTCTTTTGATTAATATTCTCGGTTTTGCATTTTTCTTTGCGACATTAACCATGGTTCGTTTACGTAATGAAATCATAAGTAAAGAGAGCCATCGACCGTGGGTGGCGTCTGTGGCCAAAGCTAGACTTCAGGGAGGTGAATAATCCAATGTATTTTGAGTCTTTAGGCGATTTTCTGGCGATGGGAGGATACTCGGCTTATGTATGGAGTGCCTTTGGCATTACCTTTGCCTCAATGCTGACCCTATTTCTGCTGAGTCTGCGCCGTGGCAACCAATTACTCGAAGAAGTCCAGTCAAAAATTGATCGACAAGCTCGAATCGATGCCGCGAAAAATATGGAGAATACGTTATGAATCCGAGGCGTAAAAAACGGCTGGGGATAGTACTCGCTATTTTCGTTGGGATGAGCGCGACTATTGGCCTTATGCTGTATGCCCTAAATCAGAACATGGACCTATTTTATACGCCTAGCGAGTTAGTTGATGGCAAGCCTGATGGTACAAAGCCAGCAGTTGGCCAGCGCTTACGTATTGGCGGTATGGTGGTCAAAGGGTCAGTAAAAAGAGACCCTGAATCACTTAAAGTCTCGTTTGAGCTACGCGATGTCGGTCCTAAAGTGACCGTGCTTTATGATGGGATTCTTCCGGACTTGTTTCGAGAAGGACAAGGCATTGTAGCCCAAGGAGTACTAAAAAATGCCACCACGGTTGAAGCCTTTGAGGTGCTTGCCAAGCATGATGAAGAATACATGCCGCCAGAAATTGCTGAGGCGATGAAAAAAAACCACCAGCCGCTTGAGTATAGCCAGCAACAAAAACAAGGAAGTGGTCAATGATTGTTGAGATTGGTCATTTTGCCCTTATCGTGTCACTGGCGATGGCAGTGTTATTAAGTATCCTGCCTTTAATTGGCGCCTCACGAAATAACATTTTACTAATGAACACCGCAAGGCCACTGTCTTGGGGAATGTTTCTGTTGCTTGCTTTGTCGTTTGGCGTGCTGTTGTGGGCATTTTATAGCAATGATTTTACCCTTACTTATGTGGCAACCAACTCAAATAGCCAGTTACCTTGGTATTATCGCCTGACTGCGGTTTGGGGGGCTCATGAGGGCTCTTTGCTACTTTGGGTTTTAATTCAAGCGATATGGACAGTTGCCGTTGCAACTTTCAGTCGAGGTATGCCTCAGGAGTCGGTGGCAAGAGTGTTGGCTGTGATGGGGATGATAAGCGTTGGTTTTCTTCTGTTTATTATCGTCACGTCAAACCCTTTTTTAAGGACCTTACCTTTCTTCCCTGTTGATGGGCGCGACCTTAATCCCCTACTGCAAGACCCAGGTCTAATTATTCATCCTCCTATGCTTTATATGGGTTACGTGGGCTTTTCCGTTGCCTTTTCATTTGCGATTGCGTCATTAATGACTGGCAGACTGGATACGGCTTGGGCACGTTGGTCAAGGCCTTGGACTACCGCGGCTTGGCTGTTCCTGACTCTGGGAATTGCTCTAGGTTCTTGGTGGGCCTACTACGAACTAGGCTGGGGTGGCTGGTGGTTTTGGGATCCTGTAGAAAATGCTTCCTTTATGCCATGGTTAGCGGGTACTGCGCTGATGCATTCACTCGCGGTCACAGAAAAGCGAGGCACATTTAAAGCTTGGACTGTGCTTTTAGCCATTTCTGCGTTTTCGTTGAGCTTGCTGGGTACCTTCTTAGTTCGCTCGGGAATCTTGGTGTCTGTGCATGCATTTGCCTCTGATCCTTCACGGGGCATGTTCATTCTTCTTTTCTTGGTATTTGTGATAGGTGGGTCGTTACTCCTGTTTGCTGTTAAAGGCTCTAAAGTTCGCTCGCGTGGTCACTTTGAACTTGTCTCTCGAGAGAACACGCTGCTGGTCAATAATGTCTTGCTGATTGCCGCTTTAGTGGTGGTGCTTATTGGCACCTTACTTCCGCTTGTGCACAAACAAATAGGTTTGGGCTCAGTATCGATTGGTGCGCCATTCTTTGACCTCTTGTTTGCATGGCTGATGGTACCCTTTGCCTTCTTTTTGGGGATTGGACCACTTATTCGCTGGAAGCGAGATAATCTTTCTGGCTTAGCCAAACCCATGTTGGTTTCTGGGCTAGCCTCATTGATTTTGGCTTATGTCTTAGTCGCATTACTTGCCGATTTCTTCCAGTTTATGGCTTATATCGGTTGGGTGATGGCACTGTGGATCATCTTTATGCACGGTTTTGAGCTGCACCAGAGAGCAACCCATAGACACAGTTTTACTGTCGGTGTCACCAAGCTTCAGCGCAGTCACTGGGCAATGATGTTCGGTCATATCGGCCTTGCTGTCAGCATCATCGGTATTGCCATGGTGCAAAACTACAGTATTGAACGTGATGTTCGTTTGGCACCGGGTCAAAGCTACAACATCCAAGGGTATGACTTCTACTTTAAAGGGATAAAAAATAAGAATGGCTCAAACTATGATGGCTTTGTTGCGGACTTTAAGGTCAGTCATCAAGGGGAGTACTTAAACACTTTGCATGCAGAGAAGCGTTTTTATCGTACAGCACGCTCCATGATGACAGAGGCGGCAATCGATCGTGGTCTTACGCGGGATCTCTATATCGCTATGGGGGAGCGCTTAGATGATGATAAATCTTGGGCGGTGCGAATTTACTACAAACCTTTTGTGCGATGGATTTGGGCTGGGGCTTTACTTATGGCGCTTGCCGGTGTGATTGCCATTAGTGACAAACGTTATCGCTTTAGAAAAAGTGCAAAAATGCAGGAGGCGTGATGCATAAAAAATTACTCTTTATACCTCTAGTTGCGTTTTTGGCCTTGGTCAGTGTTTTTGCCACGCAATTGTTTCGAAACTCTCACGGTGACGATCCGACCAAGCTCGAATCTGTGCTTATCGGTCAGCCAGTCCCTCAATTTAAGCTCGAAGACTTAGCAGAGCCAGGCAAGCTCTACGATCAATCCATATTCAAAGGTGAACCTTTACTTTTAAATGTGTGGGCGACTTGGTGCTCGACTTGTTATGTGGAGCATCAGTACCTCAACAAGCTGGCCTCGCAGGGCGTTAAGATCATTGGTATGAACTATAAAGATGATCGCACCAAAGCCGTTAAGTGGCTTAACCAGCTGGGTAATCCTTATTTGATAAGCCTATTCGATGGTACTGGTATGCTTGGCCTCGATCTGGGTGTCTATGGGGCGCCAGAAACCTTTTTGATCGATGCTCAGGGCATTATTCGTTATCGTCATGCAAGCAATGTCGGTGATCGCAGCTGGAACGATGACATTAAGCCTATCTATGACAAGTTGGTTGCGGAGGCTAAACAGTGAAAAACAGCGTCTTTTTCATCTTACTCAGCGTCATTTTATCTTTTGCAGCCCACGCATCGATTCAAATCTATGAGTTTGAGGACTTAGAGCAAGAGCAGCAATTTAAAGAGCTGAGTAGCACGCTTAGATGTCCTAAATGCCAAAACAATACGATCGCAGATTCCAACGCGGAATTGGCCGTCGATATAAGGCAAAAAGTCTATGAAATGACCAAACAAGGTAAGTCCAAGCAGGATATTGTTGACTACATGGTGGCGAGATATGGCAACTTTGTGACTTACAAGCCGCCATTTACTGTTGCGACTGCCATTTTATGGCTTGGGCCAATTTTTGTGGTGATGTTTGGTTTTGGCTTTATTTTTGTGCGTTCGCGTAAAAAGCAGGCTCGGATAAATGAGGGCGAGAATTGGAATCAAGCCAAAGAAGCGCGCCTTAGAGCTCTTTTACAACAAGATGATGATGGAGATAAGCAGTAATGACGTTATTTTGGATAGCTTCAGCCATTCTTATCTTGCTTAGCCTGATTTTAATGGGCATTCCTTTTATTCGTAGAAAAAACAATAATGATGACGTACTGCGTGACGAGCTCAATAAGGCGCTGTATAAAGACAGGCTATCTGAGCTTGCCGAAGAGACCCAAGAAGGCTTAGTCGATGATCAGCAGGAATTAGTTGATGATCTTAAACAGTCACTGCTAGATGATGTTCCTGATCAAAACGCAGTTAAAGGCTCAGTGGCGATATCTCCTATGGCTATTTTGCTGCCTTCTATGGTGTTTATCATCGCATTGTCATACGCCATGTACTTTCAATTCGGCGCGTCAACTAAGGTAGAAGATTGGCAACAAGTTAGTGCCAACTTGCCCGCGCTATCTAAGAAGTTATTGGTGCCTGAGGGGGCTGCGCTCAGCGATGATGAAATGCGTGACCTTACCCTTGCTTTGCGTACCCGCTTACATTATCACCCCGATGACTCAACAGGGTGGCTCTTACTGGGCAGAATCGCTTTGGCCAATCGTGATGTCGTGACAGCCATTGGCGCGATGAAAAAAGCCTACGCCCTGAAATCTGACGATGATGATATCAAGCTAGGTTACGCTCAAGCTCTGATGTTGTCGCAAGATGAACTTGATCAGACCATTGCGCGCCGGATTCTTGGCCAATTAGTGCAAAATGATTATGTCGATTTACGAGTATTCTCATTATTGGCATTCGACGCGTACGAAAGAGAAGATTATACTGCTGCCATCCGTTATTGGCGGGTGATGCAACGTATGATTGGGCCTGAAGATAGCCGTTATCAAATGCTAACGCGCAGTATTGATAATGCTCAGGAACAATTGGGTGATTCCGCGGTCAGTAATACGTCAGTCTCTGTTTCTATCTCACTGAGTGAAAAGGTAAAACTTGACCAAGATTCGGCGTTGATTGTTTCGGTTCATACCGCTGATGGCTCGCCTATGCCAGTCGCGGCGGCAAGGTACCCATTGGGGAGTTTTCCTCGAACCGTGGTTCTTGATGATACGAATAGTATGTTGCAAGATCGTAAGCTATCTTCATTGGAGTCACTTATGGTACGTGTTCGTCTCGATTCTGACGGCAACGTAGCGACTAAGCAAGGGGACTGGTTTGGTGAGAGCGAAATCGTTAAAATGGGTCAACCTGTTACTGTTAGTATTAATAAACAATATTAACCAAGCTTATTCGCGCAATAAATTGATAGAAGGCCGGTGCTAAATAGTGCCGGCCTTTGTTTGGAAGTTAGAACAATGAATAGTATTAAGCCCCAGATGTGGGCAATGTTTTGTGGTGTCATGTTTTTGATGGGGTGTGCCAGCGCGCCTCAAGACTCAGCGCACGGAGAGTCAGAGGTTAACGACCCGATTGAGGGCTTTAACCGCAGTATGTGGGCAGTAAACTACGACTACTTAGATCCTTACTTTGTGCGGCCTGTCTCCTTGGCTTATGTCAATTATGTTCCTGATCCTGTTCGCCAAGGCATTGCAAACTTTTTAAGTAACCTTGATGAGCCAGCGAGTGTGATCAATAACTTGGTGATGGGTAATGGCCACAAGGCGATTGACCACTTTAACCGTTTTTGGATTAACAGTACCTTTGGTCTATTAGGTCTCATCGATGTGGCGTCGGCCGCTGGCATTACCCATCATAATAATAAGTCGTTTGGCGATGCGGTGGGGCATTATGGTGTGGGTAATGGCCCCTATGTTATGGTGCCAGGTTATGGGCCTTGGACGGTGAGAGAATCTGCTGACTTAGTCGATAGCACTTATGTTCCTCTGTCTCTTTTAAATATTTGGGCAGGACTTGGCAAGTGGGCACTTGAGGGTATGGAAACCAGAGCTGCTTTAGTCTCCCAAGAAGCCATGCTTGAGAACTCGCCTGATCCATACGCACTAACGCGAGATGCTTATCTGCAAAATCAGGACTTCAACGCTGAGATTGAAAAGCCCGAACAATTTGATGCAGAAGAAGAAGCCTATCTTGACGACTATCTTGATGAAGACTTCTAATAAAAAAGCTTGGTTTATTGACCAAGCTTTTTTTCATGCCAGTTTAGCTTGAAGCTATGGCTGGCTTAAAATCGATAGCTGGCCTGAACACCGATAAGCCAAATATTTCCTTTCGTTTCGCCAACAAACTGGCCAGCTAAGGCTTGCGCGCTGTCGTCAGAGGCATAGCCGCGTGATTCTGTAATTGGCGCGTCTTTGGCTAGAATGTAGGTTAATCCGCCATCTAGGGTAAAGTTTTTAGTAAAGTCGTAACTTGCGCCTAGGCTTAGCCAAGTGCGATCGGTTTCTGGGATAGTAATGGTGCGATTTTTATCACTTACCGCCGAAGTGTCATAGGCAATACCGGTGCGAAGTGCCAGTTTAGGGTCAAGCTGATAAGTTGCGCCCAGTGCTAGGCGATAGTTATCTTGCCAATTTTCAACTTTGACTGTTTTGCTGCCTAATGTGTTTAATTGGGCTTCTAATTTTTCAAAGCTGCTCCAATTAGTCCAGTTTAGGCTTGCATGAATGGCGAGTTTTTCTGTCAGTTGATGAAAGCTTGCCAGCTCGGCTGTGGCAGGTAGGGCAAGATCCATGCTGCCGTTATCGCGATTGCCATTACTTAGACTTGAATCAAACCCTCGACCTGTGGCATAGCCTTCAAGTTTAAGTTGAACTTCAGATTTGTAGCTAAAACCAATTCGGTGATCTTGGTTGATTTGCCACGCCGTGCCAATTTGCCAGCCCCAAGCCTTATCATCGCCTTCCATATATTTAAGGTCTGTGCCTTGAGGTAGAAAGCCCGCATTGTTTGCTGGCGCTTTTGCACCAAAGCTGCCTTCACCCATCACATAGCGAACACCGCCGCCAATACTCAGGTCTTGAGTGACTTGATAGGCTGAGTTGAGGTTGGCTTCCATTGTGGTTACGCTGGCTTGATTGCCAAAATGAGCGGCGGCGAAATCATTACCCAGACTAGTTTCCATCCCGTAGTTAGTGCCCAGTGCAAAGCCAATCGTCACTTGATTAGAGTATTTATGTGAGAGGTAAAAATTAGGGATAATCGCATCATCGGCAAAATCTGACGAAGATGCATTAGATACAGGTAGCCCAGACGCGCTGCCATCGACTGTACCATCGACATCCACATTGGGGTTGACGTAAATAGCGCCAAGCGATAATTGTGTGCCATCAAGATAGGTGAGCATAGCTGGGTTTCGCCACTGTGCGCTGGCGTTATCTGCCATCGCTGCTTCACCAGCATAGGCGCGGCCAAGGCCCGTTGCCGAGTATTCGGCTAATTGAAAACCAGCCGCTGTGGCTGTATGTGAGGCAGAAATAAGGCCTGCGCCCACAGCTAAGGAGAGAAAAGTAATTCTTGTTTTCATGGTAATTTGTCGCTGACTTATTAATAAATGTCAGACGATATTAAAATTAGAGTTAATACTTTAAAAATAAAAAACACCTTAGCGTTTATCTTTGCGATAAAATATTGCCACTAAGGTGAATTCTTATATAAATCACTGATTCGTGGTTTTATTTTACTTTAACTCGGCGAACACATGTGCTGTGAAAAGGCGGTTTGGCAGCACAGCTGTAGGCTGAAAATAATCAGCTGAGGGCTTGAGTTTGGTCGGACAACGAAAAAGGGCCATGCTAGATGGCCCTTTGTGTGGTTAGAGCTTTAGCTTAGAAGCTGTAGCTATACTGAAGCCCGTAAAGCATGGCATCTGCGCGGGTAGTAGCGGTTAAAGGTACCGAGTTCACGGTCTCTGTTACCTTAACGTCTTCACCCATTAAGTAGGTAAAGCCAAAGTCGATAGAGTGGTGTTTATCAAACGCGTATCCTGCACCAAATGAGAACCAGTTACGATCTGAATCTGGCACTGAGATGGATGTCAGTTTGTCTTGAGCGGCAGTATCATGCATATAACCCGCGCGTAGTGTCCAATTGTTATCTAGGTAGTAAGTCCCACCCAAAGAGATATGGTAGCCATCTTGCCAATTGTAATCTTTGATAGTTATACCACCGCTGGTTTTAAGGCTATCAAAGGTGTCCCAGCCGATCCACTGCAAGCTATAGTGGACTGCAAATTTAGTGTCTTTTATACGATGGTAGCCAGAGAATTCGAGCATACTGGGCAGAGGAAGCAACACATCTTGACCAGCAACAGCATTGTCACCAGCAGTACCGCCACTTAGTCCTGCATTGACAAAGACATCGCCAGACGCTTCTACCTCAGGGCTATAATGATAGGCAAGGCCGAAGCGGTTGTTTTCATCAAGCTCAAACACAGTGCCTAGATTAAATCCTATTCCAATCCCGTCGGCATCTATATTTACTGCATTATAATTAAGATTGTTGAAGGCATCACGTCTTAGCTTACCACTACCCTGAATAATATCGATGCCACCGCCAATGCTCCACTGTTCGTCAATGCGGTAAGCCGCATTAATCGTGTAGTTGATGGTTTCTATCTCGGTTGTGCCACCCAAGATGCTTGCATCTGGAAGAGAGGAAAGTGCGCTACCAGTACCAACACCGAAGTCTCCAGGGAAATTATTTTTAGTACCAAAGTTTGAATATATCCCGGCACCAATCGCAAACTGATCGTTAAGTTTATGAATGTAATAAATATTTGGAACCGGGGTATTGCTTGAGTTGGTCACATCGTTAATTGAATTGCCGTTGTAAGATATATCTTTTATTTCAATATCTGTATCTATCATATTGACGCCGCCAGAGAACTGGTCTGAGTCAAACAGAGTCATTGCTGCGGCATTACGCGCCATCACTGAAGCATTATCGGCAATAACAGCATCACCGGCAAAGGCGCGGCCAAGGCCTGTGGCAGACTGAGAGTTAAGCTGGAAACCTGCAGCGAGAGCTTGCTGCGAAGCCAGTGTGGTGCTGGCAATGGTCACGGCTAGAAGAGATTTCTTAAACAGACGTGTCTTATTCATCATACTTTTCCTTTGTTTCGCCTCTCGCGGACGTCTTACTTGAGCTTTCACTCAACTGTTGCAAATCCTAGACACCCAGTATAAAAGATAGAAATCCGACCATTACCAAGTTGGTTTGTAAAATTCTAGAAATGAAAGCCATTTGGCAGGATTTATAAGTAAAAACAGACTTTTTAGAGTTTAAGCTCTATTTTTGAGCAAAAAAAATGGCTCAAGCGAGAGGCTTAAGCCATGATACAGCTCACAAAATGTTAAAATTTGGTTAACTCATAGGTTTGATGATGTTTGCTATATTTTCAGCGATATTGGCGACATTTTCACCATCTTCACCCACAAGGATCAAGCTGGTGTTACCAATCGGTTCGACCACACCTGCCATACCTTGCTGCTCAAAGTCGACCGTTTGCTTGGAAGGCATACTGGTGAAAAATAACGTCACTTTGCCTTTTTCGCCTTGAAACACCATGTGCAGTGCATTGGTGTCACCAAAGCCACAATGATTGAGATAGTACACGTGGTAAGGGAAGTTGGCTCCAAGCTGGTGATCAAAAGGCATCATCTTGGCATTGATCTGTGAAGAGAGCACATTTTCGTCAATACCGGTGACAAATGGCTTTTCGGCCATCACATGCTTAATGGCAATATCTTCAATGCTGGCATGCGCTGGCGGCAGGACAATATTGCCCCAGTTAACTTGGCCAACCAAAAGACCAAATACAAAGGCAACCGAGGCCGCTGTGGCCATAGCACGTTTGGCAAAAGTGGGCCTGACCACATTAGACTCTGAATGAGAGGTTTGATGAAACAAAATGCGATCGACCAAATCTTCAGGTACATCAACCGCCATCGCCTTAGCAATCTGGGCATCAAGCTCAAGCACATCTTCGGCAAACTTGCCGTTGGCGCTATCTGCTTTTATGGCTTCGACGATATCGCCGTCCCGCTCTTTTGGGTCGGACATAATACGACGACGGAATTCTAACTCATCCATTTTGCTGTCCTCGATGACTGTTTTCTGTATCTAACATGTCCTTCAGTTGGTTCCTTGCTCTGAAAAGACGGGTCATCACTGTGTTCTTATTAAGACCAAGGATCTCACCGATCTCTTCGCCACTGAACCCTCCGACAACCTGCAAAAAGAGAGGTTCACGATACTCGTCTTCCAGTTTCATGATCTGTGCCTGCACCCATTGGGTTTGGTGATGGGGTGCATCACTGACTTTGGCATCATTGGCATGGTCATCAATATCAACCAGATCAAACTGTTTCCTCTCAAAGCGGCGCGCATTTTCGCGTCTTAATATGGTAATCAACCATGATTTTGCCGCTTTTTCATCTTGTAAACTGTCTAATGACTTCCAAGCCCGAAGACAGGTTTCTTGGACAAGATCCTCTGCAACCGATTGGTCTTTGCATAGCCAATAGGCGTAGCGATATAAGTCTCTGTGATACGCCCTTACAAGCGCTTCATACTTTCTTTGTCTGTCCATATCCGAGTTGACCGGAGGACTCGACTTTTTCTTTCCAAAAAAATTGATAACGGACACATGAGCCTCCAATTTTGCTCTGTGGTTTGACCATATACCTAATTCTAGGCCCTAGAAGAGTATGATTTACTGAGTATTTAATCAAACATTCTCTGGACTTATCAGACCAGCGTACTATTACGTCCAATGTTATGGTTAAAAAACCAACATAAAATTGATCTATTTCAACATTCAATATTAAACACAGATTATAGTAGCTCTTGCCATCTGGTTGGCCTTTGGGCTGACTTGTTGAGCAAGGTGGCATTTCCTTTTGAAGGCTGGCTTTACTTTCTCCTTAATCAGGACACTGATTATTTTCGATTAACGTGAGTTAATTGGTTTGTTTTCCAACCACACAAGTTTGTGTGGTTTTTTTTTGCCCAATGCTCTGCCGCTTGAGCTCTCGCTTTTCCACTCCAAATCACGTTTAATTAAACGAGCGTTTGATTCGTTTAACATTCTAGTTACAATGTTTCTGGTCTGACCTCTATTTTGTAAAGGAGAAATAATGGGCAAGCAGGAAGTGAAAACGCGCTCGGGTGAGCGCATTGCGGTGGTTGCGGGTTTGCGTACGCCGTTTGCACGTCAAAGCACGGAATTCAGTCAAGTTCCCGCCGTCGATCTCGGCAAGATGGTGGTGAGCGAAATGATGGCGCGGACTGAAATTGACCCTAAGCTGATTGATCAAGTTGTTTTTGGCCAAGTGGTTCAGATGCCTGAAGCGCCAAATATCGCGAGAGAAATTGTGCTGGGTACGGGAATGAACATTCATACCGATGCCTACAGCGTGACCCGAGCTTGTGCAACCAGTTTTCAGTCTGCGGTCAATGTGGCGGAAAGTATCATGGCAGGGGCGATTGATATCGGTATTGCTGGTGGTGCAGATTCTTCCTCAGTGTTGCCTATTGGTGTGTCGAAGAAACTGGCTGCCAATCTTCTTGCGCTGAGTAAAACCAAAACCATGGGTCAGAAGCTTAAGTTGCTTAAAAACCTCTCATTTAGAGATCTTATGCCGGTTCCTCCTGCTGTGGCTGAGTACTCCACTGGCTTATCTATGGGGCAAACCGCAGAGCAGATGGCCAAATCTCATGGTATTACTCGTCAAGAACAGGACGGACTTGCCCATCGATCTCATTCTCTTGCTTCCAAGGCGTGGAAAGACGGCAAGATTGAAGGCGAGGTCATGACGGCTTTTCCAGAGCCCTACAAACAATGGATTTCTCAAGATAATAATGTTCGCCATGATTCAACCTTGGAAGGTTACGCCAAGCTGCGCCCTGCGTTTGACCGTCAATATGGCAGCGTGACAGCGGCCAACAGTACTCCGCTTACCGATGGTGCTGCGGCCATCATGTTGATGCGTGAAGGTAAAGCCAAAGAGTTAGGCCTAGAGGTGATGGGCTACATACGTTCTTATGCCTTTTCCGCGATTGGGGTTGAGATGGATATGTTAATGGGCCCGTCCTATTCCACACCTCTGGCACTTGATAGAGCGGGCATTAATCTATCGGATCTGACTTTGATCGATATGCATGAGGCCTTTGCTGCTCAGACCTTATCGAATGTCAAAATGTTTGCCTCAGACGACTTCGCGCAGCAGAAACTAGGCCGAGCAAAAGCGATAGGTGAAATTGACATGGATAAATTCAATGTACTTGGCGGCTCAATAGCCTATGGCCATCCATTTGCCGCAACGGGCGCGCGTATGATCACTCAAACGTTAAGAGAGCTTAAACGGCGCGGCGGAGGATTGGCGTTAAATACAGCCTGCGCAGCAGGTGGTTTAGGTGCAGCTATGGTTTTGGAGGTTGAGTAATGAGTGAACAAAAAGCATTTGAACTAAAGGTTGATGAACAAAACATTGCTTGGCTATCGATTGATGTCCCCGGTGAGAAAATGAATACCTTGCAAGCGGCCTTTGCTGACGAGATGAAGGCCATATTTGCTCAGCTGCAAGAAAATATCTCAACCACTAAGGGCTTGATTGTTCATTCTCTTAAGCCAGATAACTTTATCGCTGGTGCGGATGTGCGCATGCTTGATGCTTGTACCAGTGCAGAGCAAGCAAAAGATCTTGCTGTTCAAGGGCAGACAATGTTCCAGCAACTTTCTGACTTGCCTTTTCCTGTTGTGGCTGCGATTCATGGCCCATGTCTAGGTGGTGGTCTGGAGCTCGCGTTAGCTTGTGATTATCGCGTTTGTACTACTTCAGATAAAACGCGTTTGGGACTGCCTGAAGTACAATTGGGTTTGCTGCCCGGTTCTGGCGGTACGCAGCGTTTGCCTCGTTTAATTGGCTTGCTGCCCTCGCTTGATATGATCCTCACAGGTAAGCAGTTAAGAGCGGCTAAGGCGAAAAAATTGGGCGTGGTTGATGCGGTTGTGCCACAGAGCGTTTTGCTGCAAGTGGCTAAGAGTTTTGTTGAGAAACATGCCGGTAAATCACAAGCCAAGCGCAAGGTGTCAACCAAAGAAAAGCTTATCTCTAACACTAGCTTGGGCCGCAAAGTGATTTTTGAGCAGGCGGCGAAAAAAACGCATGACAAAACTCGTGGCAATTATCCAGCTGCTGAAGCTATTTTGGATGTAATGCGCCATGGCTTAGAAAAAGGCTTTGAGCAAGGGCAAGTTAAAGAAGCGCAGCGATTTGGCGATTTGGTCATGACACCTGAATCGAAAGCGTTACGCTCGATTTTCTTTGCCACAACAGATATGAAGAAAGAAAAAGGCACTCAAGCAGAGCCAAAAGATGTTGGTATGGCTGCTGTATTGGGTGGCGGTTTGATGGGCGCAGGGATAAGTCATGTATCTGTGGCCAAAGCCAAAGTGCCAGTGAGAATTAAAGATGTCTCCAATGATGGGGTTCTTAACGCGCTTAAGTACAACTACAAGTTGTTTGATAAGCAGCGAAAACGCCGCATTTTGTCTAAGGCTAAGCTTCAGTCAAATATGCTAAAACTCTCTGGTGGGGTTGACTTCACACGTTTTAATCACACCGACATAGTGGTTGAGGCGGTATTTGAAGATTTGGAATTAAAGCAGCAAATGGTGGCTGATGTTGAGGCGAATGCCAAGGATAGCACCATCTTTGCTACTAATACTTCGTCTTTACCTATCCATAAGATTGCTGAAAAGGCTCAGCGTCCAGAGAAGGTGGTAGGCCTACATTATTTTAGCCCTGTTGAAAAAATGCCATTGGTGGAAATTATCCCTCATCAAAGCACCTCAGATGAGACTATCTCCACCGTGGTTGAATTTGCTCGCAAGCAAGGCAAAACGCCTATCGTTGTCAAAGACTGCGCTGGCTTTTATGTCAACCGTATTCTTGCTCCTTACATGAATGAATCGGCTCAAGTTTTGATGTCTGGCGAGCCGATAGAGCATTTGGATAAAGCCCTATTGAACTTTGGATTCCCGGTTGGTCCTATCACCTTACTCGATGAAGTCGGTATTGATATTGGCGCTAAAATTATGCCTATTTTAGTTGGTGAGCTAGGCGAGCGATTCAGAGGACCGGATGTGTTTGATACTTTGCTTGATGACAATCGCAAAGGGAGAAAGAGTGGTAAAGGATTTTATACCTATAAGGGTAAGAAGAAAGAGGTAGATAAATCCGTCTATAAGCTGTTGAGTTTGACCCCCGATGCCAAATCAGGCGAGAAAGACATTGCTCTGCGCTGCGTATTACCCATGCTAAATGAAGCGGTTCGATGCCTTGAAGAGGGTATCATTCGCAGCCCTCGCGATGGTGATATTGGTGCTATTTTTGGTATAGGATTCCCTCCATTCTTGGGTGGACCTTTCCGATATATGGACCAGCTTGGTTTAGAGAAAGTAATAGAGCTGATGAACCAACATGCACAGAAGTATGGCGATCGCTTCGCTCCGTGTGATGGTCTATTGACTCGCGCAGGTTTGAACAAACCATTCTACGAATAATTGTTTACGAGTGTAAAAAGGCGAGCGGTAACGTTCGCCTTTTTTGTCACCTAAGGTTATGATCGGCTCACATCAGAACTCACTAGGAATTTCAAATGGATGCTTTAGATCTGCTGCTTAATCGCCGTTCAATCGCCAAGTTGTCTCAACCCGCTCCAGAGGGCCAGGCTCTTGAGAATATCATTCGATCTGGCCTCAGAGCCCCTGATCATGCGGGTCTCACGCCTTGGCGATTTGTCATTTCTCAAGGCGAAGGACTGACGAAATTGGCGGATATTTTGGTTGCGGCGGCAAAAGCAGAAAATAGTGATGAAAGCGTGCTGGAAAAGCTGAAAAACGCTCCATTTCGAGCGCCTATGGTAATTACTGTCATTGCTAAAGTGACTCCGCATGAGAAAGTGCCAGCGTTAGAGCAGCACCTTTCTGCTGGGTGTGCAGTACATGCAATGCAGATGGCCGCAGTTGCACAAGGCTTTCAGGGTTTTTGGCGCTCTGGTAAGTGGATGTTCCATGACAGTGTTCACCGTGCGTTTGGCCTAGAAGGTGAAGATGAGATTGTTGGTTTTCTGTATCTTGGAACGCCGGGCTGCACTCCAATGAAAGTGCCTGAGCGTGACTTGAGTAAATTTGTGGAATACTTGTGATCTCAGCCCCAAAGCTTAAAGTCAGCTTTGGGGCTAAGTTTTTGTCATCATTGTATGTGTGACAAATTAGCTATCTTTATATTCAATCACAAAGTCTATCAATAGACGGACTTTTTCAGGCAGATGGTCCTTGTGATTGTATAGCATGTAAATATCACGAGGGTTCGCGCTCCATTCTTGTAAAATCCGGGTAAGGCTTCCATCCTCAATATGTTCCTTAAGCATAACGTCCGGCATCAGTGTGATCCCCAAACCATCTGAGCATGCGCTTCGGACAACATCTAGCGCATTGGCTTGGAAACGACCTTTATCATTATTAATCACTGTCTCGCCGCTACTATTGGTGATTTGCCACTTTAATAGTGGAGCGCCTTTCAAAAGAGAGTGATTTTGAAGATCTTCTGCATGCTTTGGCTCTGGATGACTGGCGAGATAGTCGGGGCTCGCCACTAAAATATCTTCAACTGAGCCGATTTTGCGTGCAATCAGGCTTGAATCTCTTTGCGGCCCAACGCGAAAAATAACATCCCATTCCGTTGGATCGAGCTGATCAGCATGATTACTGGTTGTCAGTTCAAGGTTGATATCCGGAAACTTGGTCATGAATGCGCTGAGTATTGGCATCATCATGCGTTTGGTAAGGTTTGAGGGAGCAGATACACGAATTTTGCCCGCCGCTCCTCGGCACTCATCGGTAATTTCTTCTGCTGCTATTGTCAGTCGGTTCAGTAGGGGAGAACACTCACTGTAAAACCTTTCGCCCGCTTCTGTAAGAGAAAGTTTACGTGCATGACGGTTGAGCAGTCTGAGGTTAAGAGCTTCTTCCAACGCTTGTATGCGTCGGGTAATTGTCGCAACCGGAATCATAGTTTTGCGAGATGTCGCAGTATAGCTTCCGTTTTCAACAACGAGCCTAAAAAGGTTGAGATCGTCTAATTTCATTATTTCCGACACATTTTCTGCAAATTGGGTGAACTTATACAAATATCAGATGCCAAAGCCTGAGTATTATCAACAAGCTTTATGATCTTTAACTCTAGCTACATATAGTATTCAACATGCGCGAAAAGTGGAAGATTTGTATAAATACACTTTCGCGGCTATTTTTAAATGAGTGTTTGAAACCGTTTACAATTACAAAAATAATACTAACAGTTGTACGTTTATAGTTGTGTGAGGCCAAGGTGTATGCATAAATCTTATGAAGTGGCGACAACGCCCTCAACCCAGCCGGCTACTGGGACAAAGCTTATCATGATCGTTGATGACGATCCTGTGTTTCGAAAGCTCACAGGTGGGTTTATTGAAGCGCAAGGTCATGAGGTCGTGGAAGCAGAGAATGGACTAGAAGGCCTCAAAAAGCTCAGAGAAACTGAGCCAGACCTAATTCTGTGTGACCTCTCAATGCCTGTACTTGACGGCATAGAGTTTGTCGAAGAAGTGAGTCTGGAGTATCCCTCTCTCCCGTTGATTGTTGTATCAGCAACTGATGAGATGGCTGATGTGGCGCAAGCGCTGCGCTTTGGCATCAAAGATTTCCTCCCCAAACCGATCACCAATCCAGATCATTTGGCCAGTGCCATAGAAAATACCTTGTATGATTCCGATAACCACTTGTGTGATCAGCGAGATTTTGCCAGTCAGTGGTTCAGAATTGACAGCGGCGATATGCCAGAAGAGCAAGAATTGCATTGGCATTTAGAGTATTTGCAGGATAATCCCAGCGCTGCCAAAGATTTGCTGCATGCTCTGTTGCCCGATAAAGACACATCGCAAGGTGACTGGAAATGCAGTTACCGTTTATTGCAATCAACCGATGTCATGCCTTTAGTCTACGATTATGCCTGGCTGATGAATGGTCAGTTTGCTTTCTATATCGTTGATTCGGCCAGTGAAGGACAACATGGTGCGGCAACAACCTTACTGGTTCGAGCGTTATTCCATGATTACTTGCGTAATTTAAAGAGCTTTAATGCCGATTTGAAAGATATTGCCGATTTACTTGAAAAGGGCATGGAGTGCGCAGAATGCGCCAGCCCCGTAAAAGCAATGTTTGGAATCGCTGATGTGTCTGAAGGAACCTTATCACTGCTACCAGCTGGCCTTGATGCTCAATGGTCAAATGGGTACTTCTCCCAACATATTGCAGCAGGAACCAAACTCGGTGAACACTGTATTAAAAACTTTATAACGCCTGACTTGCCCATTCAGGCAGCGTGTCAGCTAACACTAGGCTGTTTGGGTTCAAGCAGCTTTAGTTTGGATATATTCCGTGGCGGTAGTGCTTAGCTCAGAGTAACATTAAATAACCTTATGTTTTTACGGTGTTTGTTGTGACTTTTTTGAGTTATAGTCCGCCACACAAAAATGTTCCAATACGTTAACGAAAGATTAACGAAGGATAAAATACACTGTATTAACACAAGAGAAGCAATCCTATGGCAGACGAAAATTTTAAAGAGCCGTATAATATCTTTTATTTTTTGGGATTTATTGCGGTTCTCCTCATTCCCACCCTTCCTGCAACCCTTACTTGGATTCGAGTATTTAACGGATATACAGGTTTTTAAACATTAACCGGAGCGCATCATAGATATTCGAAGATTGGGTTTAAATATTGTCGGTAGTGTGAGTTTGGTGCTCGGCTTTTTTGGAATTTTCTTGCCCCTGCTTCCGACAACACCGTTTGTTCTTCTCGCCAGCGCTTGTTTTATGCGCAGTAGTCCAAGGTTTCATCGTTGGTTACACGAACATAAAACCTTTGGCCCTATTCTTGATAACTGGCATCAACACCGAGCGGTGACCAGCAAAATTAAAGTGCGTGGCGCCCTGTGCATGGTGGCCAGCTTTTCCTTTTCTATTTGGATTGTTTCTCAAGTCTGGTTAAAGGTTGCCCTTATGGTGATGCTGATGACTTTATTGACTTGGTTTATTCGTTTACCCGTGATTGATCACCTTGCTGATAGGCAAGAAAATCACTAAGATTGCATACACGTGTCCTGCTGCTTTAGCAGGTGATTATTAGTTGCATAGCGCGAATGAGTTTAGCAACATCGTTAAACAGTATTCGCGTTAAAGCCGTTGCTGATGCTTGTTGTTAAATACTTTGTAAATAATAAGCTTAGCCAATCTAAGAAATGAATTATGACAACTGAAACCATTACCCTAATCAAGTCAAGCATCAAAAGCATTCCTGATTATCCTAAACCTGACATTGTATTCCGTGACGTGACAAGCCTAATGGAAAATGCGGCGGCTTATAAGGCGGCAATTCAGGTGCTAGTCGAAAAGTACCAAGGTATGGGCTTTACCAAGGTTGTTGGCACTGAAGCTCGCGGTTTTTTGTTTGGTGCGCCACTGGCTTTAGAGCTTGGCATTGGTTTTGTACCTGTGCGCAAGCCGGGTAAGCTGCCGCGTCAAACGATCGCCCAATCTTACCAACTTGAATACGGCACGGATACGCTTGAAATTCATACTGATGCGATATCCCAAGGGGATAAGGTTTTGGTTGTCGACGATTTGCTTGCCACAGGTGGAACGATCGAGGCGACCACTCAACTTATTCGCCAGCTCGGTGGTGAGGTTGAACACGCTGCGTTTGTTATCAATCTGCCAGAAATCGGTGGAGATGCACGTCTCGAGAAACTTGGCCTCAAGGTCTACAGTATTTGTGAGTTTGATGGCCACTAATTGGATACAGTCATGAGTTATTTAGCACTGGCTAGAAAATGGCGGCCTGCACAATTTAATCAAGTGGTCGGCCAAAGCCATGTTCTGACCGCGTTGGAAAATGCACTGGCGAATAATCGGCTCCATCATGCTTATCTATTCAGCGGAACTCGCGGAGTCGGAAAGACCACCATAGGTCGTTTGTTTGCCAAAGGATTAAACTGCGAGACAGGTATAACCGCCACGCCTTGTGGCCAGTGCGATACCTGCCAAGAAATCGATCAAGGGCGCTTTGTTGATTTATTAGAAATTGACGCAGCGTCAAGAACCAAGGTCGAAGACACCAGAGAGCTGTTGGATAATGTGCAATACAAACCAGCCCGAGGTCGCTTCAAAGTTTATCTTATCGATGAAGTGCATATGCTCTCAAGACATAGTTTTAATGCTTTGCTTAAAACCTTGGAAGAGCCGCCTGAATATGTGAAGTTTCTTCTTGCCACCACGGATCCACAAAAGTTACCTGTCACCATATTATCGCGTTGTTTGCAGTTCCATTTAAAGCCTATCAGCGTTGATAACATCCATCAGCAACTCGATTATATTTTACAGCAAGAGAAGGTTTCATCTCAGCCCCGAGCTTTGGGCATGATTGCTCATGCTGCCGATGGCAGTATGCGTGATGCATTAAGTTTGACCGATCAGGCGATTGCTTTAGGTAATGGTCAAGTGGTGACGGACAGCGTCGCTCATATGCTGGGAACCTTAGATACGGATCAGGCATTACATTTACTTGAAGCTATTGGGTCAAAACAGCCTCAAGCGGCGATGGATTGTCTTACAGGTCTAGCTCAAAACGGCGTTGATTGGGATGGTTTACTCTCTCAGCTTTCTGCTCAGCTGCATCGCCTTGCTATGTATCAAGCGCTCCCTGAAACGCTAGATAAATCCTTACCCGATGCCGAAAAAGTGGTGTTGTTAAGTCGAGTGCTTTCGCCGCAAGATATCCAGCTTTACTATCAAATTGCGCTGAAAGGGCGGCAAGACCTAGCACTGGCCCCGTCTGAGCAAATCGGTGTTGAGATGGTCGTGCTACGAATGATGGCATTTCGTCCCGTGGCTCAGCCTCAAGCGAATGTGATCACCAATCAGGTTATTCAGCCAGAGCCTGCTCCCTCAACGAGTGTGCCTCCTGCTCCTATTCAGAGTGCATCGATGCCAGAAGCTCAGCCTGCACCACAGCCACCTGTGCCTGAACAGCCACCTGTGCCTGAACAGCCATCTGTACCTGAACAACCACCACAAATGGACATGGAGCCTGCTCAAGCTCAGATGCCAGAGGCTCCAGAGCAACAAGCCAATGCTCAAATTCAGGAGCAGCCTCAATCACAGGTATCTCCTGTAAGAGGTCTAAGACACCAGCTTCGTTCTCAACGCACTGGCAAGAGTCAGGCTAGCACGCCAAAAAAGACTAATGCGACATCTGCTCAACCATCATCGGTTCTCGATCGCGTTGCACAGCGCAACATGGGAACTATGCAGGTGTCGCCAGTGTCCAACTCAGTGGATGTAGCAACGCCTGAAGATGATAAAGCAGAGCCTTATCAATGGCGTCCAACGTTGCCGCAAGAAAAAACAGTAGCGCAAAATCATGCACTCACGCCTTCTCAAATAAAGAAAGTGCTGGAGCATGAAAAAACGCCGGATATGGCGAAAAAGCTTACTCAAGAGTGTTTGCAGCAGAGCCAGTGGGCTCGTTTGATTGAACAGCTGGATGTGGCAAAAATGACCCAGCAGCTGGCGCTTAATTCACATTATGAGCAGCGAGAGGGTTTTATTGTACTCACGCTTCGCAGCGAGCAAGCTCATCTTAATAGTGATAGAGCTCGTCATGAACTTATCACTGCGCTTAACTCAGTGTTAGGAGAGCAATTCGAGCTAAGTGTTGAGGTTGGTGAGTCTGGTGAAACCCCCTTAGAGTTGAGAGAGAAACTCTATCAGGAAAAGTTACAGCAGGCGTTTACCAGCCTTGAAAACGACAGCAATGTTCAGTTTATTGAGCAGCGATTTGCAGCTGAGCTAGACAGTGATAGTGTCAGGCCTATATGAATCAAATTTGGGGTTGAAAAAACACACTTTGACCTCAATCTATTAACAAAACTAGCTAGACAACCAGAGAGAAAAACATGTTTGGTAAAGGCGGAATGGGCAACTTAATGAAGCAAGCCCAGCAAATGCAAGAGCGTATGCAAAAGCTTCAAGAAGAAATTGCGAATATGGAAGTCACTGGCGAGTCTGGTGCTGGCTTGGTAAAAGTGACGATTACCGGAAGCCACAGCGTTCGTAAAGTAGAGATCGACGAAAGCTTGATGGAAGATGACAAAGAAATGCTTGAAGACTTGATTGCTGCTGCATTTAATGATGCGTCACGCCGCGTTGAAGAAACACAAAAAGAAAAAATGGAATCAGTGACTGGGGGGATGCAACTTCCACCTGGCATGAAAATGCCTTTCTAACAAAGGGCTAGCGAATGCGCACCAGTCATATGCTGGAGCAATTGATGGAGGCCTTACGTTGTCTGCCTGGGGTTGGCCCCAAGTCAGCTCAGCGTATGGCCTTTCATTTGTTACAGCGCGATAGAAAAGGCGGTTTACAGTTGGCTGACTCACTTAGCCAAGCAATGACAGAGATAGGTCATTGCAATGAGTGCCGCACTTTTACTGAACAAGAAACTTGTCACATCTGCACTAACCCTAAGCGTCAGGAAAATGGTCAAATCTGCGTGGTTGAAAGCCCTGCAGACATCGCTGCGGTGGAATCAACTGGTCAATATTCAGGTCGATACTTTGTGCTTATGGGTCATCTATCCCCTTTAGATGGCATTGGCCCAAGTGATATTGGCCTTGATGTGCTGGATTACCGTCTACGTCGCGGGGATGTGACAGAAGTTATTTTAGCCACTAACCCAACCGTTGAGGGTGAAGCGACCGCTCACTATATCGCAGAGCTTTGCCGCGAGCATAAGGTACAGGCAAGCCGGATTGCACACGGTGTGCCTGTAGGAGGTGAGCTTGAGCTTGTCGATGGCACCACACTTTCCCATTCATTACTTGGCCGGCAAAAACTATAGTTGCTAGATAGTGCCACTCGATTGAGTGAATGTTGTTTGGACAAGCAATGTCCATCATCCCAAAATGACATAGAGCTGTGACAGAAAGGACCTAAGGTGAAAACCTTGGGTCCTTTTTTTATTTGGGTGTTATCCTTTTTGAATTTTAATAGACTTTTCAATATATATACGATTTGTGATAATAGGTTTGAAAACCGCGCATACGCACTAATAAAATGGACATAAAACGCTTGGCTTGTGCTCTTTCGTCGCTAATTTAATCCAAGCATTTTTCCGTTTCTTAGGCGGGAGTTATAAGCTAGGAGGATGTTTCAAATGGAATACATCATCAGATCTGCTTCAGAATCGGATGCTGCTGGTATTAATAAAGTCTCAGAACACCTTAAATGCGGAGTTAGGCAAACTCAGGGCTTAGTCATTGAGGTATAAGTAAGTATGGGAAATTCGCTTAAACATATTGGAATCGTTGGATGTTCTGCTGAAGGGGCCGCACTTTGTTACAAAACGATATGTACTGAAAGCCCAAAAACCTTAGGTCAGCATGTTCATCCTGAAATATCTATGCACACTCATTCACTAGCCGATTATGTGGATTGCTTGAACTCAAATGATATAATCGGAATTGGTGAGTTAATGCTTTCTTCGGCCCAAAAACTGAAGAACCAAGGTGCAGAGTTTCTCATTTGTCCAGACAATACAATCCACCAGGCTTTCAAATATGTTGAAGAACGCTCCCCCCTGCCTTGGCTTCATATCGCTCAGGTTGTCGTAGAAAGTGCAAAACATCAAGACTTTAGAAAACTAGGGATTTTGGGAACGAAGTGGTTAGTTGAAAGCAATGTCTATCCAGAAAAAATAGCAGCTATGGGGCTTGCTTGGGAGCGCCCATCGAATGAAGAAAGTGATGAGATTGGGCGCATAATCATGGCACAATTGGTTTATGGTATCTTCAAGACAGAATCAGTAACCTATTTTCAGAAGGTGATACGGAGATTAAAGGATAAAGGCTGTGATGCAATTATTCTTGGATGTACAGAAATACCATTAATTATCGATGACTCAAATTCAGTGCTCCCAACACTAGATTCAAATCGTTTGTTGGCAGAGGCTGCGATTAGGTTGGCATCTGAGCATACAAGCGTTTAATAAAAATATAGGGTCATTTGCCTACCCTAATCTTATCTATAAGCTTGTCGATGGCACCATGCTACTTGGCCGACAAAAAGTATAGTTGCTAGACAATACCACTCAGCTCGTTTTTGCCCCATTTCGTGCTGGCAACTAGAAAGAAACACTTTTCAGTTGCTTTCCAACTCATAAGTATTATTCGCAGTTGAACTGTTACTATATTTACAATAGTTGCCTGAACGATGAAAAATTCAATTGCTGTAAATTTTACAACAACTCCCACCGGCTCCGATTTTGGAAGTAGCTTATTGCACCATTTGTCTAAACACTTATGCCGTAAAACGTGTTGGCATCGATCATTATGCATATTTTAGTGAACTGTTTTGCATTATTGGAACTGCGGTAAAACAGTAAGTAATATTTAACTCTGTTCGCATTGTACTGGCTATTAAATTGATCTCTTCAAAAACGAGCATGAAAAACGAAGCTGTATACCTAAAAAATTAAAACAGATTCACTATGCTTGGCACTTTGGGGCGTAAAGCTATTTGCAAGGAGGCTAAGTCACACCAACAATATTAACTAATATGTATATAAACACATTGCATATTATCGTGGGAGTTTATAAAATACTCAGATTGCTCATGTAGTTTATAGTTTTTTTGAGGATTAAATGGAAGTTTTTGATATTGCAATCATTGGTTTCGGTGCCAGCGGTGTTGGTTTATTAAATGAAATACAGAATGAGGTTTTTACAAAACGTCACCTAAAATCAAATATCGCCATATTCAATAATCAAAATAGTTTTGCTAAAGGAAAAGCATTTGGAGATGCATCGCCAGTACATATAGTTAACACACCACCAGAGTTAATGTCACCGTCAGTTGTAGAACCTACTGGGTTTTGGCATTGGTTACGTGAGCAAAAGACAATGGATTCAAAGTGGCCTACCAGGGGCACGTTTGCTAAATACCTAGAGTCTGTTTACAAAGATATCCAAGCGGCTGAATTACTCAATATCCACGAGTTTCAGCAAGATTTGCTTTCTTTAGAATACGTTAATGGTTCGTTTGAACTAGCTCTTAAAAATGAAGAATTGGTTAAAGCTCGTGAGGTAGTTTTATGCATGGGTGCTCTCAATTCTTCCAATTTCTCCGATCTAGAGGAGTTATCAGGTTTTATCAATCATTACACCCAGTATAATCAGCCAGTTCATGGACCCATTCTAATAGCGGGCACTGGTCTTACTGCAGTAGATGCATTCAAGCATATTGACAGGTCAAAGAACGCGAAGGCAAAAATGTTTTCAAGAAATGGATTGGCGCCAACTTGTTTGAGTGAGAAACATCAATATGTACCAAAATACTTAACTTGGAGATCCCTAATTAGAGAAAGTCAGTTATCTCCGCTAAAAGCCTTTAAAAAATTACTTTTGAAAGAACATAATTCACTTAAAAATGAAAGTGAATTCAAGACATCGAACCAATTGTTGCGCGCTGGAAAACAAAAAGAATACTTCAGGTATTTGGAGGATCGAGCTTCTAATGCCGACTTACCTTGGCAAGATGTATTAGTCTCCACAAGGTACTGGTTCCATAAATTTTGGAAAGCGATGTCAATAACAGAAAAACATGAATTTATCTCCAGTTTTGGCTCTTTATGGGCAGCGTGGCGTCATCCAATTCCGATGAGTTCTTTTGTTCAGTTAGGTAGTGCTGTTGGCGAGGGAAGACTCGAGTTCTGTATGTCAACATCTAAACCAACTTATGAGAATGGTGTATTTCGGGTTTCTACGACAGGAGGTACTTTGGAGTCACGAATCCTCTGGGATGGGACTGGCGGCAGTCCCATAATAAACAATTCACGCAGTCCTTTGTTAAAACAGTTGATTAACGAAGGATATGTTGAACCGCACCCATGTGGCGGTATTTTTATAAATCCTAAAACCTTCGAAATCTCTTCCAGTCGCAAAGAGGTCAATGGTTTGTATTGTATTGGCCCATTAAACAAGGGAGTTTTATTCTCCACGAATGCCTTTTGGTTTAACGCTCAATGTTCAGAAAAATGGGCTTATCAGTGGGCGAAGCGAGTTGAAGCAAGAGAAGGTGAGCATAGAGTGGTAGTTAGCTAATGGAGATTTTACTCCCTTTTGTCTATTTGATTTTTGGCATTCTTGTCGGAAAAAAGCAGTTAAAAGTCAAAACATTTTCATCGTTTGTTCTTACTAAAATGGTGATACCTTTAATTATCATCTGGAATATTTCCCTCAATTCTGAGGAAATGGTTTTGGTTATCGTATTAGCGATGATATTTATGTTGTCGATATTTTTTTTTCGGCACTGGATGGAAAGAGATGTAATTAATAACTTATGTTTTTGCTATCTAAATATAGGTTGGCTGGGTTTGCCAATTGCTCATGCTTTGCTAGGGGATACAGCAGCTAGGTTCGTGTTGGGCGCGTATATTGGAAGTTCAATTGTTGGTAATTCTATTGGTGCAAACTATTTAAAGAAAGAGGTTTTTTCAATTAAAAATATTCTGACTTCGCCTCCTGTGATTGCTTTTATTATTGGTTGTTTATTAATTCCATTTGAGAGGAGTGTTGAAGTATTTGGACACCATATATATATGATATCCAAATTCTTAATGAGCTTTCTGGGTATGATGATACTTGGTATCTGGCTGTCTGAAACCAGTTTAGATAAAAGCGACTTTTTTGTTTATGCTAAGTCTTATGCATTTAGAATTTTGATGTTGAGTACAATTGTTCTCATCGCTTTTGTCATCAGCCAAATATTAAACTCAGAGTTTGTGTATCAGCAATTACCGTGGCTATTTTTAATCTGTGTGCTACCTCCCGCAGCTAACATTATCGTTCTAGAAACTTCCTATCTTGGCACAGGAATGACAGCATCAAAAATTTCCGTAGAAACCATTTTAAGTATTGCAGTGATTGTGGTTTACGGCATCGTAATACACTCGTTGAGCTTATAATGAAACATTTGATGAACGTACCAAAATAAATAATTGTGAGATTTGTTACTAATACTGTAATCTGTCTAAAGCCAAATTACAGTATTAGTAGTGGCATTGATATGAATGTAAAGGAACCATAGAGTAAATCCCTTATTATAAGGTTTTTGATTATATAACTACCGTACTAATCATGTTGAATCCTGCTTTTAACACATGAGCGACAGCCACACCCATGATAATGTTAAAGAGTATTTTTGATATCGATTCTGTTCCAACTCTTAATAGGTACGTAAATATTGTTGAATAGTCTCATCTTTTCCTGTTTTTGATAGTCGAAATAGGGTAAAAGCCTAAGTGGTTTCTGTCACATATAAGTGTGTATAAGAAAAATATAGGTTTGAGAATTTTGAAATTTTAGATACTGAAACCGAGACATTAAATATGTGTGATTGTTTGATTGATGAGTACTCGGAGTTTAGTGAATACTTAGTTGAAAAAATGAACTTACCTTAAACACACTTAAAAAACCTCACCGAATGACAAAGGTATCAAAAAAGTTTATGAAGATGATGAAAAATTTGTGGGTCTGGTTAGTTATATTTTTTTCAGTTTCTGTGAATGCAAAGAGTTTGGATAACACCCAGCTATACACGGTTCCTTCAGGTAAAGTATGGGTTGTCAACGATATTCAGAGAAACCTCTGCGATGTTTGTACTTCCGATGTTTATGTCCAAAAAGGAAGTGTGCAGCTCAACGAAGTTTGGGTTTCTGGCTCTTTTGACTTTTCACTAATGCCAAACACTAAAGTCTCGTTCGAAAGTAATAAAGTCTTGGCTTTAGGGGATGTGGTCAAGAGTATTAATGTAGATGTCATAAACTAATGAAAATAAATTGAATTTACAGTAAGTTAATAGTGCTTTCATTATTAATTCAGATCGCACCAAAAGTGCTGGTGATATGGAAATTATTAATATGAAATTTCACATCTAACCAGTCAGCGCAGGCAGGAACTTCTGATAGTTGGCTGAGTTCCGCTTCGCTTCACATTGTAGCCATCAAGGAATGTATGAGACTAATCTATCTAACCCTTATATTTATTTCTTCGTATTCTTTTGCGAACACGAATAGCTTTACGTTTTTTTCAGGGACCATCAATGAAGAAGTAACCCTTCAAGTATCTTTACCAGATACATACGAACATTCTAATAGTTTTAAATACCCTGTATTGGTCGTTTTGGATGGTTCGACTCAATTTGAGTATATAGCGGGAAGTGTCCGGTTTTTAAGTACTTATGCAATCATTCCAGAGATGATTGTAGTGGGTGTAAGTACCCCTTATGAACGACTAAAGTTTTATACTCATACCGAGTCCGAAAAGTATCGAAACCATTCAGGGCAAGCTGAGTTATACAAGAAATTTTTACAAGATGAACTGTTAAATAAGATAAGAGAGGATTATCGTTTAGCACCCTATCAAATCATTTCTGGACATTCATTATCGGGTTTATTCACCAGTTACTTAGCTTTAAGTGAAGGGTCGGAATTTAATGCTGCGATTTCAATAAGTCCGAGTTTGTGGTGGGACAAGGCTACGCTTATGAATGAGTATTCACAATATCAAAACTTAGAGAGAAAAAAGCCGATAAAGTGGTTTTTGAGCTTAGCAAATGAACCTGATGAAATGGAAGATTCATTTAATTCAATGATAGAATTACTTAACAAAAAGTCGCCAAACAATGTAACTTGGTCTTATTCAAAGTTCCCGAATGAAACTCATGACAGTACTCCCTTGATAGGTAATAGCCATGCACTCAAGGCTATTTTTTCTGGATGGAATGCTGTACCAGAGCTAGACGTGATGTCATTAGAGAAATTGGAAGATTTTTATTTGGCGAAATCAACCGAGTATGGCTACACATTTCCTATGTCTGTTCACCAATTTAATGTCTATGGATTAAAGGCAGCTTATGAAAACAAAGTTGATTGGGGAATAGCGATATTAGAGCGAGGAGTAAAGACCTTTGAAGGATCTGAAATTCTTTGGGATAGTTTGGCGACAGCATACTCACTTAATAATGAGTTTCAAAAAGCATTTGATTCATCTGAGAAGGCATTGCTTCTTGCACAACATAATAAATCCCGGTTTCTTAGTGAAATTGTCTCTCAACACAAAGTGTTGAAGGCTAAAGTGGCTGACAAAACCTCAAATTCGGGTTCGTAACTATTGACTCAATTTTGCTTAGCTTCACATTTAGGTCAACTGCTACTCAAGGCTTAAGGAGGGCGTTATGCCTATGACTAAACAATTGAGCTCTGAAGACTGCGAAATATGTATTCGCTATTTTCTGGATAGGTCTGAAGATGCAAATACTCGAGTTGCTGCTGCAGAAAGGCTAATGTACTGCATTGGGCAAACTCCAAAAGATGCACTTTTTAAAGTGCTGGTAGATGACTCAGAGCCTGATTATATACGGGAAGAAGCGGCTGGTTCACTAGGATCTCTGTGGGCTGAGTCAGAGGTAGAATATGAGCGTCTTATCCAAATTCAACCTCCGCTTTTAGATGAGGTTCTATGTGATTTTGACTTGTATGAAGTCAAACTTAACAAGTCTAGACTGGGCAAGTCACTAGATTTATTTATGGAGCGCTATTTTACTCGTAGCTTTATGGCATGACAAAGCTGTTTACTCTAATAGCATTTCTTCATTGCAATTTATATTAAACTGGCTTGAAAATGTTAAATCTAAAAGGATATCAAGCGTAGTCAATACGTATGATTTTCAAACATAAAAAATCCCCATCAACATAGTTGATGGGGATAATCAGTTTACCGGTTCTATTGCTCTAAACGATGAGCTTCACTCGTTACTTTTTCTTGGTGTGGAACTGCTCACAGGCAAGCATGGTGTTCTCGATCAGGCTCGCAACCGTCATAGGGCCGACGCCGCCAGGGACTGGGGTAATAAAGCTTGCTCGCTCTTTGGCGTTGTCGTAATCCACATCACCAATTAACTTGCCCGAATCTAAGCGATTGATGCCGACATCAATCACCACGGCACCTTCTTTAATCCATTGTCCCGGAATAAAGTTAGGCTTGCCTACTGCAACGACCACAATGTCTGCTTGTCGAACATGGCTTTCAAGATCTTTAGTGAATCTGTGGCATGTGGTTGTGGTGCAGCCAGCAAGCAATAATTCAAGCGTCATTGGGCGGCCGACAATATTAGAGGCACCTACAACAACCGCGTGTAGACCACGTAAATTAATGTTGTAGCGATCAAGTAATGTGATGATCCCTTTTGGTGTACATGAGCGTAACTTAGGAATTCTCTGAGCTAGGCGGCCGACATTATAAGGATGAAATCCATCGACATCTTTTTCAGGGTGAATACGCTCAAGAACATGAGTAGCATCAATACCAGCTGGTAAAGGCAGTTGGACAAGGATACCGTCTATTTGATCATCATTGTTAAGTTCATCAACCAGAGCCAGCAGCTCTTGCTCGGTTGCCGCTGTGGGGAGATCATATGACTTAGATACAAAGCCAACTTCCTCACAAGCGCGGCGCTTACTCCCAACATATACTTGTGATGCTGGGTCTTCACCAACCAATATTACCGCGAGACCAGGTGCTCTCAAGCCTGCATTAAGGCGTGCTTTTACGCGCGCAGCGACTTCTGAACGGACAGTTTGAGAAATAAGAGTTCCATCAATATTTTGAGCGGTCATGACGTTCCTTTAAAACAGAATGGCTATTTTGCTGGGCGCATTGTCGCAAATTATCCAACGAACATCTATAGGCAAACGTTTGCTTTGAGTTGTTTTTAATCAAAACTCAACCTGGTGGGCTTTTTTTAGTCATTCAGTTCATAATGTTACGAAAAGGTCTTGTGTTAAGACGCTGAACTCGTATAATCCTTTCCCTGTAGCGCGCCCTTAGCTCAGTTGGATAGAGCACGTGCCTTCTAAGCATGTGGTCGCAGGTTCGAATCCTGCAGGGCGTGCCATTTATTTAGAAAACCCCAGCATCACCTGATGTTGGGGTTTTTGCTTTTCGGGCCGCAGTCTTAATTCTAACTGACATGCATCTTCTCTCTCATCACACTAGGCGATACGGAAAAAAACTCTTTAAAACATCGACTAAAATGGGTGGTTGAAGAAAAGCCTGTCGATGCTGCTATGGTTGAGATGGAATCCTCTGACTGGAGCAGTAATTGCCTTGCATAGGTTAATCTCAGTTCTAAATAGTACTTAGAAGGCGAGGTTTGAATATGCGTCTTAAACAGTCTTTCTAATTTTCTGCGCGATATCTTGAGGTAACGGGCTATGTCTTCGACATGGAGCGGCTCGTCAAGATTACTAACCATTAATAGATTGGCTTCTTTCACAATCGCTGGCGCAGAGTCTGGTAGGCAAGTGTGAAGCTGTGGCGTTGAATTTTGGGGAATTGAACGGTCACAAGAAAGGATTTCTCGCACCGCATTAGAATTGGGCTGATTGGTGATTTTTTGCACTAGCGCTAACATCATATCGAGAGTGCTACTTGCTCCAGAGGAAGTGAAGATATTTTCGTGTTCAACGTAGGAGCTTGAGGATAAAAGGCTGCGGGGGAATCTTTCTTTTGCATAGGCATGATTGTCTGGATGAAGGGCATAGTGGTTTCCATCAAGAACCCCTGCATGGGCTAGAAAAATAGCCCCATTCCAAATCCCCCCAAGAATGGTGCTGCACTTACTACTTAATGCAATCAGCTTTGACAACTGAGGGTGTTCATTCAGGCTAGTTCGATAGCCTCCGCAAACGACCACAGCATCGATATCTTGTAATGCCTTTACTTCGTCTAATGAGTGATCAGGCGTAAGGCCAATACCAAGATCGCTGAGCACCTCGCCATTGCCTAATCCAACCGTAGCAAAGGTGAATCGCATCGAACCTTCCACCAAATTTGACGTCACTAAACAATCGACCGCACAAGTAAATGACATTAGGGAAAAATGCTCAAGCACAACAAATAGCACTGAGGTTTGTTTACATGTGGTTTTTTCTTTCGCGATAAAACATTGGTTGGTATCTCTCATTGGAGCTGAGAATTTTCTTATTATTTTCATCACCATGCCTTGAGGTTTGAGTGCCATGGCAGTGTCTCAGGTAAGCGACTTGTTACAAGTATTCTCAATATAAATTTATTACTCACATCACATTATTTTCAATATCCAACGCAATGATTCGGTGATTTGTCGCAAAAGCAACAGTTCTTGACGCACACAGTCGGTCATTGAACAGGGATGCAGGATATTTTGTTAACACTATTGTTACATTAATGTGCTGAAGGAGAGACGCGTGTTCTACCAAAATGACACCATTGAAGGGTTTGATGATGAATTGCTTAGTGCAATTAACAGTGAAGATACCCGTCAGCAAGAGCATATCGAATTAATTGCCTCTGAAAACTATACCAGCAAGAGAGTGATGCAAGCGCAGGGAACACAGTTGACCAATAAGTATGCAGAGGGCTACCCAGCTAAGCGATACTATGGGGGGTGTGAACATGTTGATACTATCGAGCGGCTTGCTATTTCACGCGCAAAGAGCTTGTTTGGTGCCGATTATGCGAATGTGCAGCCTCATTCCGGTTCACAGGCGAATGCGGCCGTTTTCATGGCTTTACTCAACCCCGGTGATACGGTTTTGGGAATGAGCCTTGCCCATGGTGGTCACCTAACTCATGGCGCTAAAGTCAGCTTTTCAGGAAAAATCTATCATTCTGTCCAGTACGGTTTAAATGAGGAAACTGGTGAAATCGATTACGATCAAGTCGAGGAACTGGCCAAACAGCATCAGCCCAAAATGATCATTGCTGGCTTTTCTGCTTATTCTCGTGTGGTTGATTGGCAGAAGTTTAGAGATATCGCTGATTCGGTCAATGCCTATTTGTTTGTTGATATGGCACATGTCGCCGGACTGGTCGCTTCTGGTCATTATCCAAACCCACTTCCTTATGCGGACGTTGTCACGACCACAACCCATAAAACACTCAGGGGACCACGAGGTGGCCTTATCCTCGCCAAATCTAATCAAGAGCTTGAGAAAAAACTAGACTCAGCGGTTTTTCCCGCTGGTCAAGGTGGACCACTCATGCATGTCATTGCGGCTAAAGCCGTAGCATTTAAAGAGGCTTCATTGGCAGAATTTACTGAGTATCAAGCTCAGGTTGTGAAAAATGCCCAAGTGATGGCAAAAGGATTTATTGAACGTGGCTATGAGGTTGTATCTGGTGGAACGGACAATCATCTGTTCTTAGTGAGTCTGATAAAGCAGGGTATCACCGGAAAAGATGCGGACTTGGCCTTAGGTAAAGCTTGCATCACAGTCAATAAAAACTCTGTGCCTAATGATCCTAGGTCGCCCTTTGTCACCAGTGGGCTTCGAATTGGTACGCCCGCTATCACCACTAGAGGTTTTAAAGAAACCGAGTCAGCCATGCTTACCGATTGGATTTGCGACATTTTAGATGACTTAGACAATGAAGAGAAGATCAAGTCTGTGCAAGCCAAGGTAGCTGCATTGTGCGCAGAGTTTCCCGTTTATCGATGATCTCAGCCAATAGGCGCTTAACAATACTCAATTAAAAATCGATGCGCCTATGACAAGACGCTTGGACTTTAACGTTTTTTGGAAGGTAAACAATGAAGGATTACTCAGGGTTTGGTCTATTTAAGCATGCCTTAACCTATCACGAAAACTGGCAGCGAATTTGGCGAAATCCCACACCCAAGAAGCACTATGACGTAGTCATTATAGGTGGTGGCGGACACGGCCTAGCCACTGCCTATTATCTGGCGAAAGAGCATGGTATTACCAATATTGCTGTGGTTGAAAAAGGCTATCTAGGTGGTGGCAATACTGCGAGAAACACCACCATAGTGCGCTCCAATTACTTATGGGATGAGGCTGCTCATCTCTACGAGCACTCAATGAAATTGTGGGAAGGTTTGTCTCAAGAGCTCAATTATAACCTTATGTTTAGTCAAAGAGGCGTGTTAAACCTCGGCCACACATTACAAGACATGAGGGATATAGAAAGGCGAGTGAATGCAAATCGGCTCAATGGAATAGATAGCGAGGTGCTGAGCACCAAAGAAGTACAAGACTTAGTGCCAATATTAAATTGCTCGCCAAATGCCAGGTATCCAGTGTTGGGAGCAAGCTGGCAACAGCGCGGTGGAACTGCCCGTCATGATGCTGTGGCTTGGGGTTATGCGCGAGCAGCCGATAAGTTAGGTGTTGATCTTATTCAGCAAAATGAAGTGACTGGTATTCGAGTAGAAAAGGGTTCAGTGGTTGGTGTCGAGACCAAGAAGGGCTTTATTGGAGCAAGTAAAGTGGCTTGTGTTGCCTCAGGCAACTCTGGTGAGCTAGCCAAGATGGTCAATATGAGCCTACCATTAGAATCTCATCCGCTACAAGCTATGGTTTCTGAGCCTTTAAAACCCTGTCTAGATACCGTGGTGATGTCCAACCATGTCCACGGATACATGAGCCAATCTGATAAAGGCGATTTGGTGATTGGAGCCGGTATTGATGGCTACCTTGGCTATGGACAAAGAGGCTCTTTTCCAGTCATTGAACATACCATAGCAGCCATTATTGAGATGTTTCCCATCGTTAGCCGAGTCAGGCTCAATCGCCACTGGGGAGGTATTGTTGATACCACGCCTGATGCTTGTCCAATCATCAGTAAAACTCATATTAAGGGTTTGTATTTTAACTGTGGCTGGGGAACAGGAGGCTTTAAAGCAACACCAGGATCTGGTCATGTATTTGCGCACACCATTGCTAACGATCACCCACACCCTCTCGCTGATGCCTTTAACCTCAATCGATTTGTGACTGGGCATTTAATTGATGAACACGGCGCAGCTGGCGTTGCACACTAGTTCTAGGAGAAAGAGTAATGCTGCAAATCTATTGTCCGTATTGCGATGAAATACGAGAAGAAGATGAGTTTCACTACGCTGGAGAGGCGCATATTGTGAGGCCTCTTGAACCAGAGGCAGTGACCGATGAAGAATGGGGTAACTATCTGTTTCACCGAAAAAATAACAAAGGCTCGCATCAGGAAATGTGGTCGCACAGTGCGGGGTGTCGTAAGTTTTTTAATGTTGTCCGCAATACAGTGACTTACCAGATAGAAGAGGTGTACAAAATGGGCAGTAGCTCTGCTTTATTGAACAAAGAGGAGCAGCGAAATGACTGAGCTTAACAGGCTTGAGAAAGGCGGTCGTATAGAGCGAGCACAAAGTATCACATTCTCATTCAATGGTAAGCGCTACACGGGCTGCAAAGGCGATACTATTGCGTCGGCCTTGCTAGCCAATGGCGTTGATGTAGTGGGAAGAAGTTTTAAATATTCTCGTCCAAGAGGAATTTTGGCAGCTGGAGCAGAAGAGCCCAATGCCATTTTACAAGTAGGCAGTAGCCCATCGACCACTATTCCCAACATTCGTGCTACTCAGGCTGAGTTATATCAAGGCCTGACGGCGATTTCCGTCGCGGGTTGGCCAAGTGTGGAATTGGATGTGATGGCAGGGGTTGGGAAGGTAGGTGGTGCCATGATGCCGCCTGGCTTTTACTACAAAACTTTCATGCAACCTGAAAGCCTTTGGCCAACTTATGAGAAATACATCAGAAAGGCCGCAGGTTTAGGTAAAGTTCCAGCAGATCAAGACCCAGATCAGTACGATAAGCTTAATCATCATGCCGATGTGCTGATTATTGGTGCAGGGCCCGCTGGACTTGCGGCCGCAAAAACCTTGGTCGGTTCTGGCCTGCGTGTGATTATTCTAGATGAGCAAAACGAATTTGGTGGCTCGCTACTGTCTAGTACTGAAAAGCTTGATGGTAAACCTTGCATGGACTGGGTAGCTGAGATTTTGGGACTTTTGTATTCAGATCCTAACTTCACCTTGTTGGCGAGAACGACGGCTTTTGGTTACTACGACCATAATTTTGTCGGAGCGGTTGAAAGGCGCAGCGATCATTTAGGCGAAAACGTATCGGGAATTCGCCAGCGTTTGCATCGCATTCGCGCTAAGAAAGTTATCTTGGCGACGGGGGCTTTGGAAAGACCACTGGTTTTTGCCAATAACGACGTGCCAGGGTGTATGTTAGCGTCTGCGGTCTCTACTTACATTAATCGCTACGCCGTAGCTCCCGGAAGTAAGCTTGTGTTGATGACCACCAATGATCACGCGTACCAAACGGCGATTGATTGGCATAATGCAGGACGGGAAGTCGTGGCTGTGGTTGATACTCGGCAGGAATCAAACGGCGATCTTGTTTCAAAAGCGCGCAGCTTGGGCATCAAGATACTAACGGGTAAAGCTGTCATAGAGGCTTCTGGTAGCAAGCGAGTGACAGGGGTTAAAGTCGCTGCCCTTAACTCTGACGGTAGTGAAGTTATCGGCAAAGCAACCCAGCTGACTTGTGATACTGTCGCAAGCTCTGGTGGCTGGAGTCCTGTTGTTCACTTATCCTGCCACACGGGGAGCAAGCCTATCTGGAACCCAGATATCGCAGGCTTTGTTCCAGGTCCTGCCTCTCTAAACCAACTGTTTGTTGGCGGAGCAGTGGGAACCTACTCATTAGGCACCGCTCTAGAACAAGGTGCTGGGGCAGGGCTAGTCAGTGGTGAAGAATTGGGTGGATCGCTAATCGAGGACAACTTCATTACCCCTAAAGCTCATAAATACAATGAGTCACAGCCAATGGCGCTATACCATATTCCTCATATTAAACCGACCAGTCGAGCGCCTAAGCAATTTGTTGATTTTCAAAATGATGTAACCGCTGCGGGTATCGAGCTTGCCACAAGAGAAGGCTTTGAGTCGATTGAGCATGTAAAACGTTATACCGCGATGGGATTTGGTACCGATCAAGGGAAAACGTCCAATATCAATGGTATGGCTATTGTAGCCAAAGCGTTAAATCAAACCATCCAAGAGACAGGCACAACCATTTTTCGCCCTATGTATACACCAGTAACCTTTGGTGCGTTAGCTGGAAGAGATACGGGCAAATTGTTTGACCCTGCAAGGTTTACCGCAATTCATGAGTGGCATGTTGCTCACGGGGCAAAGTTTGAAGATGTGGGGCAATGGAAGCGGCCTTGGTATTTTCCTAAGCAGGGTGAGAGCATGCAGGAAACACTCACGCGAGAGTGCATGGCAACTCGCCAAAGCATAGGTATTTTAGATGCTTCTACGCTTGGAAAAATTGATATTCAAGGTAAGGATGCAAGAGAGTTTCTCAACCGAATTTATACCAACCCTTGGTCAAAACTCGCTCCGGGCCGCTGCCGATACGGCGTTATGTGTAAAGAAGATGGCATGATCTTCGATGATGGCGTGACTTCTTGTATCAATGACAATCACTTTATTATGACCACCACGTCAGGCGGAGCTGCGGCTGTACTCGAATGGTTAGAACTATGGCATCAAACAGAATGGCCAGAGCTAGAAGTGTATTTCGCCAGTGTGACAGATCATTGGGCAACGATGACAATATCTGGTCCGAATAGCCGTTTTTTGCTCGAAAAGTTGGTGGATGGTCATGATGTGTCAAATGACGCGTTTCCCTATATGAGTTGGCAGTCATTTAAGGTAGCTGGCGTAGATGCGCGAGTATTTCGGATCAGTTTTACTGGTGAGCTGTCTTTTGAAATTAACGTGCCAGCCAATTATGGCTTATATGTTTGGGAACAAGTCATGGCTGCTGGTGAGGAGTTTGGTATCACGCCTTATGGCACCGAAACTATGCACATTCTTCGAGCCGAAAAAGGCTTTATTATTGCAGGGCAGGACACAGATGGTTCGGTATCTCCGCAAGATATGGATATGAACTGGATCGTCGGTAAAAACAAGACGTTTAGTTATATCGGTAAGCGCTCATGGGAGCGTGAAGACAACCAGCGGCAAGATAGAAAACAGTTTGTTGGATTGCTAACTAAAGATCCAAGTGTCGTGTTACCTGAAGGTGCCCAAGCGGTCTTTGACCCAAGTGAGCCAATCCCAATGACAATGGTTGGGCATGTCACATCAAGTTATTACAGCCCACTATTAGATCGTTCTATTGCATTGGGCGTTATCAAAGGCGGTTTGTCTCGGGTGGGCGAAAAGGTGTATTTCCCGCTACCTGATGGAGCATCGGTAGAAGCTGAAATTACCACATCTGTATTTTATGATCCAAAAGGAGAGCGCCAAAATGTCTGATATCACTCTTGAAGCTAGGGCTGACAATAACGTTGCCTCTCCCAGCCCTAAAGAGCAATGGATGCCCCGAGAGGCTTCACCTCTCGCCCATGTTGAATTTATAACACCTGACCAATTATATCAGGAGACGAGCGTCGACATCCGTGAGATAAAAGGTTTAAGCCATTTTATCTTGAGGGGAAAAGCAGAGAATCCCGCTTTTACTTCAGGGGTTGAAAAGGCGCTTGGCGTAGCGCTTCCAATGGCACCGAGAACGTCCGTTCAAACCGATAGTCTGCGTGTTTTCTGGCAATCTCCTGATGAATGGTTGATTATTGGAGAGCCTAACTCAGCGACGGCAATCGAATCGGCATTGCATCAGCATCTAGAGGGGCATTATGCGGTCACTGAAGTGAGCAGTGCTCAGACTCTTTTGACGTTGAGCGGGGCAAATGCTGAAAATGTAATAAAAAAATCAACCTTGTATGATGTCCATATTCGTCAGTTTCCGATAGGCCATGTGGCTGGAACCACGTTTGCCAAATCACAAGTTCAAATTCGGCGTATTGGTGAGCAGGCATTTGAGCTTGTGGTTCGTCGAAGTTTCGCCGACTACCTATGGATGTGGCTAATGGATGCAGGGCGTGAGTATGGTGTGGTCTTTCATAAAGACTAGCCAGGCAACCAGTCGCCAAACCGATTTGGTATTGGCGACTTATAATAACAGTCTTAAGGTGACTTAATGAATCAATCAAATTCCAACTACATTTTAACCGCAAGCTGTCCAAGCCGTATTGGGACAGTGGATGTAGTGACCCGCTTTTTATGTGAATCTGGATGTTATATCTCTGAGTTAAACTCTTTTGATGATGAGTTGAACCAGCGCTTTTTTATCCGAGTCGAGTTTGCTCAAGAGGGCAGTGGAAAGTTTGATGAGAAAGCGTTTAAGCAAGGCTTTGGTGAACGCAGCAAAGCCTTTGATATGGAATGGGAGTTGACCGATAAGAGTTACAGGCCATCTGTGGTGATCATGGTGTCTAAATATGATCACTGTTTGAACGATTTACTCTATCGCTATCGCACCCATAATCTGCCTGTTGATATCAAAGCCGTGATTTCGAATCATGAAGATCTGAGGTCATTGGCACAATGGCATGATATTCCTTACCACTGCTTTCCTATTTCTCATGAGACCAAGTCACAACAAGAAGCACAGGTGCAAAAAATATTGGATGATGTCGGTTGCGAGTTATTGATTCTTGCCCGATACATGCAAGTTTTGTCCGATTCAATGTGCGAACAATGGTCACGAAAAGCCATCAACATTCATCACTCTTTGTTACCCGGTTTTAAAGGCGCAAAACCTTATCACCAAGCTTATGATAAAGGCGTGAAGCTCGTTGGAGCCACTGCGCATTACGTCAGTAGCGATCTAGATGAAGGGCCCATTATTACTCAAGGTATGGCAAACGTTAATCATACCTATTACCCCAAAGATCTGATCAAAAAAGGTAAGGATATTGAAGCGCTAACGCTCGCCAAAGCCATTCAATATCATATTGAAAAGCGCGTATTTTTATTTAACGACAAAACGGTAGTTTTTGAACGTTCCTAACTTGTTTTATCGTCTATTCGGCTAAGGCCGGTATTTTCGCACTGTAAGTTCAAGAAAAACTAAAGCAAACGATAGCTCGACCTGTCATCTCAGTGACAACAAAAGTCGAGCTAGGCTTTTTGCACCCAAAATTTCGCATTCAAACGAGAAATAAGGAAGATTCGGTATGACGAAAATAGATAAAACCTCTAAGCCTAGCTTAGCCATGGCGATAGCACCTATCGCCATTACTCTTTGTATTTTGGCGATACAACTTTTTGTTTTTAATGATTTTACGCCTCATATACCACTGATTGTTGGTATTAGCGTTACCGCTTTTCTGGCTTGGTTTAGAGGTTATCGTTGGCATGATATTGAAGATGGCATTTTGCATACGGTTCGTCTTGCAATGCAATCTCTCGCTATCTTAATGCTGGTCGGTATGATCGTTGGTATTTGGATTGCCAGTGGCACAGTGCCTTTATTGATACAATATGGTCTGACTATGCTTAATCCGCAGATATTTTTGGCAGCAAGTATGGTGTTGTGCTCTATCGTTTCTTTGTCTCTTGGCACCTCTTGGGGGACGGTCAGTACAGTTGGATTAGCCTTGGTGGGTATTGGCGCTGGCTTTGATATTCCGATTTATTGGACGGCTGGAGCGGTTGTTTCAGGTGCGTTTTTTGGCGACAAAATGTCTCCCTTATCGGACACAACGAATTTAGCCCCTGCTGTAATAGGCGTAGACCTCTTTCAACATATAAAAAACATGTTGCCCACCACAGTTCCTGCCATGTTAATTGCATTTGGTATTTATCTATTCGTTGGTCTCAATAACGGTCCTTTGGGGGACGATGCATTAAGTCAGATACACCTGATTAACACCAATATTGAAGCCAATTTCAATTTATCTGCTTGGCTTTTAATTCCGCCTTTTTTAGTGCTCGCATGTTCTTTCTTTAAGCTACCTACATTACCTTCTTTGTTTGCTGGTGTGGTGAGCGGCGCTGTCATTGCACATTTTATGCAGAACGTGTCTTTGCATGAGTTATTTCAATATGCACAGAGCGGATATCAAATACAAACTGGGGTGTCAGAGCTTGATAGTCTGCTTGCAAGAGGGGGCATTCAGTCAATGGCATGGGTGATCACTTTGATCATGATATCGCTTGGTTTTGGTGGTGCACTGGAAAGAACCCGCTGCTTGGAAACTATCGTTGAGGCGATACTGAGCAAAAGCTGTTCGTTCTTTCGTCTCCAAGCCTCAGCATTGGGTACATCAGTAGCAACCAATTTAGTGGCTGGTGATCCATATTTATCCATTAGTTTGCCTGGACGGATGTTTGTGCCTGTGTATGAAGCAAAAGGTTACTCCAAGCTTAATTTATCTCGAGCTGTGGAAGAAGGAGGAACGCTTATTTCGCCGCTTGTCCCTTGGAATGCTGGTGGCGCTGTGGTGATCAGCGCATTAGGGCTTGGGGTTGCTGAGGGGAATATAGAAAACTTACTCTACATACCTCTCGCGTTTGCTTGCTGGGTATCGCCAGTCATTAGCCTGATATACGCTTCGACGGAGCGATTTGTTATGCGAGAAACAAGTTATAGCTGAGTTTATTTAGCTCTACTTCTAATTACTTTGATCTATTTTTACTATTAAGGTGCTTGACCTTACCCTTAGGGCAAGGTCTATCCTCAACCTTCAAACCGAAGGGATACTATGCAGCACACACTTAAACACACATTGATTACGTTACTCAGTATCTTAGCAATGCTGATGACAAGTTATGTGTCTAGTACAATGGCAGCAAATAGTATGTCTTCTGCTTTGATACCACCGAGTGATATGCCTTGTCATACTCAAAAAGCTGGTTCTTTGGACACATCAACCGAAATCAATCAACTAAGTCCAAATGAAGACTGTCATTCGATGGCTAGCTCGTCATTTGGTAGCCCTGATAAATCAGTCTCAGATATCCTGTCTCATTGTCAGGAGGCAAACTCATGTATTGATAGCTGTTGCCCTTCTGTTAGTTCCAGCGTGCCATACCCAATAGATACGCTCAGCTCGCTGGGTATAGTGCCTATCTCGTTAGCTCTTCATCAATCACTGAAATTAGATCTGGCTGTCGCACATATCGATGGCTTACTGCGCCCACCTTCCTTGTAGTTCAATCCTCATCTTTGTTCGTACGTAAACTCACGCGCTCTGCTGTTCAGATATTAGCGTGCATGACATCACATATATACATATTCCAAAAAGGAAAAATAATGAAAAAGACATCTATTTCACTACTTTTATTGGCTTTAACAAGTTCGGTTCAAGCAGACACTGGCCACTCTCAGGCTGGTGCGAAGGACATGTCACAAGTTGGTATGCCTGCAAAGGGAGCTCAGCCAGACAAAGTCATTCATGTTGTGCTGAATGATGACATGACGATTCAATTTAAAAAAGAGGTCAATATAGATCCTAATGATGTGGTCCAGTTTGTGGTGATGAATGTTGGAAAAATTGACCACGAGTTCACTATTGGCTCAGCGAAAGAGCAGTTAGAGCATAGAGAAATGATGAAGTCCATGCCTCACCACATGCATGATTCAGGCAGCGCTGTGACTGTTAAGCCAGGAGAAGCAAAACAGCTACTTTGGCACTTTCATGGGGACAATAAGGTGGAATTTGCTTGTAATATTCCAGGGCATGCTGAGGCGGGTATGGTGAAAAAGTTGACCTTGTAGGTCATGTCAATGACTGAGTAGCGTCGTAACGTTTGAGTTACTGGTTTACTCTTTAATACATGATTCAAAGTGAAACAGTACTTGTTTAAATGCGCTATAGCCGATGATGCTATAGCGCTAATTAAGCTAAAACATTAGTCTAGCTTTTTCCATTGTTGCTCGACCCAAGTAGGATCGGCAGCCACGCCCGGTGCATATGTTGAGTCAGAGCAATTTGCTGCCCAAGCTCCGTAGCATTGCCAAATACCTTCTGTACCAAAATCAACTATGGTTCCTTCGGTATAGTTTTCCAGTCCTTCTGGATAAACGTAATCGACGTCACTGTTACCACCGCCATTACCACTGTCTAGATCGTGTACGTTTATGACCATAGAACTACGATTACTTTCTCCCTCAGAATCGGTTACTTCAAGAGTGACTGTTAAATTGGTATCTTCATCAACATCAGGGGCAATAAAATGGATAGAGTGCCCATTGTCGATCTCTTGGAATTCAACGCCCTCCGATACACTCCAGTTATAAACAACTTGGCTGTTATCACCATCTGGATCATTCACTTCAGAATTGACAGTAACCTCACCCTGCTCGTCAACGGAGTCTTGTGATGTTGACAGGCTTACTTCTGGGGGAAGATTATCACCGCCATCACCGCCATCACCGCCATCACCGCCATCACCGCCATCACCGCCATCACCGCCACCAGTGCCATCCAATTTCACCGGTTCGTGGCTATATTGTTCAATCTTGTCTGCCATCCAGTCACCATCGCCAGAATTGGTGGAGATCGGTGAGACAGAGGTCGTTGAGCCGCCACCCCATAAAATTGCAAAAATATTATGGCTAGGGAGGGTGTTGATCATCGGCTCTGACCAATCATGTATATCCGCGCTGAGAAACTGTTCGACGTTGGATGAGTTACCATAGTAATAACTGGCGTCCATTGGTTTATTAAGTAATGATGAATCAATAACGGAAATATCAGTTCCAATACGGGAGTCACCCATAAAATATGGACCTGATGAGGATTGTTGGTTTTCACTTATTAGAGCGCTGCCCTCATCTTTGGTCGGCATATGGCCTGCTGATATTTGCCACAACATTGCAGGTACTTGTGCATCACTGCTGATATATTCAACATACTTGAGGTATCTATCCCAGTTGGTAGCATTGGCAGCATGCAACAAATCAATGGTTTGTACCTGATCAAACCCATCTCTCTCCCATTTATCAAAGACAATATAGTCGGGTTTGTAGTCACCATTATAAACTTTAAGTTCTTTTAAAAAGTCATTAACAATATCGGCTTTCTCTTGAGAAAGATCATTATCAGCTTGTAGCCACAATGCAGAATCACCTGCCCAGATATTCATTTGCCAACCATAACTGATATTTGGTGCAAAGAGTTCCATGATAAAGTTAATCGATGCGATATAACCGATAATATTATTTTCAAATATAGGTTGTGAGGGGATGGTAACGTTGGGATAAGTAGTTCGAATATAGTCGATTGCTTGTGTCAATTGTGTATTAACATGAACGCTACCTTCTTCTTTGAGAGAGTCTTGATCCCAATATTTTTGAAATTCTCCTAAGAAATCTGGGTTAAGAATAAATGACATTGGTGTCGATTGACCATCACTATAGTCTTGTGCAGCTACGGCTTGAGTAATGAAGGTAGCATAATGTTTATACAGTGCTTCATCGTTTTGCAGATCCTGTAACGTTCCTGACCCGTCTGCACATTCGCCGCTCGCACCGATATAGCCCATCCCGCCGCTACCATTCGCCGTATAGACGACCATAACCGGTAGTACCTCTTTTCCTGAGGCGTTGGAAATATTTTGGGCGTTGATTATGGTGTCATGTAAGGGCAGTTCGTCGTAAGCCAATATTTGGCATGGGTCACCATTACCTCCAAACCCAGCATATTTAAAAACCGAGTCAACTTGAGTGTCAACAGCAATATTGGCTTGGTTATCCGTTATCGTTCCGTGTGAAACATAATCGGGAAAACCCGCTACCGTTAAGTTATCGACTGATGCGAAAGAAAGAGAAGATACACTACAAAGTGCGCATGCGATCAATGTTGGTTTTAAGTTTGGTTTTATGTCCTTCATTACTTAATCACTTATCCATTAGTTTATTTAAAATAAAAACACAAACTAACATTATTTAAGATATGATTTATAATATGTATTTGTTTTATAAAAGCATTAACTTAAATTGTTATTCTATGAATTCCAAAAATAATACTAATACTTTATCCCCTTTCTCTTTGTGAACTTTCTGTTAATTTGATATTTATAGTTTTTCATGATAAATCTTGTTAAGATTCAATGAATATATCAATTAATACCATTGAATATACATTTGAATAATATTTATTTTTTGTATTGATGGATTTATTTAAAAATAATTTTTTTGAATTTAACTATCGAATTTATACTTTATTTTTCCTGTTTTTTAACTCTACTAAATATCAACCAGAAAAGTGAGTGGTAGAGGCTGAGCCGTTATTTAGGTATTTTCAAAATGACCACATAGTAAAGATGGGCTGTCATATGCCATATCATGCTGAGGAAGGTATGGTGAAAAAATCACATTATATCAAAAGCAAACCAGCTTTCAGCAACACCAATGATGTAAGTCAACGAATAGCAGTGTTATTGCCAGTTACAATGGAAAACGGTTCGCAGTGTGAGTACCAAAATCTATTTAGGTAATGGTGACTCGGGCTGTCTATTCCCATTATTAGTCCAAACTTGAAGTTGTGATATGTACTGGCGAAAAAGGGCAAAAAAGTATGATGTGTGGCTAAGGCAGCGATTGATAACCTTAGCGGCGCTATGGTTTGACTACCGGAGTGTTTTACACGCCCTTAGAACGACAACAGCATGTGTGATTGCTTTTTGTATTACCCGCCTTTTTGATATTCCTCATTCGAGTTGGGCATTGGTCACTATCATTGTGGTGATGGGGCCTGCTTCTTATTTTCGAACCACGCTTTCGAAGGCAAACCAGCGTTTAGTCGGGACCATAATTGGAGCGCTCGCAGGTTTATCACTTCATCTTATCCCAGCCGAAAATACCGCAACTCATGGAACACTGCTAATAGGGTTACTGGCTCTTGCATCCTATTTCTTCTGGAGCCGCTATTCCTACACCGCTATTTTGGCAGCGGTGACTCTTGCCATTGTTTCGGATGTTGCAATTGGTGATCTCTCTGCTCTAGAGTGGAGAGTGTTTAATGTAATCCTAGGTACGAGCATTATATGGGTTTGTAGCAGGTTTGTGTTTCCTGAACGTGCTTTGAACCATTTCCAAATGATGGTTTCTGAGTTTTTACAGCTTATAGCAGATTACTATTTACTGCACTTGCCCGAGCATCACAGTGATAGTTCTAACCTCAATTTGAGTATGGACGTGTTGAGTCAAAACCTAGCCCAGCAAAGGGCAATTGCGACTCATGTAAAAACCGAGTCAAACGGACAAGCAGACAAAATCTCTGAAATATTGACTTTAGAGCATCGTATAATAGGTTTGGTTGAAAGTTTGTTAACCGAAAAATGGCCACAATCAATGCCAACTATGTCGGATCATAGTCATCAACTGTTTGAATCCATGAATCTTCTCAGTTTGGAGCTAGCTGAAGGGCGGGTCAGCCGCTATCCACATTTCAACTTTCTTCAGCATTATCAAAATCTAGATCTGCAATATTTAAACCAGTGCACTTATGTATGGCTTAATCACCAACTCAGTCAGCAGATAAGCTGCTTATCTGTCGCACTAGGGCAAATATACGATAACGCTGATTGAAGATCTGACTCACGACAAGGCATTAATTATCTATATATTGAATGGAAGAGACCCTTGTTCAGAGAAAAGCTGTGATACGCAACCTTTTTTCTAACTGTACATAAGCTGCGCTTTTCGGTAGCATGTCGCTCCTTCTTAATTTCCCTAACTGACAAGGCTTGGACGGCATATAAACGTTCGGACATCATGCGTAGTATTCACACCAACATAAAACCCGAGTTTGAGCCTTTATTGTCTGAGTTAGCGATACACGCTTTACTTCATCTAAGAACCAATTACAGTGCTAAAGCATTAGCGCACAAATCTCGCTCTGAAATTAATGATATTCTCTCTGCTTGGCTAAATAAGGCAGGGAATAGCAAGAAATACAAACCCTTTAAGAAGAAAATACGTTCTCTAGTGACTCATGCTCGTTCACAGCGCTTAGATATGGAGTCGATGCTAGATAATTTATTATCACCTTTGTACGGTGATGAACTTCCTCATTTGGATAGTTTCCTTCTGCTTATTAATATGCTTGAAAAAGAACTCAATACGACGGTATTGGTATCAAGCCCAGAGAGTGTTGATTTATCCTATAACTCAACGAGCTGTTTACTTTGTGTTTTGTCACCAGATCTTAATGTGCATTTTGATAACAGAAATCACTTAGTCAAGGGTATTTCAATGTTATTTCGTGGTTCTAGAGGGGAGAAACACGCCATATTACGTATCATATACGCATCTTCGATATTTGAGCATAACGTCGATTATGAAGATGATAACTTTCTACGCTTCTGTCTAACCCTTAAGTAACCTATTGTTGCTATTACATAATCTAATGTGAAAAATAGTGTGTTTTTGTGCGCCGAAAAAGCGATTGTTTGTTTTGATCTGGCTCGCCTAACTACGGATACCTTTCTTTAAGTGATAAATAAAACAATAGAGTCTATGCTTGTTATATCGGCATGGAGTATTTTGTTTAATCCATGTTTGCGCTTGGGAATGAAAGGCAGTTCTGTCTCCTTTATGACTTTCACTTCCCACCTTATAAAACGGCAGCCGTTAGCTGCCGTTTGTTTTGCTCAATTATGTAGCGATTTTGGTAAGTGTTAATTCCCCCATAGTCTCTTTACCCTTCAAATTTCCACCCATTTATTAACTTTTGTGTAACTAGATGTGGTTTTTGCTCATTTGTCGCACTAAAGAGACAGTAATTGTTATCTGCTCGGACCACTTTTTGTTTATTTTCGTATCTAATACCACGTCCTTAACAAATTGTTGACATCAATCTGATTGGGGCGCTCAGAGGCGTTTAATCCTTCTAGAGAGCAATATAATTATAGTTTTGTTACTAGTGTGACTATTTCCTATTGAATCCATCATTTTGATAATAAATCTTGAGGTGATTAAGCGTAAAAACGCATCACCATATTATGTCTAACTCTATCCATAAAAAGAGGCAAGAATGAACACAAAGCAGTGCTCCTTGTTAGCAGTGTCCATCCTACTCGCCAGCCAAGCACACTCGGCAGGCTTTCAAGTGGCGGAGCATTCCGCATCCGGTTTAGGTCGAGCGTTTTCAGGCGAGGGCGCCATTGCCGATAACGCAAGCGTGTTGGCTCGCAATCCTGCAGCCATGATGAGGTTTGAGCAAGCAGCCTTTTCAGGCGCTATCTCCTTTATCGACCCAGAAATTGATGTCAAAGATGTCAGCAATAATGAGCAATCCAATGATATCGCGCCTTTTCAGGTGGTGCCTGCGAGCTACTACATCGCGCCAATTAATCAAAGCTGGGCCTGGGGTCTTGGTTTATTTACCAATTATGGCGTTGCCACCGACTACCCAACTGATATCTCAGCGGGTGATATGGCGGGTAATACCTCGCTGCGTTCGGTCAACCTAAACCCTAATATTGCCTATCGTTTGAATGAATCTTGGAGCTTTGGCGCAGGTGTGAATTTGGTATATGCCGAAGCCGAACTAACCCGCTACAAAGGCGTGATGACATCTGCATTTAGTGGTAGTCCAAGCGATAAACTGATCAGTATGACAGGGGAAACCTTTGGTTATGGTTGGAATATCGGTACCTTATACGAGCTTGATGAGGATAACCGTTTTTCTTTGGCTTATCGCTCTGCGGTTAACCTAGATTTTGATGATGGTAAGTTCAAACCTTATGACACACCAATTGCCACAGAGCCTACCGTGACTGGGCGTCTTAAAGTTGAGTTACCAGCGATTATTGAGCTGTCCGGTTTTCATCAGTTGAACCCCCAATGGGCTGTGCACTATAGCTGGCAGCGTACGGATTGGAGCACATTTACTAAGCTTGAAGCCACTAGTACCAAATGTACTAATAACGGTGTTCAAGGTCAGTGCTTCTACAAGGCAGAAGACTATAACGATAACGACCGTTTATCGCTTGGCGCAACATACCAACTCAATAAAGAGTGGACTTTAAGAGCAGGTTACGCTTTTGATGAGCAGGCTGGTAAAGCGACATTGAGCATCCCAGACAGTGACCGTCATTGGTATAGTACAGGTTTCACCTATCAATGGAGCCCAGCGTTATCCTTAGATGCAGGTTTTGCGCTGGTATTAAGTGATGATGGTTCGTTTAAAGAAACCAGCTCTTCAGGTGACGAGTTCGCTTTTGAATCTCAAGGCCGCGCCTTTATTTCCTCGATACAAATCAATTATCTATTTAACTAAGGTCAGTGGAATGATAAGTAAGAAAAATATTCTTAGCTTGGCTGTGCTGTTGGCGACAGCCGCTCTAACTGCTTGTGGTGATGGCAAAGGCAGCTCTGGAACAGAGCCAGAAGCGTATATTGCAGAATCACTATCTCGTAGCACCAGTATTCGAACCGTGTTGTCCGGTCCAAAGGCACATGTCGCCCTGAACAATAATCTGCTTTTTGATCCGAACACAGGTAGGTTAAATATTCCAGTCCCCGAAGATGAAGACCAGAGTATTCTCAATCCTAAAGTAGCGATGAACTATGCCGATGGGTTTTCTACGTCTATGCCTATATACATAGCTGTTGATGGCAGAGGTTTTGGCGCGGGAGTACCTGTAATAGAGGGAGTTAGCTTATTTAATGTTAACACTTCTAGCAAACTAACTTACGGCGTTGATTTCGTAGCTTCAACTTTGAAGGATCAAATTATCATCGTTCCGCGTAAGCCTTTTGAACCCAGTTCAAACTATGTTTTGGTGCTAACTAATCAAATCAAAGATATGCAAAATGAGCCGATTGGTATGTCTGGCTCTTATGCTGGGTTAAAGTCTCATACTTATACTCAGGGTAAGTTAGCTCAAGCTCAGCAACTAATGCAAAAACAAGAGCAGGTTGCTCAAGCTGGCGGTATTGATCCTCAAACCATCGTTTATTCATCTATGTTTACCACTGGCTCAGTGGGCAATGTGATGACTGAAACCGCGAAAGAGCTGTTAAAGTTAAAAACTGCCGACACGGCTAACTTTAGGGCTAACCCAGATAATTTAGATCTCACAGATGCTTATTCGCTGACACTAACAGGAGATAGTGATGGTAAGAATGTGCAACCATTTAGTGTTGGCTTGGAAGCTGTAGAGGCTTTTAAAAAGCCTGCCAAAGAGGGTAATTCAGATAAGAGTAATGAAGTTAATGCAGTCACGACTGAGGAGACCAGTATTGCATCTGATTCCAAAAAAGATAAGAAACCGCACCAAGGAGAGTTATTCAAAGCTGCATTTAAACATTATTATGACCGCACCGATTCTACTACAGATCTAGAGCGAGTTAATGTCACTAAAGGTACAGTCAAGCTGCCTTACTTTTTGGAAACAGGTGCTAATTTCAACACAACACCGTTTGAGCCTGCCAATCCAGAGGCTTCAGCGGTTACTCGCTATAGCCCGCTTCCTAAAATCAAATCCTTGCAAGAGGTGAAATTTATTCTCTTCACGCCTAAACAAGATGTACTTAATGGTTTAGACGGCGGCAATCTTAAAGGTTTGGTGATTTATCAGCATGGGGTCACCTCGATAAAAGAAGATGCCTATTCTTTTGCTGCTGACCTTGTAAATAAAGGGTTAGCCGTTATTGCTATTGACCACCCTATTCATGGCGAAAGAATGGTTAATGGCGCGGTGAAAGCTCATACGGATGATGCTACGCCTTACCTTAATCTAGCCGCACTGCCCGTAGCCAGAGATAATATGAGGCAAAGTGTTCTTGATATTCTTGGTCTGCGTTTAGCTTTGGAAGGACAGTATCTTGACATATTGCCTGATGGAGTAGTCCTTAGTTCAGGCGATAATGTTAATACCGATAGCGCTCTAAAACTTGAGTCTGCCAGCATTAAGTTTCTAGGCCACTCATTGGGCGGTATTTTGGGTAATACGGCGATGGCTATTGCCAATAAGACAGGTGCCTCAGAATATCAGTTTGGCTCAGCGGTATTTGCCAAATCGGGTGGGCATATTGCTGAATTGTTATTTGCTTCAGAAACGTTTGGTCCCCTTATTAAGCACAACTTAAATAAATCAAACCTTGGTTACCAAGATTATGTTAGTGGTGTTTGTGAGAAGGAGAAGCCTACTCCACTTAAAGAAGGAGAATGTTATAATCATTTTGCAACTGCAAACAAAGAAGCTGCTAAGTTGATTGAGAAAACACTTGTACCATATAAAATTATTGCTCAAACCTTAATTGATACCGTAGATCCTCATTCAGTGGTCAGTGCAGGTCTTTATCCAAATGATTTACCGACCCTTCTGATTCAAGTCGAGAATGATGATACTGTGCCAAACCATGGTTATAAGGATGATAGTAAAACGACAGTTAAAGCGGTGACAGCACACTTTATTGGGACGGAAGGTTTACGCAGTATTCTAGAAGGTCCAGATGTTAGTGCTAATAGCCGCTTCGCCGAGTATGCAACAGGAGATCATAAATCACTGTTAATTCCCGACATTGGGAAGAGGTGCCTAAATGTTGTGGGCGATGCAGAAAGTGGTTTTGACTTACAATGTGTAAGGAAGCAAGATGCCAATACAGGGTCAATGCGAAAATTAGTGGTGGATTTTCTATCGAATGATGGTAAAGAACTTAAAAATATAGATTCAGACCTTGTAACGTTGTCAGCCTTAAAGACGGGAAATAGCCCACTGACTTTAAGTGATTAACCACAGTGCAACTTGGCATTCACTCAATTGATCTATAATAACACTACAGGCGGCGGAAACGTCGCCTTATTTTTAGTCAATATATTGAGTGAGGCGGATATGGAAATGCACCAGCACTCGATGCCCGATTTGTTTATGCAGCTTGGACTCGAGAGCTCTGACGACAACATACGTGAGTTTGTGAAAACACACAGCGGCTTGGTGGTGGGCACTGCACTTCATGAAGCTTTTTTTTGGTCTCCTTCTCAGGCGGCGTTTCTGAGACAGGCCATAGATGAAGATGCCGACTGGGCAGAGCTTGTTGACCAGCTTGACGCCATGCTAAGAGCTTAGGCTAAGTTTAAAAGCTAGCTGGGCCTAAATCATTTGAGGCTTATTGCACTGTGTGATAAGCCTTTTTCAGTAGTTTACTTTGCGCTTTTCTGTGTTAAGTCTTGATATCAAACCCTAAATCTTTCCAATTGACCTTGGTTTTTCATATTAACCTTAAGGTGAAAAATCGGACTTAGATCGTATTTTGCCACTTCTTTAAGAAAATAATCGTCTCTGACTTGAAAAAGTGACTAAAGGCCCCATTTCAAATACTGTTGTCTGATTGACGTTTTTTTTAGCGGTTAGTGGAGTTTTTAGGTCAGAAGGCGAAGTGATGTTGGGTATAGGCTCGACAGTGACCGAACAGGTCGGTAGAATGCGGCGTCTGAATTTTATCCTGAGGCTAATCGGAGATAGCTTTTGAGATTAAATCGATAAAGATATCACTAATTAGTCCGGTGACTGACTCGTTTAGTTATCGATTCTCGATTTACAAGTAGTGCTCTTTGAGCACCAATAAAGATGAACTTTTTACTGGGTTCATATGCTCAGTTTCAATTCTGAGCCAGTTTTGAGGTTAATGAATAATGCAAGTTACTGTTGAAACGCTAGAAGGCCTAGAGCGCCGTCTTAACATTACTGTTCCAGCTGCCAACATCGAAGATGCTGTGACAGCTGAACTGCGCAACATCGCTAAAAACCGTCGTTTCGATGGTTTCCGTAAAGGTAAAGTGCCATTGAAAATGGTTGCTAAGATGTACGGCAAAGCGGTACGTCAGGACGTGATGGGTGAAGTGATGCAGCGTCACTTTATCGAAGCGATTGTTAAAGAAAAGATCAACCCAGCGGGTGCACCTGCGTTCGCACCTGTAGAAAATAAAGAAGGTGAAGATCTTGTTTTCAACGCAACTTTCGAAGTTTACCCAGAGGTTGAACTGAAAGGTCTAGAAAATATTTCAGTTGAAAAACCAACCACTGAAGTTCAAGACTCAGATGTTGAAGAAATGATCGAAACTCTTCGTAAGCAGCAAGCTGCTTGGGTTGAAGTTGAAGAAGCGGCTGAAGAAGGTAAGCGCGCGACTATCGACTTTGTTGGTTCTATCGACGGTGAAGAGTTTGAAGGTGGTAAAGCTGAGAACTTCCCACTAGAAATGGGCGCAGGTCGTATGATCCCTGGTTTTGAAGATGGTATCACAGGTAAAACTGCGGGTATGGAATTCGAAATCGACGTGACTTTCCCTGAAGACTATCACGCTGAAAACTTGAAAGGCAAAGCGGCTAAGTTTGCTATCAAAGTTATTAAAGTTGAAGGTCGTGAACTTCCTGAAGTTGATGACGAGTTTGTTGCTAAGTTCGGTGTTTCTGAGGGCGGCATTGATGCACTAAAAGCTGAAGTACGCAAGAACATGGAGCGTGAGCTTAAGCAAGCGGTCAAAAATCGCATCAAAGAGCAAGCTCTAGAAGGTCTAGTTCAAGAAAACGAAATCCAAGTGCCAGCAGCTCTGATCGACCAAGAAATTGGTACTTTACGCCAGCAAGCAGCACAGCGTTTTGGCGGTAACCCTGACGCAGCAGCTCAGCTTCCACGTGAACTGTTTGAAGACCAAGCTAAGCGCCGTGTAATGGTTGGCCTGCTGCTTGGTGAAGTGATCAAGTCTGAAGATCTAAAAGCTGACGATGACAAAGTCAAAGCCTTGATCGAAGAAATGGCGACAGCTTACGAAGATCCTTCAGAAGTGATTGCTTACTACGAGCAAAATACTCAGATGATGGATAACATGCGCAATGTTGCTCTTGAAGAGCAAGCGATTGACGCCATTATCTCTAAAGCTCAGGTGTCTGAAAAAGCAGTGAGCTTTAACGAGCTAATGAACCAACAGCAGCCTGCTTAATAAGCAATATCTTGCCTATAAGGTTGACGGAACGTTAACTCTTCTGCTAACAATGGTCCGTGTGGTATTTATCATCCGGACCATTTATTTTAGGGACATAACAATATGAGCTACCAAGAAAAAAATGCAATGTCACCCATTCTAGACGCACTGGTACCCATGGTGGTTGAACAGACCTCTCGTGGTGAGCGCTCTTACGATATTTATTCTCGCTTGTTAAAAGAGCGTGTGATTTTCCTAACAGGTCAAGTAGAAGACCACATGGCAAACCTTGTGGTGGCGCAGTTACTTTTCTTAGAATCAGAAAATCCTGACAAAGATATTTTCCTCTACATCAACTCGCCTGGTGGCAGTGTTACGGCTGGTATGTCTATCTATGATACTATGCAGTTTATCAAACCGAATGTGAGTACAGTATGTATGGGACAAGCATGTTCTATGGGCGCGTTTTTGCTCGCAGGCGGTGCACCTGGCAAACGTTATGTGTTGCCTAATTCACGAGTGATGATTCACCAGCCACTTGGCGGTTTCCAAGGGCAAGCATCCGATATTCAGATCCACGCTCAAGAAATATTGACTATCAAACAAAAGCTCAACAAGTTACTTGCTGAGCATACAGGTCAACCTCTTGATATTATTGAACGTGATACCGACCGAGATAACTTTATGGCAGCTGATCAAGCTGTTGATTACGGTTTGGTTGATGCTGTACTGACTCATCGCAGCGAGCAATAATTGCCAGAGCATTTTGGCTATAATTGATATACACTCAAATCATAATGAGTAAAGGCTAAGAGGTTAGCGAATGACAGATAAAAGCAAAGAGAGCGGTAGTAGTAAACTTCTTTACTGTTCTTTCTGCGGCAAAAGCCAGCACGAAGTTCGCAAGCTAATCGCCGGCCCATCCGTATACATCTGTGACGAATGTGTTGACTTGTGTAACGATATCATCCGAGAAGAAATTAAAGATGTGTTACCGAAGAAACAATCTGAAGCACTGCCTGTGCCGAGAGAAATTCGTGACCATCTCGATGATTATGTGATTGGCCAAGATTACGCTAAGAAAGTGCTTGCTGTGGCCGTATATAACCACTATAAGCGTTTACGTAATGGAGATACGACCAGTGAAGGAGTAGAGCTCGGTAAGAGTAATATTTTGCTTATTGGTCCTACTGGTAGCGGTAAGACTCTGCTGGCTGAAACGCTAGCTCGTTTCCTTGATGTACCGTTTACCATGGCTGATGCTACAACGCTTACTGAAGCAGGTTATGTCGGTGAAGATGTTGAAAACATCATCCAAAAACTGCTGCAAAAGTGTGATTACGACGTAGCGAAAGCCGAACGCGGCATTGTCTATATCGACGAAATCGACAAAATTTCACGCAAAGCTGAAAACCCTTCAATTACCCGAGATGTTTCCGGAGAAGGTGTTCAACAAGCATTACTGAAATTGATCGAGGGAACGGTGGCTTCTGTTCCACCTCAGGGTGGCCGTAAGCACCCTCAACAAGAGTTTCTTCAAGTAGACACCTCTAAGATCCTCTTCATCTGTGGCGGCGCGTTTGCCGGTTTAGATAAAGTGATCGAACAGCGTGTTGCTACAGGCACGGGCATTGGTTTTGGTGCTGAAGTCCGTTCTAAGGACGAAACGAAAACCGTTGGTGAACTATTTACTCAGGTCGAGCCAGAAGATTTGGTGAAATATGGCTTGATACCAGAGTTCATCGGTCGCTTGCCAGTGACAACAACATTAACAGAGTTGGATGAAGAAGCACTCATCCAAATCTTGTGTGAACCTAAAAATGCACTAACGAAACAATACGCAGCATTGTTTGAGTTAGAAGATTCTGAGTTAGAATTCCGTGAAGATGCACTGCGCGCCATAGCGAAAAAAGCGATGGAGCGTAAAACTGGTGCTCGCGGCTTACGTTCTATCTTGGAAGGGGTTTTACTTGAAACCATGTATGAACTGCCATCAATGACAGAAGTTAGTAAAGTTGTTATTGATGAGTCGGTTATCAATGGTGAGTCTGAGCCTCTATTGATTTACAGCAACGCTGACAATCAAGCAGCAGGTGCAGAATCTTAAGTGAGATTCACATAAATTTAGGATTAAATTGAGGAGGTAGTGATTTACCTCCTTTTTTTTGTTCTTTCGTTGAATCCAACCAATTAGCCCCCATATAATCCTCATAAGACTAAGCGGAAGAGAGAAGAAGAAGAATATGAACTTGGAACGTTCCGAACGTATCGAGATCCCTGTACTACCTCTAAGAGACGTAGTCGTTTACCCGCACATGGTAATTCCTTTGTTTGTTGGACGTGAAAAGTCAATCGCTTGCCTTGAAGCTGCGATGGATAACAACAAGCAAATACTGCTGGTTGCCCAGAAAAAAGCGGAAACTGATGAACCAACTAAAGATGATCTATTCAGCGTAGGCACGGTTGCGACCATTCTTCAATTACTCAAACTCCCTGACGGAACCGTTAAGGTGTTGGTTGAAGGCCAGCAACGCGCAAAAATACATAGATTTGCTGAGGAAGAGTTCTTTACAGCAGATGCAGAATATTTAATGACTTCTGAGCTTGATGAAAGGGAAGAAGAGGTCATTGTTCGTAGCGCGATCAATCAGTTTGAAGGTTTTATTAAACTGAATAAAAAGATCCCTCCAGAAGTATTGACATCACTCAATGGCATTGATGAAGCCGCTCGCCTTGCCGATACCATTGCAGCTCATATGCCTCTCAAACTTTCGGATAAACAAATTGTTCTAGAGACTCTTGATATTACAGAACGTTTAGAGTTTTTGATGGGGCAGATGGAATCTGAGATTGACTTACTGCAAGTTGAAAAGCGCATCCGTACTCGCGTGAAAAAGCAGATGGAGAAATCTCAGCGAGAGTACTACCTTAATGAGCAAATGAAGGCTATCCAGAAGGAACTTGGTGAAACTGAGGATGGCGTAGATGAGTTTGAAGCACTTAAGCAAAAAATCATTGACTCAAAAATGCCTCAGGAAGCCAGAGAGAAAACTGAGCAAGAACTGCAAAAGCTTAAGATGATGTCTCCAATGTCTGCCGAAGCGACAGTAGTACGCGGATACATTGATTGGATGTTAGGGGTTCCTTGGTTCAAACGTTCGAAAGTGAAAAAGAACCTTGCTAAAGCTGAAGAGGTTCTAAACGAAGACCATTATGGTCTTGAGCGAGTCAAAGAACGTATCCTTGAATACCTCGCTGTGCAAAACCGGATCAATAAACTAAAAGGGCCAATTCTTTGTTTGGTTGGCCCTCCGGGTGTGGGTAAAACCTCTCTAGGACGTTCTATTGCGGCTGCAACAGGTCGAAAGTACACACGCATGGCGTTAGGTGGAGTGCGTGATGAAGCTGAGATTCGCGGTCACCGTAGAACTTACATTGGTTCAATGCCAGGTAAGCTAGTGCAGAAAATGTCAAAAGTTGGGGTGAAAAACCCACTGTTTCTACTCGACGAAATTGATAAAATGTCTTCGGATATGCGTGGTGATCCGTCGTCAGCATTACTTGAAGTGCTTGATCCCGAGCAGAATAATGCATTCAATGATCATTATCTAGAAGTTGATTATGACCTATCAGATGTAATGTTTGTGGCAACCTCTAACTCCATGAACATTCCTGGGCCTCTACTAGACCGTATGGAAGTGATTCGTCTATCTGGTTATACAGAGGATGAAAAGCTCAATATCGCTAAGCGTCATCTTGTTGATAAGCAGATTAAACGTAACGGACTTAAGCCTGGTGAGCTAGAAATCGAAGACTCAGCCATTATTGGTATTATCCGCTACTACACCCGTGAAGCAGGCGTACGTAACCTAGAGCGAGAAATTTCAAAAGTCTGCCGTAAAGCAGTGAAAAATATTTTGCTCGACACCAGTTTGAAGACTGTCACAGTGACCATGGACAACCTAAAAGATTACTTGGGTGTTCAACGTCATGACTTTGGAAAAGCTGATGACAGTAATCGTATTGGACAAGTAACGGGGCTTGCTTGGACAGAAGTTGGTGGTGATTTACTGACGATCGAAACCGAAGCTATGCCAGGTAAGGGAAAACTCACGCAAACAGGTTCGCTAGGGGACGTGATGCAGGAGTCTATACAAGCTGCAATGACGGTTGTTCGCTCGCGAGCGAGTAGACTAGGCATCAATAATGACTTCTACGAGAAACGCGATATCCATGTTCATGTTCCTGAAGGTGCAACGCCTAAAGATGGTCCAAGCGCCGGTATTGCTATGTGCACAGCGCTAGTCTCAAGCTTGACAGGAAACCCTGTGAGAGCCGAAGTGGCAATGACAGGCGAGATCACTTTGCGGGGAGAAGTGTTACCTATTGGTGGTTTAAAGGAAAAGCTTCTAGCAGCACATAGAGGTGGCATCAAAACAGTGCTTATCCCGAAAGATAATGAGCGAGATTTGGAAGAAATCCCAGATAACGTCATTGCCGATCTCAGAGTTATACCTGTGCAATGGATTGATGATGTCCTTAAGGTTGCCTTAGAAAAAGACCCGTCAGGTGTCGAAATTGCTGCTGTAAAATAGTGATGTGCAGCAAAAATAAATAAAAGATTAGGCTGATAAGCACAAAAAGGCTTGTCAGCTTTTTTTTTGAGAGCTAACGTTACCCACATAGCCTCAGGCCTTGTTGGGTAAGGGATGAGGTTAGTTTTAAATTGGAATGGAACGAAAGCTGCCTTTAAAAATTACCATTGGTGGCGCAAAGGGGAATTACAGTGAATAAAACACAATTAGTAGAAAAAATTGCACAAAACGCTGACCTTTCAAAAGCGTCAGCAGGTCGCGCACTAGACGCGTTTATTGAAGCAGTGGGTGATACACTTCAATCCGGTGATCAGGTCGCTTTAGTGGGCTTTGGTACGTTTAGTGTACGTACTCGAGCGGCACGTACTGGTCGTAACCCAAAGACTGGTGAAGAAATTAAAATTGCGGCAGCTAACGTACCCGCTTTTAAAGCAGGTAAAGCGCTGAAAGATTCTTGCAACTAAAGCCTGCTGGTCTTTAATGCAGATTATTAGTTGAAAAATAGCCAATATCGGCAGTTCTATCGAACCTTTTTAAAATATGCGCATCATACTGATGCGCATTTCTTTTTCTGATATCATCGCGCTATCTGATTTTTATTTGTAACGTATGTCGTGATAGTTTTCGCTCTAACTAGAACGGACTGCACGTGGAGAGTGTTTAAATTATGATGGATCGATTACGCGAGGGCGCAAGCAGCATCGCGGTTAAAATTATCCTTGGGATTATTATCCTGTCTTTTGTGTTTGCCGGTGTAGGCAGCTATATCGTCGGTGGAGGTAACAACTCTGCTGCGAAAGTTGGTAATACTGAAATTGGTCGTGGTGAGTTTGAACAAGCTTACCAGAATGAGAGAAACCGCATGCAAGCTCAGCTTGGCGATTATTTCTCAAACTTGCTGGCCGATCCGAGCTATGTTGCGTCTTTCCGCAAGTCTGTGCTTGATCGTATGGTTAACGATTTGCTTCTAGAACAGCACGCTCAATCGTTAGGTTTACGTGTTAGTGACCAACAGGTTAGAAACATGATTGTGGATATGCCTCAATTTCAAGTTGAAGGAAAATTCGACCAAGAAGTGTATCAAGCTACTTTGCGCCGTGCTGGATTCAGCCCTGATAGCTTTGCTGAGTACTTACGTCGTGATTTAGTCAGAAACCAATTATTGAGCGCTATACAGGGCAGTGACTTTTCTCTAGAAGGTGAAGTGGAAGCTCAAAGTAAACTGCTGACCCAAACACGTGAGATTAAGAAAGTCACTCTGTCACTTGCAGACTTTGCTGCCAAAGCAGAATTGTCTGAAGACGAAATTAATGATTATTACACGCAAAACTCTGACAAATATACTCGTCCAGAGCAGGTTAAACTTTCTTATGTTGAGTTGTCAGCTCAGCAATTAAAAGACGCGATTGAGATTTCTGATCAGCAGGCAGAAGAATATTATCAGCTACATTTAGACAAGTATTCCTCAGAGGAACAACGCCGCGTAAGTCACATTTTAGTTGAAGGTGACGACAAAGCGAAAGCGCAGACAATTCTAGATAAGATAAACTCAGGTGGTGACTTTGCTGCATTGGCTGAAGAGAGTTCTGATGATATAGGCAGTGCTTCAGAAGGCGGCTCTTTAGGTTGGATTGAGCGTGATGTCATGGACCCAGCGTTTGAAAAAGCCGCATTTGCTATGAAAAAGGTTGGTGATGTAACGGGCTTGGTCAAATCAGACTTTGGTTACCACATCATAAAATTGGATGAGCTCAAGGGCTCTGTTACCAAGCCTTATAAAGAGGTTGCTAAAGACATAAAACAAGAGCTGCAAGATCAAGAAGCGATTGACCAATTTTATGCATTGCAGAGCAAATTGGAAAAAGTAGCTTTTGAATATCCAGATGCTCTTGATGATGCTGCTAAAACGATCAACGCCAAGATTCATACCACTGATTTTGTCTCTGAATCGGATGTTCCTGAATTATTGAAAGGGCCTGAGGTATTACAAGCAATTCAAAGTCCTGAAGTCAAAGAAGATGGCCTTAACTCAGAAGTTATTGAAGTAGCACCCGAACACGTGGTTGTGGTTCGTGTAGAAGATACACGTGAAGAAAAAGTGTTACCCCTAGATGAGGTTCGTGAACAAGTGGTAGCGTCTTTATCTAAAGTGAAAGGAGAGCAAAGCGCGATAGAGCTGGCTGATAGTCTTGTTGCTGACCTTAAGAAAGGCAGTCAAGACTTAATGAAGACGAATGGTCTTGCGTTTGGCGATTCAGAAAGTATTGATCGCAGCTCTCCTCTTGCTGAAGTTGTCTTCGCAATGAAGAAACCAGAACAAGGTAAAGCCGAGTTTGGTCAAGCAAAAGACTTTAATGGCGACATTATAGTCGTAGAGTTGACTGAGGTGAAATCTGATGTGGATGAGCAGTACAGTCAACAGATTGGCACTCAATTGACTCAGATGAATGCTCAGCAGGATTTATCCGGGCTGATCAGCATTCTTCGTAAAACAACAGACATCAAATATTATGCGGTTACCCAGTAACACTGCTGGATGAAATTGATAGTATTGATACCAAGGGCTGCTTTCGCAGCCCTTTTCAATTTTGTGGCATGCTCCTTTTGTCTAGTCTGATATGACTTATCGTATCTAGTGCTTGATTAAATTTAAGGAGAAAATTCTATGATACGTAACTTCACGACCACTATTTTAGTGATGTTGGCGTGCTACAGCTCAATAGTGTACTCGCAGAATGCGCCAGCAAATGAAAAATATTCACAGATAGAAATCACGGTAAATATCAATACCGCTCAAGCTGATGAATTGGCGACCCTTCTCACTGGCGTAGGCCTGAAAAAAGCGCAAGCAATTGTTAAGTACAGAGATGAAAATGGGCCATTTCAGCGGGTTGAGGACTTGGCTCAAGTTAAGGGGATAGGAGATTCTCTGGTAGACAAAAACCGAACTCGTATCCAGTTATGAGACACAGGAGCGCTTAGCGCTCCTTTTTAATTGAATTACCTTTATTACCTCTGGTACAGCTAGATGAGAACCACTATAATTTTACGCCAAATGATAAACTGCGCTGGTGCAGTTGCTTTCAATTAATGTGGAGTAATACATGTCGTCTCATACGCCAGTCGTCACTGTTGATGGACCAAGTGGTGCGGGTAAAGGTACTCTTTGTATGCTGTTGGCAAATAAGCTAGGTTTCCAACTACTAGACTCGGGAGCCATCTATCGAGTTTTAGCTCTAGCAGCAATTCACCATGGCGTTGATCTCGAATCAGAGGATGCATTGGTTCCCTTGGCTACTCATTTAGATGTTCAGTTTATTGCTGAGGGTGAGTTGGTGAAAGTAATTCTTGAAGGCGAAGATGTCTCTGGAGAGTTACGCAAAGAAGAGACAGGCATGGCTGCGTCAAAAGTCGCTGCTTTCCCAAGGGTTCGTGAAGCTTTACTTCGCCGTCAAAGGTCATTTGCCATTGGCGCAGGTCTAATTGCTGATGGCCGAGATATGGGGACTATCGTATTTCCGCACGCAGAAGCCAAGATATTCTTAGATGCGAGTGCTGAAGAGCGCGCACATCGCAGGCTTAAACAGTTGCAAGATAAAGGTATAAATGTTAAATTTGGCGACCTTTTGTGCGAAATACAAGAGCGTGATGACCGCGATCGCAATCGCCCTGTGGCGCCTTTGAGGCCTGCAGATGATGCGCTCTTACTTGATTCTACTACTATGAGTATCGACGAAGTAGTAGGAAAAGCGCTACAATATATCGAATCTAAGTTGGCAGTATAAATTGCCAAGTAAGGACGTTGGTCGCATGGATGATGATCAGCGAAGCTAATAACCCCATGTGGTAGGATACCCGTGGACGTTTAATTTATTGAAGATTAAATAAATGACTGAATCTTTTGCTCAACTCTTTGAAGAGTTTCTAAATGAAACCGAATTTCAACAAGGTACTATTGTTAAAGGTACTGTAGTCGCTATCGAGAACGGTTTCGTTCTTGTTGATGCTGGTCTTAAATCTGAGTCTGCAATCCCTGCAGAGCAGTTCAAGAATGCAGCTGGCGAACTAGAAGTAGAAGTTGGTTCTGAAGTAGATGTAGCGCTAGACGCTGTTGAAGACGGCTTTGGCGAAACTCAACTTTCTCGCGAGAAAGCTAAGCGTCACGAAGCGTGGATTGTTCTTGAGAAAGCTTACGAAGAAGCTGAAACTGTTGTTGGTATCATCAACGGTAAAGTTAAAGGTGGCTTCACTGTTGAACTAAACGGTATTCGTGCTTTCCTACCAGGTTCACTAGTAGACGTTCGTCCAATTCGCGACACAGCTCATTTAGAAAACAAAGAGCTAGAGTTCAAAGTTATCAAACTTGATCAGAAGCGTAACAACGTTGTTGTTTCTCGTCGTGCAGTTATTGAATCTGAGAACAGCGTTGAGCGTGATGAGCTTCTTGAATCACTACAAGAAGGTGCAGAAGTTAAAGGTATCGTTAAGAACCTAACTGACTACGGTGCATTCGTAGATCTAGGTGGTGTTGACGGTCTTCTACACATCACAGATATGGCTTGGAAGCGTGTTAAGCACCCTTCAGAGATCGTAAATGTTGGTGATGAAATCCAAGTTAAAGTTCTTAAGTTCGACCGTGACCGTACTCGCGTTTCTCTAGGTCTTAAGCAACTAGGCGAAGATCCATGGGTTGCAATTGCTAAGCGTTACCCAGAAGGTCACAAGCTATCTGGTCGTGTAACTAACCTAACAGACTACGGCTGCTTCGTTGAAATCGAAGAAGGTGTAGAAGGTCTAGTTCACGTTTCTGAAATGGATTGGACTAACAAGAATATCCACCCATCTAAAGTTGTTAATGTTGGTGATGAAGTTGAAGTTATGGTTCTTGAGATCGACGAAGAGCGTCGTCGTATTTCTCTAGGCCTAAAACAATGTAAAGCTAACCCATGGCAATCTTTCGCTGAAGCACAAGCTAAAGGCGATAAAGTGACTGGTAAGATCAAGTCTATCACTGACTTCGGTATCTTCATTGGTCTAGACGGTGGTATCGATGGTCTAGTTCACCTATCTGATATTTCATGGAATGTTGCTGGTGAAGAAGCAGTACGTGAATACAAGAAAGGCGACGAAATCTCAGCAGTTGTACTAGCGGTAGATGCAGAGCGTGAGCGTATTTCTCTAGGCGTTAAGCAAATGGAAAATGACCCATTCAATGCTTATGTTGCTGACAACAAGAAAGGTGCTCTAGTTAACGGTACTGTTACTGCAGTAGACGCTAAAGGTGCAACTATCGAGCTTGAAGAAGGTGTAGAAGGTTACATCCGTGCTTCTGAAGTTTCTCGTGACCGCGTAGAAGATGCTTCTCTAATCCTAAGTGTTGGCGATAGCGTTGAAGCGAAGTTTACTGGTGTAGACCGTAAGAATCGCGTAATCAACCTATCTGTTAAAGCGAAAGATGAAGCGGAAGAGCAAGAAGCGATGGCAACTCTAAACAAAGCAGATGAAGCTTCGTTTGGTAACGCAATGGCTGATGCTTTCAAAGCGGCTAAAGGTGAGTAATAACTCTCCTTTATGAAAAAGGGAGCCATTAGGCTCCTTTTTTATCAATTGAGCTAAAATAGTTTTAATACCAATCTCATCAAGTGACTCAAAAAATACGATTCTTCACTAAGCAAAGCGTCGTTTTTATGTCTAGAATAGTTACCAAGTGTTTGTTGGAATTGGTATTACTTACTATAATAAGTGATAAAATACTCTACGAGGGAAACTATGACAAAGTCTGAACTGATAGAAAGGCTCTGCGCCGAGCAAACCCATCTTTCAGCTAAAGAGATAGAAGATGCTGTGAAAGACATTTTGGAACACATGGCTTCGACACTAGAAACTGGCGATAGAATTGAAATCCGTGGATTTGGTAGTTTTTCTCTTCATTATCGTGAGCCTCGTGTAGGCCGTAACCCTAAAACTGGAGCAAAAGTCGAGCTAGATGGGAAACATGTTCCTCACTTTAAACCAGGTAAAGAACTGCGTGAACGAGTTAATATCGGCTAAACGCCCCCCTGTTTCTTGAAAGCGGCATACTAACGTATGCCGCTTTTTTATCTTAGTGGCTCCTGAATAAACAAATTTTATTATAGTGGCAACACACATTACACCTACTATCTTAATTTTTTCGCATATATGATTATTCAAGGAGGAAATTCCACAATAGGCATGGTTTGTTTACGGGATTTACTGCATAATCATATCGGCAGATACTCACCTAGGTGCTCCGATATGAAAATTGTAAAGATTATTATAATGCTGGCCTTGTTTCTTATTGCATTGGCTTTAGGTTCTCAAAACCAAGAAGTAGTTAACTTCAATTACTTAATTGCACAAGGCGATTTTCATCTTTCCACTCTATTAGGTGCCATTTTCGTGAGTGGTTTTGTGTTAGCATGGGCGATGTTTGGCGGTATTCATTTGCGTTCCCAACTACAGATACGTAAGCTAAAAAAGCAGGTGAAGAAACTATCACCTACAGATAATCAACCTGAACAGGTTAAAGCCAAATAAAGTTTACAGGTAAGCTTTTAACTCAATGTTAGAAATACTCTTCTTGCTTTTACCAATAGCCGCAGCATACGGTTGGTACATGGGTAATCGTAGTGCCCAGCAAGACAAGCAGAAACACTCAAATCAGATTTCTCGTCAATATGTGACGGGTCTGAACCTGCTTTTGTCCGATCAGTCTGACAAGGCGGTCGATCATTTTATTGAATTACTTCAAGTCGATAACGAAACGATTGATACACATTTAGCTTTGGGTAACTTGTTTCGCTCGAGAGGAGAGGTCGATCGCGCCATACGAATCCACCAAAATTTAATTTCACGATCCGGCTTAACCATAGAGCAAAAAAATATAGCCCTTCAACAGCTTGCTAAAGACTATATGGCATCGGGTTTTCTCGACCGTGCAGAGAAAATCTTTGAACAATTGGTTGATGAGCCTGAGCATAAAGAAGCAGCTTTGCAACAGTTGGTTGCAATTTATCAGCAAACAAGAGAATGGTCTAAAGCGATTCAATATGCATCTCAACTTGTTAAGCTTGGACGCAAGCGGATGCGAAGCAACATAGCCCATTTTTGGTGTGAGCTTGCCATGCAAGAGCAGGCCGAAGGTGACAGCAATCGTGCTATTTTACACTTTAAGCGTGCCTTATCTGAAGATCCTAAGTGTGCTAGGGCGAGTATTTCACTTGGCAAGTTGTACTTAGAAAGTGAAGATTACAAAAAGACCATCAAGTATATGGAAATGGTACTTGATCAAGACATAGATTTTGTAAGTGAAGTTCTGCCCACGCTGGCTGAATGCTACCATCACCTTGGACAAGAAGAAGAGTTATTGGATTTCTTGCGCCAGTGTATAGCAGCCAAAGCAGGTGTTTCGGCTGAGTTAATGCTTGCCCAAATGGTCGCTCAACATGAAGACTCTGGTTCGGCGCAAGAACTTCTTACACGCCAATTGGTTAAGAACCCGACCATGAAGGGTTTTTATCGTTTGATGGATTACCATTTGAGTGAAGCGGAGGAAGGGCGAGCTAAGGCCAGTCTTCAAACGTTACAAAAGTTGGTGGGAGAGCAGTTAAAGATCAAGCCTCACTACAGATGCCGTAAATGCGGATTTTCAACGCATTCTATGTATTGGCACTGTCCTTCTTGTAAAGGCTGGGGGACGATTAAGCCAATCCGAGGATTGGATGGAGAATGATATAAATGCAGCTATCAGAGTTATCTGTTAGCTGCATTTTTTTGGTAACAAGAAAAACGAGTTAGGAGATGAAATGATCGACCAGAAAGTAATTGTCGCACTGGATTATGATAACCAAGCTGATGCGCTTGAGTTTGTAGACAGAATTGATCCTGCGTCATGTCGCCTCAAAGTTGGTAAGGAGATGTTTACGCTCTTTGGTCCTGATTTTGTCAAGCTGCTGCATCAAAGAGGTTTTTCGGTTTTCTTGGACCTAAAGTTTCATGATATACCGAATACTTGTTCTAAAGCGGTACGCGCTGCGGCGGAACTTGGAGTGTGGATGGTGAATGTGCATGCAAGTGGTGGCGAGCGTATGATGCAGGCTTCAAGAGATATTCTTGAACCATACGGAAAGGAGCGTCCACTACTAATAGGTGTCACTGTGTTAACCAGTATGGAGCAACGCGATCTATCGGGAATTGGTGTTGATGTTGTACCGCAAGAGCATGTTGTTCGCCTAGCTACTCTTGCGAAAAATTCGGGTTTAGACGGCGTAGTGTGTTCTGCTCAAGAATCTTGTATGCTCAAAAGTACATTAGGTCAGTCTTTTAACTTAGTAACACCCGGCATTCGCCCGGTAGGATCAGAGGTTGGCGATCAGAAGCGCATTATGACGCCGGTTGATGCGATAGAAGCGGGGTCTGACTATTTGGTTATTGGTCGCCCCATAACTCAGTCTCCGCACCCCGCTGAAGTTCTGGCAGAGATAAATCGAACGTTAGGATATTAAGCTTCTTGTTTAGCGTGCTAACGGCGCACCACTGTGAAATTTAAAGTCATTATCGGGGCTGGAAATCAAATCGGCCTCTAATTGACCAAAATATGCGACTCTTTGTGTAATATCTTCTCCAGCGATATCCTCAGCTAAGGTTAGGTAATCTTGGTAATGACGAGCTTCTGAACGTAGCAATGAGATGTAAAACTTTGCAATATCCTCTTCCATGTGGGGAGCAAGTTTGGCAAAGCGTTCACAAGAACGAGCCTCAATGTAGGCACCAATGATTAACTTATCGGTTAACGCTTGGGGCTCATGAGTAGCCATGTGAGAAAGTAGCCCTTTAGCGTAGCGGCTGGCTTGGACTGGCTCATAAGCAATATTGCGTTGATCCATAATTTCAAGAACTTGATAAAAGTGGTGCAGCTCTTCTTTGATTAGCATGACCATTTTATCAATCAGATCTTGGCTATAGGGTGACGTTGATTTTGCTATGATGGCTTTGGAAATACTGCTCTTACCTTTAAGCGTTTCGAGGTTGCCGATTTTTCGGTAGGCAAAGTCTTCATAAGGCTTGAACCAATCGAGTAAGTTTTGGGTACTTTGCGTGTCTACTGCATATCTTCGAATTAGATACATAGCTGATTGCCCAGCTTTAAGCTCGCACATTAGGTGATCGATTAATATGGTATTTAGGTTCTCAGGTCTCTTGGCTTCATCTATCCACGACTCAGGGGTAGGGCACTTAAGAAACCCATATATAGGTTCCAGTAAATCATTGTAGCTATTTAAATCGGTCATCACTTTTTCAAAAATAAAAAGGCCGCTTAAGCGACCTTCGGTAAACTAAGTCTGGCAATTATATTACCATTTTTTCTTTTCTCCAAAGAGCTCATCCATGTCGCTTTTGCGTTCGTCTTCCATCTGGTGGAGATCTTCAGCGCTTTTAGACTGGCGTTTTTGCTCTAGGTCGTCATGCATTTGTTGAAGCTTTTCACGGGCTTGGTTGGAGTAATTGTCATTTTTTGTGCTCAGCGCATCTAAGCCCTTTTTCACTAATTGAAGGGCTGTGCCTGGTTGACCACGCACAATCGCATCGTTAGCCCGCTTAAGGACATTTTCAATGTTAATACGGACCTGGATTGTTTCTAAGCGGCCGTTTTCAGCGACATAGGCTTGGGTGTCAAAACGCCCTTTGTTGTGTTCACTTCGAATCGTGTCTCGTAAACGCTTGACCAGCTTTAACATCACTATGGCTTGTTTGTCGCTGCTCGGCGTTTTAAAAGCCGTACTTTCGCCACCACTCTTATCATTTTTCAGCTGGGTGATTTGCTGTTTAACGTGAACGAGTCTCTGCTCTAGCTGTTTATTTTTGGGGTCTAGTTCGTACATGCTTTGGACCGAATCTAGTATTCGGGTGTTGAGACAAACCAATAGGTCTTTACTGTACGGTAAGTGGTTTGCGTGACCGATGAGCTCTTCTGTCGCATCTATGATTGCTAAATATCTCACGCTTTCCTGCTTTTTGGCCGATTCAACTTTGACTTTGTACTGAAGCATGATGTTATAGCCAAGTACTAAGACCAATAAGATGGCGACTAAAGCTATGATTAACCCAATATTCATAAATTCCGTATCTTTTGTTGGCTAGCATTTAAGGATACACGATTCTTATGAACCACTGCATCTATTTTATATTATTACGTTTCTTAGTCTAATTATTAACGAAAACTCTGATCTATGGGTGATTTTTGAGTTATCGATTGCAAAAAAATTCGTCCAATTCAGAAATTGCTCATTAGAAGCCGTCCAAATGCCTTCTTGGGCTATCAATTTATATCAAGAGGCGTTATAACTAAATATTATAATCTATGTTTGTCCATTGTGTGGCATTGGGTAAGGGATTACAGGAATAAAAATGAAGTTACAGCAACTGAAGTATATTGTTGAAGTCGTTAACCATAATCTGAATGTATCGGCAACTGCAGAAAGCTTATACACCTCTCAGCCAGGTATTAGTAAGCAAGTACGCTTGTTAGAAGATGAATTGGGGATTCAGATATTTGAACGTAGTGGTAAGCACTTAACTCAGGTAACTTCAGCTGGAGAAGATATCATACGTATTTCGCAAGAGATCCTTGCTCGTGTAGAAAGTATCAAGGCGGTAGCGGGTGAACATACCCATCCTGAGATGGGAACGTTAAATATTTCGACGACTCATACCCAAGCGCGTTACGCACTGCCGGAAGTTATCAAGGGATTTACCGCTCGCTATCCCAAAGTATCTTTACATATGCATCAAGGCACACCTTCGCAAATGTCCGAAGCTATTGCCAAGGGCACCGCGAACTTTGCGATTGCAACAGAAGCACTCCACTTGTATCAAGATGCAATTATGCTGCCTTGCTACCATTGGAACCGATCTATAGTGGTACCCAAAGATCATTTGTTAGCGCAAAAGGCGAAGATAACCATTGAGGATTTGGCTTCTTACCCGCTTGTTACCTATGTGTTTGGATTCACTGGCCGCTCTGAATTGGACACAGCTTTTAACAAGGTCGGACTGACTCCTAAAGTTGTGTTTACTGCTACGGATGCTGATGTTATCAAAACCTATGTCCGGATGGGAATTGGAGTTGGAGTGATTGCCAGTATGGCTATGGATAATGACCAAGATGAAGATTTAGTGGCGATCGATGCGAGTCACTTATTTGGTGCGAGTACCACTAGCATAGGGTTTAGAAGGGGAACTTTTCTTCGTACTTATATGTACGACTTCATGGAGCGCTTTGCGCCTCATCTGACGCGTCCTGTTGTGGAGCAAGCTTTATCTCTTAAATCTAATTCTGAGATTGAAGAGATGTTTCAAGGTATACAATTACCGATTCGATAATTTGGAAGTTTCTTTCTTCCCGCTAGTCCTCTCTATAGTTTAAGGTGAGTTGGTAAAGTATGCACGCAAGGTTTTTACAACTAGATTCATTTCTTACCACTCACCAAGAGTTTTGGCGATTTGAACCATTTTTAGTCAGTTGCTATGGGGTATCTCTATGGCATGAAAAGCATTCTAAACTTTCATGTTTTCTTGAAGATTTAACCGATGCGCAAGTAGAAGAGCTTAAATCTGATCCACAGCAATTAAATCAATGCTTGAGTGACTTTATCCCCAAGTTGGACTGTGCATTTAAACTGAATCAATTAAAGAGGACCCAGCTTGAAGGTCTTAAATTGGATCGTTCGGTTACAAATGGAGTCCCTGGCAGAAAGTTAGTTCAAATAGCATCTATGGGAGAGGCTGCACTTAAGTGCCACAGTGGTAGTGAATGGCTAGAATGGTGTTCGGGAAAGGGATTTTTAGGCAGAGTACTGGCTGATCATAGTGGTCAGCCAGTGACAAGCTTTGAATATCAGAGAACACTCTGTGATGTAGGACAAAGAGAGGCGGATAACCTCAAGTTGCCAATGACCTTTGTTCAAGGTGATGCTTTATCCAGTGAGGCTAAATTTATATTAACTAAAAATCAACATGCTGTTGCGTTACATGCATGTGGTGATTTGCACGTTTCTTTGATTGAAAAAGCCGTTGCTGCTGGTTTGCCAGCGCTGACATTGTCACCTTGTTGTTATCACCTTACTCAAGATGACAAGTATCAAGCCTTGTCTTCATACGGTCAGTCATCTGAGCTTAAACTCTCACGATCTGAGCTGCGAATTGCGTTACAGGAGACGGTAACAGGTGGAGAAAGAGTGAAAAGACATCGCTTTCTTGAGATGAGTTACCGACTAGGGTTGGATTTAATATTAAGAGAAGTCTTAGGCCATAAAGATTATGTGCCGATTCCTAGTATCAAAAAATCTATGCTCTCGGAGGGATTTGAAATCTTTTGCCAATGGGCGGCCGATAAAAAACAGCTGCCACTACCGCAAGCGCTTGCCTATGATGATTATTATTCTCGAGGGGTTAAGCGATACTGGCAGATGGAGCGCTTGAACTTGGTTCAGCAGCCTTTTCGTCGAAGTTTAGAAATGTGGCTGGTGCATGATAAAGCTCTCTATCTTGAAGAACATGGTTACCAAGTATCACTTGCGACTTTTTGTTCTGAGGAAGTCACCCCCAGAAATATTTTAATTCAAGCGGTTAAACCATAATTTACTGTCATTGAAATTAATTGCTGCAATTGTTATCTCAATCTTTTAATTTTTCTAACTTATTGCCAATAATGAATGATGTGTATAACTCGCTATGAGTTGTAACACACACCAAGTTGGCAATGCTTAGATCAAGGAGCAGAGATGAAAGCAGCAAAGGTCATATCTAGTGTATTAGTATTAGGTGCAACACTAACCCTTCCCATAAACAGTATGGCAAAGACAGCAAAAGTCGCTGTATCTCAAATCGTTGAACACCCAGCACTAGATTCAGCACGTCAGGGCTTGTTGGATGGGCTTAAAGCAAAGGGTTATATACAAGGGAAAAACCTAGAATTTGACTATAAAACCGCTCAGGGCAACCCAGCAATAGCTGTTCAAATCGCACGTCAGTATGTGGGAGAAAAGCCAGATGTATTGGTGGGAATTGCCACGCCGACTGCTCAGGCTTTGGTGGCTGCGACTCGCTCTATCCCCGTCGTATTTACTGCAGTTACGGATCCCGTTGGCGCTAAATTGGTCAAAAGTATGGTTCAGCCAGGAAAAAATGTAACTGGACTTTCTGATCTTTCTCCTGTTAATCAGCATGTGGCGCTGATCAAAGAAATTATGCCAGATGTAAAGTCTATTGGTGTGATATTTAATCCTGGTGAAGCTAACGCTGTCACCTTGGTTAATTTGCTAAAAGAAGACGCTAAGGCGCAAGGAATTAGTGTATTTGAAGCGACCGCTTTGAAAAGTGCTGATGTCCAATCTGCCACCCAAGCGATTGCCGAGAAATCAGATATTCTCTATGCACCGACGGATAATACGGTCGCTAGTGCGATTGAAGGTATGCTGGTTGCAGCAAATCAAGCCAATACGCCCGTATTTGGCGGTGCGACTTCCTATGTGGATAAAGGCGCGATTGCGAGTATTGGTTTTGATTACTATCAGATTGGTATTCAAACAGCAGAGTATGTTGCTGCAATATTGGAAGGTGCCGAACCTGGAGTACTGGATGTGAAAGTTGCTAATGGTTCGGATTTAGTTGTGAATACCGCTTCGGCAAAACGGTTAGGTATTAGTATCCCTGATTCTGTTATGGAGCGTGCTACTCAAGTTAAGCAATAAAATAGCCATACCCTTTGTTAGCGATTAACGCCAAAAGGAGTGAAGATGTCAGCGTTTGCATTTTTCGGAGCTCTTGAAATTGGTCTAGTTTACGGTCTAGTTGCGCTTGGTGTGTTTATTACTTTTCGAGTGCTCGATTTCCCTGATCTGAGTGTGGATGGCAGTTTTCCAATGGGAGCGGCTGTGGCTGCAACAGCAATTGTGGCAGGCTTGAATCCATGGCTAGCGACAGGGATGGCTATTATGGCAGGGGCTGCAACGGGTTGGGTGACAGCTTTTTTGGCTGTTAGATGCGGCATATTGCACCTTCTTGCCTCCATCCTAACTATGATTGCAGCTTTCTCGATTAACATTCGCATTATGGGTAGACCCAACATAGCGCTTCTTGGTGAAGAGACAATCCTTACATCTTTTGAAAATCTTGCTGATCCCATGTTAATCCGGCCACTGATTGTTGGTGTGTTGGTACTCTTATCTGCTCTATTTGTTATTCGGCTTCTTAGTAGTGACTTTGGCTTAGGTTTGCGCGCGACCGGAGTGAATGCTCGCATGCTTTCTGCTCAAGGAGGAAGTACTTCATTTTATATTTACTTTGGTCTCGCATTATCTAACGGTTTTGTCGGCTTTGCTGGTGCTTTGTTTGCACAGACCAATAGTTTTGCTGATGTAACCTCTGGTGTAGGGACCATAGTTGTGGGCCTCGCCGCTGTGATCCTAGGCCAAACAGTCATGCCTGGACGCAGTATATGGGTGTCTGTCGTTGCAGTTATTCTTGGCTCAGTATTGTATCGCCTTGCTGTCGCTTTTGCGCTTAGTTCAGGGCTATTTGGCCTACAGGCTTCTGATCTTAACCTTGTAACTGCTGTGCTGGTGGCAGTAGCCTTAATTGCGCCCAAACTAAAAGCGTATATTCGTGCGAAAAAATTGGACTCTGTAGTTAAGCGATAAAGGGCTAAAGTAGCCTTCTGGAGATGGTGTGTGGTAGAGCTAAATAATATCAACGTCATATTTAACCGTGGAACTATATTGGAAAACCCCGCGCTTAAGGGAGTGTCACTTTTGGTTGAAAAAGGCCAATTTCTAACAGTAATTGGTTCCAATGGGGCGGGCAAGTCGACTTTACTTGGCGCTGTGACTGGTGAGACACCAATTATCCAAGGAAATGTTGTCCTTAATGGTTTAGATGTGACTAAACAAGCGGTTCATGAAAGAGCAAGGCAGTGTGCGAGAGTATTTCAAGATCCTTTAGCGGGGACTTGCGCTGAGTTATCGATTGAAGAAAACATGGCGCTGGCGTATATGCGAGGGAAAAAGCGAGGCTGGGCACCTGCTCTATCTAGCCAAAGGCGTAAAATTTTCCAAGAGCGAATAAGTATTCTTGGACTTGGTTTGGAAGACCGATTGGGCGATAGCATTGGTTTACTTTCTGGAGGGCAGCGGCAAGCTGTGAGCCTTGTTATGGCTACGTTAGCTGATAGCAAGATTTTGCTCCTTGATGAGCATACTGCTGCGCTTGACCCCAGAATGGCGGTGTTTGTTATCGAACTCACCAAAACTCTTGTGAGTGAGTTTCAATTGACTGTGATCATGGTAACCCATTCAATGAAAGATGCTCTAGCATGTGGCGATCGCACTGTGATGATGCATCAAGGCGAAATTGTTCTCGACGTTGTGGGTGAGCAAAGAGCCAATTTACAGGTTACAGACTTACTCGATATGTTTTCTCACGTTAAAGGAGAGGAGCTGTCGGATGATAGTCTCCTTCTCAACTAGTTAAAACTAAGCTGCGGGTTCGGCGCTTTGGTATTCCTTTATCCGTGCAACAATAGGCGCTACTTTATTGAAAGTCCTTATTTCTCGAAACAACTCGTTTGCTTGAGGGTATTCTTGACGCAGGTAAGAAAACCACTGTTTGACACGATTGGGATAGTAAAGCCCTTTGTCACCTTTCATTTCGTATTGAGAATAAAGCAGTAATAGCTTGATAACATCTTGCCAAGGCATTGCAGTTTGGTTGTACTTGACCACATTACCTAAGTTGGGGACATTAAACGCACCGCGACAAACCATAAGAGAATCGACACCTGTGGTTTCAATGCAAGCTTGCCCGTCTTGATAATTCCATATTTCACCATTTGCGATGAGAGGAATGTCAAAGCGCTGGCGGATTTCATTGATATAAGACCACTTTATTTCACTGGCTTTGTATCCGCCTGTTTTAGTCCGAGCATGCACTGTAAGCTCGTCAGCGCCCGCGCTTTGTATTGCATCAACAATCTCAAAGCAGTCGTTAGGGTCATCCCATCCCAAGCGAATCTTTGCGCTCAGTGGAACATGCGATGGAAGTGCGTTTCGACAGGCTCTAACGACGTGATGAACGAGGTCAGGGTGTTGCAGTAATGCTGCGCCGCCTTTACTTTTGTTGACCAGTTTTGCTGGACAACCAAAGTTAATATCAACACCTTTAGCACCAAGTTCTGCAGCTCTGACGGCGTTTTCGGCCATCCAATGCGGATCTTGTCCTAGTAGCTGAATATGAACCGGCACTCCTGACTTAGTTTTAGACCCTTGCTTTAGCTCAGGGCACAAACGGTAGAAAACATGTTCAGGCAGTAATTGATCAACAACACGAACAAACTCAGTGACACAAAGGTCATAGTCGTTTATATCGGTTAAGATCTCTCGCATTAAATGGTCTAAAACGCCCTCCATAGGGCCTAAAACTACTCGCATAAACAATGTCTCTTGGTCAGGAGGCGTGATTTTAGAGATTTCCCAGCAAGATGTCTAATTACCTGAGAGACTTATCTATAGGTTAACTTTAAACTTGCTAATATGCTTTAGCGGTAAAGACAACAGTGACCGCTGTCATTTGGTCAGGTTATAATGGTCCAAGCTATTATGACTTCTGAAGTACGTGCATGACTTATCCATTATTAAAACTTGAATCCGAAGAATCTGAAATTTTCATCGAGGGCGTGATCCTTGCGGCCAACCTAGCGACAAAACCATTGGATCCTGAACTATGGCTGTCAGAGGTACTTCCTAACCATACGCCTAACGCTAAAGCTGAGGTTGAGCAGCATATTCACAAGCAATATGCTTATTTAAAACGCAATGAGTATTCGTTGTTGTCATTGCTTGATGCTTCTCAAAAGGATGAGCAGTTGGCGGATTTTGCAGAAGGTTTTATGACCATGTGGCCCCAAGTGGAGCCACAGTGGCATGAAGCGAATATTGTCGATGGCTCATTAAGAATGCTTCAAGCTTTGCTCACGGCATTGATGTTGGCTATTGATGAAAGTAAGACTCAAGCGGAGATGAAAGCCGCTGGCGTTGACTCTCCACCCTCGTTAAATGATTTAGTTCCGCAGCTTGATTTAATGATCAATGAAGTAGCACTTGCTGCAGATGAAATCATGTTAGGTGCGAAAGCGCAGTCACTCAATCCATTTAAAGGTGTGGGCCGTAATGATCAGTGCCCGTGTGGTAGCGGGAAAAAATTTAAACAGTGTTGTGGACAATAGAACAAAGTTAACCGAAATTGGTCAAACATCCTGATATCAAGATGTAAAGTTGTAGTGTCGACTTAATAGGATAAAAGAATGAAAAAATTTGCTGTACTATTTTTGCTGAGTTTTTCTGTGTTTGCAGCACCTAAAGACGAGCTAAGTAAAAGGCTGCAACTGTCAGAAGGCTTTAGCGCTGATTTTACCCAGCAGTTAATTAGCCCAGAAGGCGATGTGTTAACTAAAGGTGCTGGAAAAGTAGATATTTCTAGACCAAGTTTGTTTCGCTGGGAAACCATTTCGCCTGATGAAAATGTGTTGGTATCTGATGGAAAGTCATTGTGGTACTACAGCCCGTTTATAGAGCAGGTAAGTATTTACTCACAGGAACAAGCCACAGAGCAAACACCGTTCGTGTTGCTGACTCGTAACAAACCCAGTGATTGGGATAGCTATAAAGTTTCCCAGCAAGGTGATTTCTTTACATTAATTCCAACCTCAGTTGATAGCAACCAAGGCAGCTTCAAGCTTGAAATTGATAAAAAAGGAGCGGTAAAAGGTTTTAGTATTGTTGAACAAGATGGCCAGAGAAGTGACTTCAAATTTAACAATGTCAGTTTATCTAAACCGAGCGCCGATCTTTTCACTTTTACCATTCCTAAAGGGGTTGAGGTTGATGATCAAAGGAAATAGCAATGAGTAATTATTGTTTGGACTTTACAGGGCAAGAGGACTTTCGGCCGCTTGCCGCAAGAATGCGCCCAACAAGGTTTGAGCAGTATATTGGGCAGCGACATATCTTAGCGGAAGGTAAGCCCCTGCGCCGTGCTCTTGAGTCTGGACATCTGCATTCTATGATCCTTTGGGGACCTCCAGGTACAGGAAAGACGACTTTGGCTGAAATTTCGGCCAATTATGCTCATGCAGAAGTAGAGCGCTTATCTGCTGTTACTTCGGGTGTTAAAGATATACGTTTGGCGATTGAGAAAGCGCGTGAGCACCAAGCAGCCGGACTTCGCACCATCTTGTTTGTTGACGAAGTTCACCGGTTTAACAAATCTCAGCAAGATGCTTTTTTGCCTCACATTGAAGATGGCACCATTACTTTTATTGGTGCGACGACAGAGAATCCATCATTTGAATTGAATAACGCCCTGCTATCGCGCGCCCGCGTGTATAAGCTTACCTCTCTATCAGTGCAGGATATTTATCAAACACTTGAGCAAGCCATTAATGATGAAGAGTTGGGCTTGGGTAAATTCAAAGCTCACTTTGCTGATAACGTACTTGATCGTCTATCTGAATTGGTTAATGGCGATGCTCGTATGTCGCTGAACTATCTGGAGCTACTCTATGACATGGCGACTGAGGATGAGCAAGGAGTCAAGCAGATAACCTTACCACTGCTCGCTGAAGTGGCAGGAGAGAAGGTATCTCGTTTTGATAACAAAGGCGATATTTGGTACGACTTAATTTCTGCAGTACATAAATCGATTCGAGGTTCAGATCCTGATGCGGCGCTTTATTGGTCTGCAAGAATGATTGCAGCTGGTTGTGACCCTTTATACATTGCTCGCCGTTTGCTGGCAATTGCATCAGAGGACATTGGCAATGCCGACCCAAGGGCAATGCAAGTGGCTTTATCTGCTTGGGATTGTTTTGCTCGAGTTGGCCCAGCAGAAGGAGAAAGAGCGATTGCGCAAGCTATTGTCTATTTGGCCTGTGCTCCAAAAAGTAATGCGGTATATACGGCTTGGAAGCAAGCACTTCAAGATGCTCATAATCAGCCTGAGTACGAAGTTCCTGCTCATCTGCGTAATGCTCCAACCGGATTAATGAAAGATCTTGGTTATGGTGAAGAGTATCGTTACGCCCATGATGAAGCCGGAGCTTATGCGGCCGGTGAGAATTACTTCCCTCAAGAAATGCAGGATACACGCTATTACCTTCCGAAAAATCGAGGCTTAGAGGTAAAAATTGCGGAAAAGTTAGATTATCTAGCAAGTTTAGATGCAAAAAGCCCACAAAAGCGCTATGAATAAGCCTCTTTTTTGGATACATTTGTCAGGCTAATTACCAAAGCGCTTGGGCACGATGTTTAAGCGTCAATTTCACTACACCAAAGCATAGGATTAACAATGCTGGATTCTAAATTACTTCGTACAGAGCTGGATGATACAGCTGAAAAACTGGCGCGTCGTGGCTATAAGCTAGACGTAGAGACAATCCGTACACTTGAAGATCAACGTAAGTCGATCCAAGTCGAAGTTGAAAATTTACAATCCAGTCGTAATTCGATCTCCAAGCAGATAGGCCAGAAAATGGCAGCAGGAGACAAAGAAGGTGCAGAAGAGATTAAAAAGCAGATAGGTACACTTGGCAGTGATCTTGAAGCTAAAAAAGTACAGCTCGCAGAGATCCAGAATAAGTTGGAATATATTACTTTGTCGGTTCCTAACTTACCTGATGATGAAGTGCCAGCTGGTAAAGACGAAAATGATAATGTTGAAGTGTCGCGCTGGGGTGAACCCAAGTCTTATGATTTTGAGGTTAAAGATCATGTAGATTTGGGCGAGATGGGCGGTGGCCTTGATTTTGCCTGCGCAACAAAAATTACTGGTGCACGATTCATAGTAATGAAGGGGCAATTTGCGCGTCTTCACCGTGCTATCGCCCAGTTTATGCTTGATTTACACACAGAAGAGCATGGCTATACAGAAGTTTATGTACCTTATTTGGTTAATTCCGACAGCTTATATGGTACAGGACAGTTACCTAAGTTTGGCGAAGAGCTTTTCCATACCGAGCCATTAACTGAAAAAGTTAACGATGAAGAACCACGTAAGCTCTCTCTTATTCCTACAGCGGAAGTGCCAGTAACCAATATGGTGAGAGACACCATAGTTGATGAAGCAGATTTGCCGATTAAGATGACGGCACATACGCCATGTTTCCGTTCTGAAGCAGGTTCGTATGGCCGTGATACGCGTGGACTTATCCGTATGCATCAGTTTGATAAGGTTGAACTGATTCAAATTACCAAGCCAGAAGATTCAATGGCAGCTTTAGAAGAGCTAACTGGACACGCTGAAAAAGTACTGCAAATGCTAGAGCTTCCTTATCGTAAAGTTATTTTATGTACTGGTGATATGGGCTTTGGCGCTCGTAAAACCTATGATCTAGAAGTCTGGGTTCCAGCACAAGAGACATACCGTGAAATTTCATCTTGTTCGAATACTTGGGATTTCCAAGCTCGTCGTATGCAAGCTCGTTTTCGTCGTAAAGGTGAGAAAAAACCAGAACTGTTACACACATTAAACGGTTCAGGTTTGGCTGTCGGTCGCACTATGGTGGCGATTTTGGAAAACAACCAAGAAGCCGATGGTCGTATTGCTATTCCTGCCGTACTGCAGAAGTATATGGGTGGTGTAACCCACATAGGGTAAGAGCAACATTCAACCCAAAGCCAGCCTAAGTGCTGGCTTTTTTGTATCATTATCCTCGCAAGATAGGGTATGTGTAAAAAACCAAGTGGCTAAAGTTAAATAAGAAGTGAATGAGAACGGCAGCCCATAGCCTTCCGGTTAGATGAAAAACCAATCCGTAGCCAAGTCCTGCGAGTGTTGCAAATAATATCAGTAGCGGACCACCTGAGAAATGAGCGGCACCGAATAACACACTCGTCGTGACGAGAGCAATGTATAAGCCAAATGTATCCGTCAGTTTTTGCTGAATAAAGCCTCTAAATAGGGCTTCCTCGGCGACACAGGTAAACATTAGGTTGTTAAATGCAAATAACCACCACCAAGATGGTAGGGTCAATTCCGGCTCGATAGCACCAAGTAGCGATGCTATGGGTAGTAGAGCAAAAAGCAAGGTACAAACAATCAATAACCCGCGATAATTAGGTTGCTGTGGTTTGCCTAACAAGTGTGGGAAAATGCATAGTAGTGCAAAAAATGCGAGTGGCTTGTCCAAATTCATGTACATATTGAAGTCTGCACTGAGAGGACCTGCTTGAACTTTTTCTAGTACCTGGGGGTTATTAAAGCCAGGAACTAGATGAAGGAAAAGAGCTACACAACAGATAACTGCAAAAGCAGATAGGGTTGTTGAAGGTATCCATGTTTTGCTTCTTAAGAAGTAAAGAGTTGTAAAAAACGTGCTAACCAGTATAAAGCCAACGGGCGTTACAACCCCATAATATAGGCCACCAAGCATAACAATGGTTAGAAGAATCGACGAAGCTTTGTTTACCTTGAGAAAAGCCGCTGCAATTGAAATTGCGAGTATTAGCCAAACCCATATTTGGATGTCTATGTGCATATTTAGGCCCATCTGTTTTTAAAGCCACATCATGAACCGAATGGTCCGAGCGAACAAGCAGACTTAAACTTATCAGATCAATTTATTGAAAAGCCGATAACTCATCGGCTTATTTCATATGCTTTGCCAAAGTGGCTAATAATTAAATAGACATTTCGCCTCTTAACACTTGCTGCATCTGCGCTTTTACTTGCTCATAACTGAGATTTTGGCTGAGTAGATAGTGAAGCTTTGCCAATGCAGCTTCTGGTGTCATGTCATATCCACTGATCACACCTGCTTCAGCTAGAGCGCAGCCTGTGGCATAGCCCCCCATGTTAACTTTACCTGCCAAGCATTGGGTAAGATTGACTACGATAACACCACGCTCCGATGCATCTTTGAGGTGAGACAAAAGCTCTGGGTTTTGCGGGGCATTACCTACGCCAAATGTAAGCAAAATCATCGCATTAACAGGTTGTAGCAAGGTGTTTCGAATCACCTCGTGTGAGATCCCAGGATACATGGTGATCACACCAATCGGCTGTGGTGTAATGTCGTGTACTGTAAATGCTCCTGTCGCTTTTTCATCTACCACAACATCGTTACCGATTTGGATATTGATACCAGCTTCTAAAAGGGGAGATAGGTTCGGAGACGTAAATGCATTAAAACCATCTGCGTGTGACTTAGTGCTTCGATTACCGCGCATTAGCTTATTATTGAAGAAAAGCGTGACCTCATTAATTGGGTAGTTCGCCGCTAGGTGGAGAGCATTAAGCAAATTGGCTTGGCCATCAGATCTAAGCTCTGCTAATGGGATTTGGGATCCTGTTACAATCACAGGTTTTGATAAGTTTTCAAGCATAAATGACAAAGCTGATGCCGTGTAAGCCATGGTATCAGTGCCGTGTAAGATGACAAATCCATCGTATTTATCGTAATTGCTTCGAATATCATCTGCGATTTGCTGCCAATCTTTTGGAGTCATATCTGATGAATCGATTAGAGGGGCATATTCATGGATAGTAAATTTGGGCATTTCGGGACGTTGGAACTCCGGCATACTTGCTAGCTGTTTTTCCATAAAACCTGCCACAGGAACGTATCCGTGATCATCAGACTTTTTCATTCCGATGGTTCCGCCAGTATAAGCGATATAAATATGTTTTCTTGCCATAGCTTAAAAACCAGTCAATTGTAGGGGAACAGAGCGTGGGATTATATATTAATATAAGCCAAGGAAAAGTAGGTAGCTCCTCATCTATTTGCTTTTATCTGTTTAATTGTCAATTAAGCAGACGGAAGTAAAGCCCTATAATCATATTTAACGCTTTGTATGGAGGAGAACACCTAAACTAGTTTAAGCTCGTAAGAGTACTGGTATGACCAATTACTTTGACGACTTGGTTGTTTATAAAATGATATGCGCTAAGTTTTGCTATTATCTTTCTTGGTGAACTATATGAGCGTAATGCTTATTTTCATCACTACCTAAATTGCAGTTCAACTAGCTTGTATATCGAGGCTTTGTATGCATAGACAATTTTTATTGTTTTCTTCTTTACTTATTTTTTTATTTACAGCTCCCTCGTTTGCAAGTCAGCGAGAAGACAACCAAGTTTGCGCTGCTGCACAGGCGGCTTACCTTAAATTTAGGAGCTTAAATTCTGGTAATAATGCTGCTTATATCAAGGCGCTGGAGTCTGTTGACCCAAAAACCTTCGGTATCTCAGTTGTAACTACAGATGGACGCGTATGTGAATTTGGAGATTATGACGCACCAGTTTCTATACAGTCTGTTTCAAAAGTTTTTACTCTAGCGTTGTTAATGAAGGATAAAGGGCCGGATTTTGTTGAGGAGACCATAGGGGTTCAACCTACAGGAATGCCCTTTAACTCTGTTTTGGCGATTGAAAATCAGCAAGGCTCTCCATCTAACCCTTACGTTAATGCTGGCGCTATTTCTACAGTGAGTTGGCTAACGACTCAAAATGAAATTGATCGTTGGAAGATGATTAAGGGTAATTTGGACAATTTTGCAGGTAAAAAGCTCAAAATCAATAATGATGTATTGCAGTCGGAAATGGAAGATAACAAGCGCAATCTTGGTATTGCTTTCCTGCTTGATTCATATGGAAGACTGGGCACCAGCCCTCTTGATGCAGTGACCACTTATACCAAGCAGTGTTCAGTTAATGTCACCGCTCATGACTTGGCGGTGATGGGGTCGGTTCTCGCTAATTATGGTTCACACCCACTGACACATAAAAAAATACTAAATGGTGACTATGTACCAAACATATTATCGTCAATGGTTATGTCTGGTGTCTATGACAATTCAGGTAGTTGGTTTTATGAAACGGGAGTGCCAGCAAAAAGTGGTGTGGGTGGTGGTTTTATTGCCATTATACCGGGAAAAATGGCCATTGGTGTAGTATCACCACCGCTTGATGAGTTTGGTAATAGTGTGCGAGCTCAGAGAGCCGTTAGTTATATTGTTAACGAGATGAACTTAAACCCTTACGCCAAGCAAAAGTAACCCTAATTCAGAACAATAAGCCAGTACCGCAAAGGGTACTGGCTACCTAGCCTTCTTTGTTGTTATCTAGTCATTCCTTGAGCGAAAAACACTTTGGTGACTGATGAAGTTTCCGCAACACTTCACACTTTTCGTACATCCGACTATCCTTATTTGAGATCAGATAAAATAAGAGCTAGGTTTCATATGAAAGGCAAGCGTCGATACTTGAGTATTAATAAAAAGCTACTCTTCGCCGTCACCATTATTAGTGTATTTCTTGCCCTGACGACCACGAGTTACAGTCTGTATCATAGATTCCAACTTGATATAAGCCATATCAACAATGCTCTATCAAACATAAAGGTAAGCCAGCTATCAAGCATTACCAGTAGTTTATGGGTAGAAGATAGAGCGCTTCTTAAATCTCAGATCGAAGGGCTGTTGACGTTACCAGGTGTAGATTACGCCAACATATGGAATGATAAAGAGTCAGTCATCGAGAGAGGGCAGAGACTAGATGATAATGCCATAACACAAGTATGGCCACTGGAATACCAATTGAGTGGCAAGAGTTATGTTTTGGGAAATTTGATTATTCAATCGGATCTCACGCCTACCTACGATAGCTTGTGGTTACAGTTTGTTCATATCCTTTTTGCAGAAAGTATTCGTATTGTGCTATTAGTGGCAAGTGTTCTTGCCTTCACATGGTTTTTTGTCATCAAGCGGATAAATGTGATGGAGAAAACCGTCAGCAGTAGTGAAAATGACCAAGCTCCGAATAAAATTTTGCTTCCTCATGCATGGTTTAGAGACGAGATTACCAACTTGGCAGACAGGTTTAATCACTCTAGCGATGTGATTGAAAACCATTATTATCAGCTTAACCAAGCCAGAGAAAGTGCAGAAAAAGCAAAAGATGATGCGATTAAGGCCAGTAAGGCTAAAAGTAGCTTTCTGGCAAATATGTCACATGAAATTCGAACCCCCCTTAATGGTGTGATAGGTATTTCAGAGGTCCTTTCTGATACTTCATTAACAGCCATCCAACGTGACTACGTAGGTACTATTGAGACGTCATCTCATCTATTACTCAATCTCATTAATGATATTTTAGATTTCTCTAAGGTTGAATCTGGAATGCTTGTCATTAGCCCCAATGCTACCAATATAAGAGAATCGATTTATGATATCGCATCAATTGTTTCACCCAAGGCCCAAGAAAAACAAGTTGAGCTAAAAGTAACGGTGACTGCAAATACGCCTTATTGTCTGATGGTTGACGATCATCGATTGCGCCAAATATTGATGAATTTTATGTCTAATGCTGTGAAGTTTACTGATCAGGGTGAGGTGCATCTTTGCGTAACCACTAAGAAGGTGGAAGATACAAATGCTGTTGTGGAGTTTTCTGTACAAGATTCAGGAATAGGGATTGATGAGCAGCAGCAAAAGAAAATTTTCGAGCCTTTTGTTCAAGAAGATGAATCTACAACGCGACAATTTGGTGGTACAGGGCTCGGGCTAGCTATCAGTACCCAATTGGTTGAACTTATGGGGGGGGAAATTCGCTTAGAGTCAATAAAAAGTCAGGGTAGCCGCTTTTTCTTTGAACTCTGTCTACCCATTGCCCAATTGGGTTATGATTCCAAGAATATCTCACGAATCAGTCCGTTATGTTTGGTCTGTGATGACAAAGCTCAGCAAGATCAGTTATGTGAATCTTTAAACTTCTACCATGCGCCCGTTTACCAATCTGTAACGGGGCTGGACCACTTACCTGAATGGGTATATGAGAAAGATAATGTTATTGTTATCTACGTCGAAACTAGACCTAACATGGCAGCTCAAAGTGAGAGTATCTTTCGTCATATTCATGATTTGGGCAAAAATGTATGTTTAATAAAGCACCTACACAGCCAACAGTTTGATTTTGGAGAAAGCGTTGGCGCTGTAATTACCCAGCCTTTACTAGGCCAGCGCTTGGTGAAGTTGATAGAGCGATTGGAACATAGCTTTGCTCAATCTTCTATTGAAACGCTAAAAACAACTAAAGAAGACGTTAACATCAACAAGGTATTGGTGGTTGATGATAATGAGGTTAACCGAAAGATTGCGACAATTCATGTTGAGAAATCCGGTTATAGTTTTGATCTTGCTGAAAATGGTCAGCAGGCTTTAGAAATGTTTAAGAAACATAACTATGCGTTGATACTTATGGATTGCATGATGCCAGTCATGGATGGATTTGAAGCAACAGAGAAGATCCGTCAATTAGAGCGAGAGGAAAACCGAGACCGCCTTGTCCCTATTATTGCACTTACTGCTAGCGTAGTGGATGAAGACATTCAAAAGTGTTTTGATGTCGGTATGGATGATTACCTAGCTAAGCCATTTAAAGCAGATGTTCTCAGAGAAAAACTGTCAGCATTTGTACCTCAGGTTCCCACGCGAAGACAACCAAAAAAATTAGAGGCAGAGCCTAAAGGTATGACTAAGGTACCTAGCGAATCTTTATCTGATTATTTAGGACGCATTTTGTTGGTCGAGGATAACAATGTTAATCAACAAGTTGCGTCAATAATCCTGAGTAAAGCGGGTTATCAGTTTGAAATCGCGGAAAATGGACAGGTAGCGGTGGAAAAATATGCGCAAGATAGCAATTTTGATATTATTCTAATGGACTGCATGATGCCGGTGATGGATGGATTTGAAGCGGCACAAAAGATTCGAGAATATGAGCGGTTCTCTGGTCTGTCTAAGACGCCCATTATTGCGCTGACAGCGAGTGTGATAGATGATGATATTCGTCGTTGTTTTGATTCCGGTATGGATGCATATTTACCCAAGCCTTTCAAGAAAGAAACGCTTTTACAAGAAATCGAGAGTATAACGTTATAAATTGGGAAATCGATACAGACTCGGAAACTAGTATTCTGAGTCTGCATTCACAAGCTTTTCTTGTACTCCTATGTAGGAGAAAGCTCTGGCCTTGTATCTGTGAGAAAAAGTACTAGCAAGCAGGGTATTGAAGCTATTGCTAGATATAAACCCACGTAGGCTGAACCGTGTTCCATCGCCTCAGTCACGATAAGTGGTGTAAGGCCGCCAAAGATAGATAACGCAATATTGTAACCCACCCCTAGACTTGTAATGTGGTTTTCTGAATGCTGCCAAAGTACGGCTACTGTATTGCCCAATATAACGGCAGATAAAGCACTAATACCTAAAACAGCACATGCTTGCAAAACAAATTGCTCAGAGCCAAGCAGTGCAAAGAGCGGGATAGCGGAAAACAACATGGCTATGGCACCAAACTTAAAGGCTTGTTTGGTAGAAAAGTATTTATCTACAATAAATGAGAATGTAAATATCAATAAAACCAAGATCGAAGAGTTTATTAATGCTAGATTCTCAATATTCATGGCTTTACCTAAAATGCCACTTGCTAAGTTTTGTACGTAGAATATGACCCCGGCAAGAACGGATAAACAGAAAACTTTTGTAATAACTTTATAGTTAGCTTGAGTCGCTATTTTTCCAGCTTTTGGTAACTCCGGCAAAGAAAGACGAAGATATAGACTGACGATAATATTTATAACACCGATAAATAGCGGTATTCTCCAACCCCAAGTCATCATTTGCTCTTGACTAAGGAAGTGTTCTAACCCAGCAACGATTAGCAGTGATATGATAACGCCTGAAATTGAGCTAGATACAATTAGACTGCTGATTCTAGAACGCTCAGATTTCTTTGCATCATACAAAAGGTAGTTAAACAGGGTTGGATATTCTCCGCCAAAACTAAATGCTTGGAGCATTTGTAGCACTAAGAATATAACCACTACATACTGGCCAACAGTTTCAACTGGGACTAAAGCCATAGAGACAGTCGCACAACCTGTAAGTAGATTACAGAAAACCAAGGCCTTTTTTCGCCCATACTGTGCGGCATAGCGACAAATGACAACACCACCAATGGGACGAATTAAGAATCTTAATGCAAATACCGCCCATACGATAAATTCCGAATGTTCAATTCCTTGGTTTGAAAATAGCTGAGAAATATACATAGATATTGACGCAAATACCGCAATATCGTAGTACTCCATCGCATTACCAAGAACAGCACTAGCTCTCTGTTTCCACGTTAATGACAGCCTTGTACCCCTTATGAATTTAGTCTTTTCTTTAATTTTTTATAACAATCGCTGAATTATTTTTGTCTCAACTATAGACGAGAAATAATTTATTTAATTGTTATCCTAGTGATTAAATTGTCAATTCTATTAGATAGTGGAGCTATTATATAAACTAAATTTTTGCTTTTTTATATGTGCGCATCATACATGATAAAATAAATTGTTCCAGAGATTTAGCTGATAGATAGGTGAGAAGTCGATAGATTTAAATCAGGAAGTGAAAATACTCTAAAGGTGGCTAGAAAATGCGCCTATATATTATATTTCTGATATAGGCGCTATAGCTGTGTTGGATATTACTTAGTTAACTTGGCAATTCAAACAAAACGCATACTGACCTTTAGGATCGTTAAAGCTGCTCAATAGGCTTGTATCTTGAATTATTTGAGTTGCTGCAGGCCTTAATGTGTGAGGAATAAGAGCGTAAACATCTAGACCAAGTTTGACCTTCACTTCACTCATTAAGTTTTGAATAAATTCTTGGGCTGGTGTCAGTGGTTCTTCAACCCAATATAAGTTGTAATCATCTAACTTGGCGAGCTCGGCAGCTAAGGCTATTGCGTCATCAAAGTCCCCCATTTGGTCGACTAAACCAAACTTTTCTGCGTCTTGCCCTGTCCATACACGGCCTTGAGCTATCTTATCCATGTTATTGATATCGATATTTCTGTTTTCACTGACTAGATTAACAAAACGATGATATCCATGTTCAATCCCGAGTTGAAATGCATCGCTTGCTCCTTTGGATAAGCCAGTTGTTACACCAACACCTGAAAAAGGAGAAGTGCCAACACCATCTGTATAGACTCCTAACTTTTTTAGCCCTTTTTCGAAAGTAGTAATTACACTGAAAATACCAATTGAGCCAGTCAGTGTTGTCGGTTGGGCGACTATTTTATCTGCACTCATAGAGATCCAATATCCACCAGACGCAGCCAAGCTTGACATAGATGCGACGACCGGTTTACCAGCTTCCCTTAGCGCCTGTATTTCGTTACGTATTACTTCGGATGCGAATGCACTGCCACCTGGGCTGTCAACACGCAATACCACCGCTTTGACGTTATCATCATTTCTAGCTTGACGAAGAAGCGCTGAAACTGTGTCACCGCCTGCTGTACCTGGTGGTTGTGAGCCATCCATAATGGCACCACTTGCAACGACGACAGCGATGTCATCTTTTGCAGAATCAAACTCAGGTTTTAGGGTAGTCATATATTGATAGTAATCGACATGCTGATAACTATCTTCTCCATTAGAGCCAAACACTTCAACTAAGTCGGCTCTTACTTGTTGACGAGTAGCAAGCTCATCTACCAACCCAAGCTCAAGAGATAGACCTGCAAGGTCACCATCTTGCTCCTCTAACTGGGCCAAAAACTCTTTCATGCTCGGGTTTAGTGTTTGTTTTGAAACCTGGCGATTGGTTGCTACATCATCGACATAAGCACCCCAAAGTTGTCCAAGCCAACGTGAGGCTGACTCTTTTGCGGCTTTTGACATATCGTCACGTACGAATGGTTCAATAGCTGACTTATAGGTGCCAACACGGAAAACATGCGTATTTACATCAAGCTTTTCTAATAGTGTTTTGTAGTACATTGAATAGGCACTGTAACCTTTGATGAGTACTGCACCATCTGGAGCAAGGTAAATTTTATCTGCGTAACTGGCAAGGTAGTATTGGCTCTGATTGTAGAAATCGCCAGCAGCGTAAACGGGCTTGCCGGAAGCTTTGAATTCGTTAAGTGCTTTAGCTATGTATCGAAGCTTAGTTAAGTTAGTTTCTGGCATGTTACCAAGAGCCAGCACAATTCCTGTAATTTTATCGTCATCTTTCGCATGGCGAATGGTGTCTACTATATCAAATAGCAAATTCTCGCTTGGTATATCTTCACCAAATAGAGAACCCGCAACTGAATCCATGGGGTTCACGTAGCGAGATTGTTCCACTATTGGGCCCGAAATATTGAGAACGAGTGCTGATTTTTGAGCAACGCTCGGTGTCACCGAACCACCGGTTGAGTATATGAAATACAAGAGTCCGAGTGTAATTAGGAATATGAGGTTCACTAAAGCAAGGCGAACAAAGGTGATGGCTTTCCAAAAGCCTTTGAAAATCATGCCAATATACTTGAATATTTTTTTCATTCTGGCTCCACTGCGCACGTGCGCAGGTATAAATCTAGATACGCTTGAGCATAAAAGTGTGAGTAGATATACATCCTACTTAAACTAGTATACTTGAACAACTACAAGATTGATCGGTGTTACAAAAATGTAAACACTTGTTTGATTTTAATCGCAGTCAAATCTATTGTGGTCAGACCAGAATAAGATAATAAAGTGATGTCTGCTATGTACCCAAATTTGTTAAAGCCCTTGGATTTAGGATTTACTCAGATTAGAAATCGAGTCTTGATGGGCTCTATGCATACTGGCCTTGAAGAACATAAAGAGGGGCTGGGAAAACTGGCTTCTTTTTATGCCGAGCGTGCAAAGGGTGGTGTTGGTCTGATTGTAACAGGAGGCTTTTCTCCCAATTTACGGGGCAGACTCCATCCGTTTAGTGCTGAGTTTAGCAAGCCAAAACACGCTAAAGCCCACAAAATCGTCACTGAGTCTGTTCATAAGCATGACGGCAAAATCGCGCTTCAACTTTTGCATGCTGGTCGTTATGCAATGCACCCCTTTTCTCAAAGTTCATCTGCTATCAAAGCGCCCATTGCTCGCTTTGCTCCGAGTGAAATGAGTGATCGGCAAATAAAGAAAACTATTGCAGCTTTTGCTAATAGTGCCGTACTTGCCCAATCTGCCGGTTATGATGGGGTTGAGATTATGGGCTCAGAAGGATACCTAATTAATCAATTTATCTGTAAGCGAACCAACACTAGATACGATGATTGGGGGGGTAAATATGAGAATCGTATTCGCTTCCCACTAGAGATTGTCCGAGCGATGCGACAAGCGGTTGGGAAAGAGTTTATTATCATTTTTCGTCTATCAATGCTGGACTTAGTCGAAGAAGGCAGCACGTTTGATGAAGTAGTCATTCTAGCAAAAGAGCTAGAGAAAGCGGGAGTGACTATAATCAACTCTGGGATTGGTTGGCATGAGGCGCGCATTCCTACAATTGCGACGCAAGTGCCACGTGGTGCTTTTACTTGGGTAACGGAAAAGGTTCGTCCACATGTCTCTGTTCCCATAGTGACATGCAATCGTATAAACACTCCGCAAGAAGCAGAGCGTATTTTATCTAGCGGTCATGCAGATATGGTGTCAATGGCACGTCCGTTCTTGGCTGATCCCTATTTCGTAGTGAAAGCGGAAAATGAACAGGCTCATTTAATCAACACTTGCATTGGATGCAATCAAGCTTGTTTAGACCATGTTTTCAAAGGTAAGAGGGCAAGCTGTTTAGTCAATCCGCTTGCTTGCCGTGAAGATGAGCTCAGAGTCACTCCCACCAGCTCGCCAAAAAATATTGCTGTCGTTGGAGCTGGACCAGCTGGGCTATCCTGTGCTACGACCTTAGCCAAGCGAGGTCACCATGTTGATTTATTTGAAAGAAACGATCGAATTGGTGGACAGTTCCGCCTCGCTATGCAGATCCCAGGAAAAGAAGAGTTTCGAGAGACGATTCGATATTTTGCAAATCAAATCGATGAAACGGGTGTAAAACTTCACCTTGAAACAGAGGCCAATTTTGATTTGCTTGCTGAGTATGATGAGGTGGTGATGGCCTCTGGCGTTGAGCCACGTAAGGTAAAGATCGAAGGAGTTGAAAACCCTGAGAAAGTTATCGATTACCAAACATTGATCAAAGAGAAAGCTTATGTCGGAGAAAAAGTAGCGATTGTGGGCGCTGGTGGTATTGGTGTTGATGTGGCTACCATGTTGACAGAGCCATCTGGTCATAACCTCGATGATTGGCTTCATGATTGGGGAATAGATAAAGATATTTCTCATCCAGGAGGTTTGTTTCCATATCCAGATTCTCATACTGAAAAAGATGTCTGGGTTCTTCAGCGCCGCGCAGGAAAAGTGGGTAAAGGTCCAGGAAAAACAACGGGCTGGATTCACAAGCGAACGTTGGAGAAAAGAGGGGTAAACCTGCTTGGCGGTGTGAGTTATGACAAAATTGATCAGCAAGGTTTGCATATTACCTGTAACAACAACCACCAACTACTTGAAGTCGATAAGGTCATCATATGTGCTGGTCAAGAGTCTGTCAGGCCATTTGAAGACAAATGGCAACAAATGGGCGATAAACTCCACATTATTGGCGGGGCGGATCACGCTGGAGAACTGGACGCAGTTAGGGCAATTCGTCAAGGAGTAGAGCTGGCGATAAAGTTGTAAATTAGAGTTGAGCGGGAAGGCCTTTATTTAAGGTCCTCCCGTGTATATATTAAAGTATGACGGTTTTATTCCCCATCACAAACACGTGGTCATTGACCACTTTATTTAATGCTTTACTCAAAACGCTTTTTTCAACATCTCGTCCTGCTTGCGCCATATCTTGCGCGCTAAAATTATGATCGACAGGTATGACATCCTGCTTGATTATAGGGCCTTCATCGAGGTCGTTGGTGACAAAGTGAGCGGTCGCTCCGATGATCTTTACGCCTCTATCATAGGCTTGTTGGTAAGGCCTAGCGCCAATAAACGCAGGGAGAAAGCTGTGATGAATGTTAATGATCTTATGGCGATAGTTTTCAACAAAAGAAGGTGTTAATACACGCATAAATTTGGCTAGAACAAGATAATCTGCGTTGTATTGATCAATCATCTCAAGCATTTTTTTCTCATGTTCTTCCCTATCTAATCCTATGTGTGAGATATAGTGGTAAGGGATATCAAATTTCTCTGTAAGGCTTTGAAGGCTATCGTAATTACCCACTACAGCAGCAATGTCAACATTGAGGCTGCCATCATAACTTTTCATCAGAATATCGCCAAGGCAATGTGCTTCTTTGGTCACCATAATCACGATACGTTTTCGATTGGCTCCGACTAACTTTCGTGACGCCCCTTGAGGTAAAGCCTGATCCAACTCCTCAAGGAGTATACTATCGTTGAAGTACCCTTGGAGTTCAGTACGCATGAAAAAGTGACCGCTCGTATTATCTACAAATTCGTTGTTGTGAATAATGTTGAGCTGATGTTTGTAACAGATGTTGGTTACTTTTGATATAAGGCCTGGTGCATCTTTACAATGAGTAAGTAGTGTTTTCTTTTCCATTGGGATGTGACTTCCGTGAATTATGTTGTTTGTGACGAAAAACCGAAATTTGGCGCTAAATTATTAAGCGGTCTGTAACTATACCGACTACAATTATCCTAATGTTGTGACAGTTTCAAGCATTAATCCTAGTTAACCGATTGGCTAGGTGAATTTGTCGAGAAACTGACTGATGTCAGCCCGAGAGGTAGTAGATATGGACAGAGATCTACTTGCGCGCAAGTTGTACTGTGAAAGAGTGAGTGCGCTGATTGGCGATCAAGAGCTTAATGAAGAACTTCTCAATGAAATGTGGGAAAACAAAGCATCGCCTAGTGAAGCTGCTCGTGCAATGACAGATTGCCAAAATGAGTTTGAAGGCCCAGCTTGGCTGTCGCGTTATTTGAATCGACGTTAAGTAACTGAAAGTAAAATGTTCACATCCTCTTTTGAGAAAAAGAGTGTGAATTTGTTCGCTCTATTTATATTCGCATCCCGAGCTTTAACCTGACATAATCGGTTTTTACCCAATCTCAGATTCACATTCCTACTTGATGATTTCAAAAATTTTTTCAGCTGAAGGTGCTTTAGGTAAAGTAATTAAGGGCTTTCAACCTCGAAAAGCCCAGTTACAGATGGCTGAAGCCGTTTCCACTGCGATTCAATCCAGTCAGCAAGTGGTTATTGAAGCGGGCACAGGAACGGGAAAGACTTTTGCTTACCTTATTCCAGCGCTGCAAAGTGGAAAAAAGACCATCATCAGTACAGGGTCAAAAAACCTCCAAGAGCAACTGTTTCACCGTGATTTACCCCTAGTGACTGATGCTCTCGGTTTTGGCGGGCGAGTTGCTCTGTTAAAAGGCCGTTCAAACTATTTATGTCTTGATCGTTTAAGTCGGCAGATGGTCGAAAGCCATGGAGAGGGAACAGACACTAACCTTCTTAGCCAATTGGTTAAAGTGAGGTCTTGGTCGAGTGAAACAAAAAGTGGTGATCTGGGTGAATGCAGTGATATTGCTGAAGATAGCCCCGTAATTTCCATAATCACTTCAACCAATGATAACTGTTTGGGAAAAGACTGCCCCAGCTATCAAGACTGTTTTGTTCTCAAAGCTCGTAAAAAAGCCATGGATGCCGATGTAGTTGTGGTCAATCATCATCTCTTCTTGGCTGATTTAGCGATAAAGGAAACTGGATTTGGTGAGCTTATTCCCGAAGCTGAAGTTTTTATTTTTGATGAGGCACACCAGTTACCTGATATTGCCAGTCAATATTTTGGCCAATCATTGTCTAGTCGACAGATCCAAGAATTATCTAAAGATATTGAAATCGCTTATCGCACTGAAGCTAAAGACATGCGTCAGTTACAAAAAGTTGGGGAGAAATTGCTACAAGGTGCAATGGATCTCAGGGTTGCGTTGGGGGAACCTGGTTATAGAGGTAATTGGCGCGAGGCGATACAGTCTGCTGCAATTAAAAGGGATCTTGAGCGTTTGCGTGAGACGCTTGAGTTTTGTATCGAAGTACTAAAATTAGCACTTGGTCGCAGTCAGCTCCTTGACACAGCGTATGAGAGAGCTAGCGTGATACACGCTCGCCTAGTTAGATTGTGTGATGTTTCCATTACTGGATACTCATATTGGTATGAGACAACACCGCGCCATTTTAGCTTGCATATCACTCCTTTGTCGGTCGCTGATAAGTTTCAAGAGCAGATTACACAAACAAAAGGTGCTTGGATTTTCACCTCTGCAACTTTAGGGGTAAACGGAGACTTTGGACACTTTACCTCTAGGCTTGGTATTAAGGCTGATACTGAGTTAGCCTTGGCTAGTCCGTTTGATTATCACACTCAAGCAAAGTTGTGCGTTCCTCGCTACTTACCTGAACCAAATAGTCCTAATATGGCGGATAAGTTAGCGTCTATGTTAGGGCCAGTGATTGAAAAGAATCAGGGTCGATGCTTCTTCCTTTGTACGTCTCATAATATGATGAAGGAATTGGTTGAAAGGTTTCGCAATAGCTTATCAATCCCTGTGCTAATGCAAGGAGAAACCAGTAAACAAAAAACTCTCAGTGAGTTTATGGAACTGGGGAACGCCTTACTGGTTGCAACAGGCGCATTTTGGGAAGGTATTGATGTTAGAGGTGATGCCCTCAGCTGTGTTATTATCGACAAGTTGCCTTTTACAGCACCTGATGATCCTCTACTTAAAGCAAGAATTGAGGACTGTCAGTTAAAAGGGGGGCAGCCATTTTCACAGGTTCAACTGCCAGACGCTGTCATCACCTTGAAACAGGGAGTGGGGCGTTTAATTAGGGATAAAACAGATAAAGGCGTGCTGATCATTTGTGATAACAGGCTGGTCACTCGGGATTATGGTGGAGTTTTTCTTGCCAGTTTACCGCCAATTCCCAGAACTCGAGATTTGGCAGTCGTGCAAGATTTTCTTGCACAAATTAAATAAAAAAACAGATAGTTAGAGAATTCAATGAGCGCAAAAATTCTTGCCTTAGATACAGCAACTGAAAATTGCTCTGTTGCATTACTTGTTAATGATCGTGTGTACGTACGTAGAGAAGTTGCACCTCGAGATCATACGAAGAAAATTCTACCTATGGTGGACGAAGTATTGAAAGAAGCGGGTCTTAGCTTGAATGAGTTGGACGCGTTGGCATTTGGTCGGGGTCCAGGTAGCTTTACTGGAGTCCGTATTGGCATTGGTATTGCACAGGGTTTAGCGTTTGGAGCTGAGCTTCCTATGATTGGTATCTCCACATTACAAGCGATGGCTCAAGGTAGTTACCGTAATATGGGCGCAACGCATGTAGCCTGTGCAATTGACGCTCGAATGAGTGAAGTGTATTGGGGGCGTTTTATGCGTCAAGAAGATGGCACTTGGGCTTCTGTCGATGACGAGGCTGTGAGCCCTCCTGCTGTAGTTGCTGATAATAGTCGAACCGATGATATATCTTGGGTTACAGCTGGCACAGGTTGGGAGGCTTATAAAGAGTCGTTGGATACTGTTCAATTCGATATTGTGACGGGTAATATTCTGTACCCAGATGCTGAAGATATTGTTGTGTTGGCCAAGTTTGAATTTGAAAAGGGCAATGTGGAAACAGTTGAAGAAGCCAGTCCGGTTTACTTACGTGATAAAGTAGCATGGAAGAAGCTGCCTGGTAGAGAATAAGAGGATTTAACACGGGGAGAGTATGGTTTCTATCAATGGATTACCTCCATCCCTTCCAGGGCCAAATAAAGCCAATAAAACTGGAAAAAAAGATGGAGTAAAAAAATCACACAGTAAAACACCCGTTGATCAGCCAAGTAAAGTGGCCAGCGCCGTTGCGCATTCTATCCGTCGTGTTGACGAGTCAGATATCCATAACGCACAACTTCAGTACGATCTTCCTGAAGGACATGGAAGAAAAGCCCTGGCAGAGTATATGAATGTGATGAACCAAACAAAGCGCGAAGAGCTGTCGCAGCTTTTAGGCGTTGACCTTTATATTTAACTGATTCAAAAGGCTCCCTATGCAATCAAACGTATTTAAATGTTCTGTACTCACACTTCTTATTATCGCACTGAGTGCTTGTAGTACTTTACCGGAAGACTTGGTATCGACTAATCCTAATGTACAGACCAGTTACTCAAACTGGAGAGAATCATTGGATGTCACTCAGGAACTTCGCTTGGGTGGAGTGATTGCTCATGTAACTAACTTAAAAGACACAACCAGAGTCGAGGTGGTTAACTTACCGATAGGCTCAAGTGGTAAACCGGATATCAATCAAGAGCCACAAGGGCGTTTTGTCGCTTACATTCAAGGCTTTGCTGACCCTGTAAAGCTGTCCGAAGGGCGTTTGATTACGTTACTTGGAGATAGTGACCATAAAGAAACTGCACCCGTAGGTAACTATAGCTATGAATTTCCTGTGATGAAGGTGAAAAGCTACCATTTATGGAAAATTGAAGAGCGAGTGATCATGCATAATGACTTTGGCCCTTATAATTATTCTTGTCGCAGTCTCTATTGCCGTGAAATCACTCGCGGTACACGACAAGGTATTGTGATACAAGAAGTTAAATGAATTTTCGAAATACACGATACTCCCTTGCAGAGGGATACATTAGTGCAGTTGAGTATGGTTACAGTCACTGTGCTGATTGTTCCATCGTGTTTATACATGGCTGGCTCGACAACGCTGCCAGTTTTGAATCCGTTATGAAAGAGCTACATGGATTAGAACCGACTCTTCATCTATGTGCCATTGACCTGCTTGGTCATGGTCAATCTAGCCATAAATCGGGTAACAACTTTTATCCATTCCATGATTATATTGATGACGTTTATCAATTTTTATTAAATTTATCACCCAAGAAACTGATATTAGTCGGTCATTCGCTTGGTGCTTTGATTGCAAGTTGTTATAGTGCGGCTTTTCCAGAGCAAGTGAGTGCGCTTGTTGAGATCGAAGGACGCGGTCCCTTGTCCGAGAATAGTGAGAATTCTGTCTCACGCCTTAGGGAAGGTATACTGCATAGGCTAAAAGTTCGCAGCAGAGTGAGTCGACCATTTTCTTCGTTAGATGATGCCGTTGAAGTACGGGCTAAGATCAATCGAATTTCTTCAAACCTCATTAGCCCAATAGTGCAACGAGGGCTTAAGCAAGTACCAGAAGGCTGGCTATGGCGGCATGATGAAAAGTTGCAAGGCCAGTCTCTCTATCGTATGTCTCCTCAACACGCGCAGTCGATAAGAGAAAATATAGAGTGTCCTCATTTAGTTGTATTGGGTAAAAATGGTTTCCCATACCTACGTCAGGAACTAGAGGGAGAAAAGAGTTGTGTTGAGGTCACGACCGTTGAAGGTGGCCATCACTGTCATTTAGAATCCTCATCTAGAGTATCTAGTCTAATTTTTGCTTTGGTTAACAGAATTTAAATTAGTAGCCGAGCCTTTCGTGCCCTAGTTATGTGGCTGTGTTGTAATACGGGCCGATTAGAATATATATGGCGTTAGATTGATAACAGCCCACTTACTTCAAGGAGTATTGTCGTGGATAAACCTTGGTTGTCTCGTTATCCTAGCGATGTGCCAGAGCACATCAATCCAGATCATTACCCGTCTCTAGTTGAAATGTTTGAGCAGTCAGTACAGAAATTTGCTGATCAGCCAGCGTTTACAAATATGGGCTCGGTGATGACTTTCCGTAAATTGGAAGAACGTAGTCGTGCCTTTGCAGCGTACTTGCAAAATGAACTGAAGTTACAGAAAGGCGATCGAGTTGCTTTGATGATGCCTAACCTTTTGCAGTATCCAGTGGCTTTGTTTGGAGTTTTGCGTGCGGGTCTTATTGCAGTCAATGTCAATCCTCTATATACACCGCGAGAGCTAGAGCACCAACTTAATGACTCAGAAGCGAAAGCGATTGTTATTGTATCTAATTTTGCTCACACGCTGGAGCAGGTGGTAGAGAAAACTTCTGTTAAGCATGTTGTATTAACCAGTCTAGGCCAAATGCTCCCCAGAGCTAAAGGAACTTTGGTTGACTTTGTGGTTAAGTACGTTAAGGGGATGGTACCCAAATATAACTTGCCCGGCGTAATTTCAATGCGTAAGACGTTACAAAAAGGGCGCCGCCTACAATATGTTAAGCCTTTTATGTCAGGGGATGATATTGCGTTTTTGCAGTATACAGGTGGTACGACTGGAGTGGCCAAAGGTGCTATTTTAACCCACAGCAATATGATTGCTAATGTCATGCAGGCTAAAGCCATGTATGGACCTGTGCTAATAGAAGGCAGAGAGTCAATTGTTACAGCGCTTCCGCTATATCATGTTTTTGCCCTAACAGTAAATTGCTTATTTTTCCTTGAATTAGGAGGCAGTAATCTCTTAATTACCAACCCGAGAGATATCCCTGGTTTTGTCAGAGAGCTGAAGAAAAATCGTTTTACAGCAATAACAGGTGTTAATACCTTGTTTAATGCTCTAGTCAATGATGAAGACTTCCATGAACTTGACTTCAGCCAACTAAAATTAGCAATTGGTGGTGGTATGGCTGTGCAGAAAGCTGTCGCTGAACAGTGGAAGAAAACCACTGGAGTCTGTCTGCTAGAGGGTTATGGCCTTACAGAGTGTTCACCTTTAGTTACGGTAAACCCATACGATGCGGGGGAATATACCGGAGCAATTGGTCTACCTGTGCCTTCAACAGAAGTTCGTATTATTGATGAACAAGGCAAGGTACTGCCTAACACTCAGGTAGGTGAACTTCAAGTTAGAGGTCCTCAGGTGATGCAAGGTTATTGGCAGAGACCTGAAGCGACTAAGGAAGTGATTAATGGCGATGGCTGGCTTTCAACAGGTGATATTGTCAGGTTTGATGATAAAGGGTTAATCCATATTGTTGATCGCAAGAAAGACATGATTTTGGTCTCTGGTTTCAATGTATATCCTAATGAAATTGAGGATGTTGTTGCCTTGCATGGCAAAGTTTTGGAAGTCGCCGCTATCGGTCAACCGCATGACGTGTCTGGAGAGGTAGTAAAGGTTTATGTAGTTAAACGCGATCCTAGCTTAACCAAAGATGAAGTCATTGCTCATTGTCGTCAGCATATGACGGGATATAAAATACCTAAGCTGGTCGAGTTTAAAGATGAGTTACCCAAAACAAACGTTGGAAAAATACTAAGACGTGTGCTGCGGGAAGAGAATGATGCAAAACTCGACAAAGTCAGCTAGATTTAAATACAAAGAGAACCAAATACTTATCGGATATCTCACCCATAAAAGGGTAAAATATAAATAAGTAGATACCCAGTGATAAAGAACGCCGGCTACATGAGTCGGCATTTTTCTTTATCGATCCTAAGGTATGTTGATATTTTAAAAACATGTCTAACTTGCCTTATTACTCACAGTGAGAGTTTTGTGAATTATCAGATCATTACCCAATCGGAGCAGTTAGATTCAGTATGTCAAAGAGCAAGAAAATCAAGCTCAGTCATGTTGGATACTGAGTTTGTAAGAACACGCACTTTTTACCCGCAACTTGGCCTCATTCAGTTGTATGATGGTGAACACCTTTCCTTAATCGACCCTACAGCTATTGATGATATGTCGGCGTTTATTGGTCTTTTACAAGACACATCTGTGCTTAAGATACTACATGCTTGTGGGGAAGATCTGGAAGTTTTCAATAATAGTTTCAAATGCTTACCAGTCCCAATGATCGATACCCAGATTATGGCGGCATTTCTAGGGCATGGTTTGTCGACTGGTTTTGCAGCTTTGGTTGAATCGTATTTAGACATTTCTCTTGATAAAAGTGAATCTCGTACCGATTGGTTGGCGAGACCTTTGACAAGTAAGCAGCTCGAATATGCGGCGGCTGACGTGTTTTATTTATTTCCTCTGTATGAAAAATTACTTGAGGCGGTGAGCCAGTCGGGGTGGTGGCACGCTGCTCAACAAGAAAGCGAACTGCTTTCTAATAAAAGAATCAAAAAAGTAGACCCTGACAATGTTTATCTCGATGTAAAAGGTGCTTGGCAATTAAAACCCCAAGAGCTCGCCATCTTGAAACCTCTCGCTGCTTGGCGATATAAAGAGGCGATACGTCGCGATTTAGCTTTGAACTTCATATTCAAGGAGCAAGACTTACTTTCGATTGCTAAGCTGGGTTTGCAGAGTAAACAAAGTATGGAAGATGAAGGGCTAGATAGCCGCTCTGTTGAACGCCATAGCGCGCGTATTATCTCCATTGTCAAAGCAGCTCAGATGCAATCGACGACGGACTATCCTGATAGGATAGAGCGCTTAATGGATTTGCCGAGATACAAACATAAGTTCAAAGCGCTTAAAGATGAAGTAAAAAAAGTGTCTCAATCTTCCGGTTTAGCAACGGAATTCTTAGCATCTAAGAAACAGCTCAATCAATTGATTTCATGGGTGTGGAAGAAAAACCGTGATCCACAACAGTTACCTGATGTGATGCAAGGGTGGCGCTTAGATTTGCTTGGTGAAAAGCTAAATAAATTATTGTAGATAGTGATATAGGGTGCTTTCAACTGAAAGCACCCAGTTGGGCTATTTTCTAACCAGCTAGTACATCAGTAGCGACTTTATAGCTCGGATCTTCTTTAACGTTGATTTCGACTAAGCTTCCTGCTTTGTCGAGTAGTTTTCGACAGTCTGGGCTTAGGTGACGTAAATGAAGTGTCTTCCCGACTGATGAATATCTTTCCGCAAGTGTCTCGATCGCCTCGATCGCTGAATGATCGGTTACTCTTGAATCAGCAAAGTCAACAATAACATCTGTGGGGTCGTTTTGAGCGTCGAATAACTCGAGAAAGTTGGCGGTTGAACCAAAGAAGATTGGCCCGTGAATCTTGTACTCTTTGGAGCCTTCATCATTTATTTTTGTGTCGGCGTATATGTGTTTTGCATGTTGCCAAGCAAACATTAGCGCTGACGCAATAACACCCACACCAACAGCGATTGCGAGATCAGTTAATACAGTAACGACAGTAACAAGTACGATAACGAAGAAATCCTGTTTTGGAACTCGGCGAGCGAGTTTGAAAGTTGCCCATTCAAAGGTGCCAATCACTACCATAAACATAACGCCCACAAGAGCCGCGAGAGGAATCATCTCGATAAGCGCTGATGCAAATAAAATAAACATCAGTAGGGCAATAGCCGCGACAATGCCAGAAAGGCGACCACGTCCTCCAGAGTTGACGTTAATCATTGATTGCCCAATCATGGCACACCCGCCCATGGCGCCAAATACAGAACAGGTAATATTCGCCATGCCCTGACCGACACATTCTCTGTTTGACTGGCCTCGTGTATTAGTCATTTCATCCAGTACAGTGAGTGTCAAAAGAGACTCAATCAGCCCGATTGCTGCAAGAATAATGGCATATGGGAGAATGATTTGAAGCGTTTCAAGCGTCATGGGGATCATAGGTAATGCGAATGTAGGCAGCGAGCCAGCCAATGTTGCTTGATCATTGCCTGACATGGTCCTCAGAAAATCAACCACAGTTCTTGTCTCTAAATCCAAACCAACAACCAATGCCGTGACGCTAACTATAGCGACCAGTGAAGAAGGGACCGCGGTTGTGAACTTAGGTAAAAAGTGAATGATGGCCATGGTTAGAGCAACTAAGCCTAGCATTAGCATCATTTGATCTTGCGGAAGCCAGGTCAGGGCGCCAGTAACATCGGGAACTTTAAACTGGCCTAGTTGAGCCAGGAAGATCACAATAGCTAGGCCATTAACAAACCCTATCATCACGGGATGAGGGACGATACGAATAAATTTGCCCAACTTAAATATGCCAGCTGTTACTTGAAGAAGACCCGCTAGCATAATAGCTGCAAATAAGTACTGTACTCCATGAGAAGCGACCAGAGACACCATAACCACAGCCATTGCGCCAGTTGCTCCGGAAATCATACCTGGACGACCACCAAAAACAGAGGTAACTAACCCAACAATAAAGGCCGCATAGAGTCCAACCATAGGATCGACACCAGCAACGAAAGCAAAAGCAACCGCTTCAGGGACTAATGCAAGTGCAACGGTCAAACCGGATAACACATCATTTTTTACAGAGTGTTTTGAAAATTGTGGAAATTCAAACATGTTTGCTCAGTTTTAGTAAACGTTATCCGGATAGCAAGATAACGATAAATTAATAGATAAAAGTATAGGCTCTGACTCAGTTTTCATAAAAGCAAAATAAGCAGAAAAAGAGCATTGAAAATTAAGAAAAAGCTATAAATTAGACGGGTGCATGCTACCTAAAAGTGTGATTAAGTTCAATAATGAATCAAACGTTAACTGTAAGAGCTAATACCAGTTTGTCTAATATCATTATTGTTTTGTAATAATCAAAAAAACAGCCCCAGTTAAGGGGCTGATTGATACATGCTGTCACTAGTGGTTAACGCTGAGGTCGAGCCATTTTTGCACTGGATTGATTGCGAGCAACTTGGCTACCTGCACCTTTAGACAGGTATCTGCGTTCGCGGAAGGGAGCTGCGATGACAGTTATTTCTTTCATCTCAGTCCCGCCAGGAGCCTTTGCCATAGGTGCAGAGGCATGGCCTTTAAACGCTTTAGGCAAAACAATCTCAGAGTGAGCTTTTTCCTCTAATGAGGGTGTTTTAACCTCTTCAGGGCTCGGTGTCGTAATAGGTGATTCAATAGATATATCATCAACTTTACTACCTGTAGATACGGCGTCTACTTGAGTTGTAACTTGTGTGGAAACTGTCGGTTGTAGGTCAGCCTGCACTGGAGTGTTACTGCTAATAATCACTTTACCCATCGCCATTTCAGGACACAACACGCCGCCAATTTTCTCTAGTGGTGTGCTAGTAGCTTGTTTATCGACCTGTTTTGGTTGCGGCTTACTAATACCATAACTTGGCATCACTTTACCCATCGCCATTTCAGGTGATGCCACACCACCTTTACGAAGCCTAAATGGGTTAGGACGACGATCACGGCCCCGTCTTCTGCGTTGACCACTCGCTCTTAGATGGCGTGGCGAACGACGATTACGGCGTTGCTTTGGTTGTTCTACCTCTTCAACTGATGTTGCATCGCTGTGCTCCAAAGCTGTCTCTTGAGTAGTGACTGCTTGAACTTCTTTCACTTCTTCAGCCGCAACAGACTGAGCTTTTTGGTCTTTGACTCGGACTTGCTTACTTAACTTGCGACGTTGACGACGTTCTTTAATCTTGGCCGTTTTCTCTTCACGCTTAGGCTTTTCTTCGCTTTGTGCTTCAGCGGCGAGCTTTAGGCCTTCTTCAGCGACCTTGGTTGCATTAGTATCGTCACGTTGTTTGTTACGACGTTCCTGCTTGGGTTTACGATTTTGTTGCTTGCGCTCAGTAGAAGATGCTTTTACGTCGGTATTAAACTCTTCATTCTGTTTGCTATGACGGCTTTCGCGTTTGTCATCACGCAATTCTTTACGATTATCTCGACCATTACGTCGACGCTGATCGTTGTTACGGTTACGACGGTTGCGATTGTTGCGTTGAGCGTCTTTCTGTGGAGGTCTCGCCTGCTTGGCGTCTGACTCACTTTTTTCTTCTGGAGAACCAAATAAGAATTGTCCTACAGCCTTAATAAATCGAGTCACTAGACCTGGCTGGTTAGTTCCGGACTGTACTTTTTTGGGCGTCTTTGATGACGGCTTTGGCACAGGTGCGGACTGAGACGGTGCTGCGAAGCCTTTTAATGCCGGCTCCTCAAGTTTTCTTGGTCTTGCGTCAGTTTCTGTCGATTCTTTACTTTCTGCCTCTTTAATTGCTTCCAATTTACTTGGAAGTAAATAAGACAGAAGGTCAAACTCTTCTCCCTCGCGAACACGAATCACGTCAAAGTGTGGTGTTTCCATATCTGAATTAGGAACAACCGTTATTTTCACTTCTTGAATACGCTCGATATGGTTTACAGAGCGACGCTTTTCATTGAGAAGATAAGACGCTATTGGGACAGGAACAACGGCAAGTACTTGGGCTGTGTTGTCTTTAAGTGCTTCCTCTTCGATTAGACGAAGAACAGATAGTGCTAAGGATTCATTGTCACGTACGACACCTGTACCACTACAACGAGGACAGATATGATGGCTTGCTTCTGCAAGAGATGGACTTAGGCGCTGGCGCGACATCTCTAACAGTCCAAAGCGTGAAATTCTGCCGATTTGAACGCGTGCACGATCCAGTCTAACGGAATCACGAAGGCGATTTTCTACTTCACGCTGATGACGAACAGGTGTCATGTCAATGAAGTCAATGACGACTAGACCACCAAGATCACGAAGACGCAGTTGGCGTGCGATTTCTTCCGCTGCTTCAAGGTTGGTATTTAGTGCTGTTTCTTCGATATCTCCGCCCTTAGTCGCGCGAGCAGAGTTGATATCAATAGAGGTAAGTGCTTCGGTCGGATCGATGACTATTGATCCGCCAGAAGGAAGTCGAACTTCCCTTTGAAAAGCCGATTCTATCTGACTTTCGATTTGGTAGTGACTAAACAGAGGGACTTCACCATCGTATTTTTTAACTCGATTGACAAAGTCAGGACGCACCAGTCGGATATGGTCTAGAGCACGCTCATAAATAGTATTACTATCTATTAATATCTCACCAATATCACGGCGTAGATAGTCTCGGATAGCGCGCACGATGACGTTGCTCTCTTGATGTATAAGCAAAGGTGCAGGATGAGCATCAGAAGCTTGCTTAATCGCCCCCCAATGGTTGAGAAGGACATTGAGATCCCACTCTAGCTCTTCAGCACTCTTTCCAACACCAGCAGTACGAACGATAAGGCCCATACCTTGAGGAAGGTCTAGAGTGCTCAAAGCTGCTTTAAGTTGAGTCCGCTCATCGCCTTCGATGCGACGAGATATACCGCCAGCTCTGGGATTGTTCGGCATTAGAACAAGATAGCTACCAGCAAGGGAAACAAATGTTGTTAGGGCTGCCCCTTTGCTTCCTCGCTCTTCTTTTTCTACCTGAACAATGACCTCTTGGCCTTCGGTTAGCACTTCTTTTATGCTAGGACGACCTTGGTAGGTGTAGCCTTCTGGAAAGTATTCACGTGCGATTTCTTTGAGGGGCAGAAAGCCGTGTCTTTCTGCGCCGTAGTCGACAAACGCGGCTTCCAAACTTGGCTCAATGCGCGTGATACGACCTTTGTATATATTTGCTTTCTTTGATTCGTGCCCTGGACTTTCGATATCTAAGTCATACAACCTTTGACCGTCGACCAAAGCAACACGCAACTCTTCTTTCTGAGTTGCGTTAATTAACATTCTTTTCATTAATAAATCTCGTTGTCATTCTATGGCTTTGTTGCCTTTAAGCTTCTTTCAAGGTGCCTGACCCCATGGCTAAATCTGTGCAGCCTCCCGGCTGGAGGGGTGCTCTTTGGGCACATCAGCCTCACAAACGCTTTGCCTGTAAGCCGCATATTGTGGCGGATAATACTCAACATGAAAGAGTTCTGAGTAGGGCAACAATCTTGACTAATTCTCAAAATGTCTTACGCCATATGCTGCATTTCGGTAAAATAGCCGCTACTCAATATCTTGCTCAATAATGATTAGGTTTTGTAAAATAGAACCTAAGCATCCATTGCAGGTGTGAACTATAGCAGTACCCACTAAACTCAGCAATCTGCTTTACCACAAAAGGTTAAAAAACCTATTTTATATATTTTTAAGATACTGATTTTTAATGAAAATGAGATTTTCTTGCTAAAGCAATAATTATTATGACTAGTTTTTAAGCTCAGCCTCAATAAAATCAGCCTTAAAAGGGACTGAGCAATTTAGTACTCAGAAAACGTGAATTTACCGTCGCCTCAGTGATAGAATGCCTAGATGAGTGAAATTAGAACCCAAGTCCAGTTTGTCGATATTGATGAAGACATGGCTGGTCAACGTATCGATAACTTTTTACGTAACCAACTTAAAAATCTTCCCAAGAGCATGGTTTACAGAATCTTGCGCAAAGGGGAAGTTCGCGTGAACAAAAAGCGAATTAAGGCGGAATATAAACTTCAAGCAGGAGATATAGTCCGTATTCCTCCAGTCACCATTGAAGAAAAGCAGGAAGAGTCACAACCACTAAACACAAAGCTTAATAAGGTGGCAGAGCTTGAACATCTAATTATCTACGAAGATGACCATATCCTCGTTCTCAATAAACCCTCAGGAACGGCTGTTCATGGTGGAAGTGGACTTAAATTTGGAGCAATTGAAGCACTGCGAGCGCTTAGGCCTCAATCACGTTTTCTTGAGTTAGTGCACCGTATTGATCGGGACACCTCAGGATTATTACTGGTTGCTAAAAAGCGGTCAGCACTTCGTCATCTTCAGGCGCAGTTTCGTGCTAAAACAGTGCAAAAGTACTATTTTGCCCTAGTCATGGGGCAATGGAAGTCGAGTTGTAAAAAAGTGACAGCGCCATTGTTGAAAAACGAGGTCAACAGCATAGTGCGAGTTAACGCTCAAGGAAAACCTTCAGAAACGCGATTCAAAATTATTGAAAAGTTTTCTCAAGCCACGCTTGTTCAAGCCAGTCCAATTACAGGGCGAACGCACCAGATTCGAGTTCATACTCAATATACTGGTCACCCAATCGCTTGGGATGACCGTTATGGCGACAGAAGGTTTGACGTTTATATGTCTCAAGTAGGCTTAGATAGGTTGTTTCTTCATGCTGCGAATATCAAATTTCAGCACCCATCGAATGAACAGTGGATGGAGGTTGATGCGCCAATGGAAGAGAAACTCTCTAGAGTACTGATTAGCTTACGTCAACTTACATGAAATAAGTAGCCTGCATACTGCGGGCTACTAGTTTGAGATTCTAATTGTTTTAGGGCGTTAATACGTCCATGCCTTGTTTATATAACATGTCGACCAAGTCAATTAGTGGCAGTCCAATTAGCGTATTTGGGTCTTTGCCTTCCAGCTTTTTGAACAAGGCTATCCCTAATCCCTCACTTTTAAAGCTCCCCGCACAGTCATAAGGTTTTTCAGTATCGACATAATATTCAATCTGGGCTTGCGTAAGTTCTCGAAAGTGAACACAGAAAGTATCTAGGTGGACATGAGATTGTTTACTGGTGCTATTGTAAATGGCTAGGCCTGTAAAAAACTGGATGACTTTTCCGCTTTGGCGACTTAACTGTTCAATCGCCGTTTGGCGGTTGTGAGGTTTGCCGATAATTTCACCGTTAATGACACACACTTGATCGCTGCCGATCACTAGGCTGGGTTGGGTGACAGTGCAAGATTCTGCTTTAGTTTTAGCGAGTCGTTTTACGAGGCATTCGGGGCTTTCGTTTTCATTAGGAGTTTCATCACAATCAGGTGACGCTGTGATAAAAGGAACCGATAACTTAGCGATAAGTTGCTGCCTGTATTTGGAGGTGGAGGCGAGAATAAGTTGGAAATTTGCCATATTTTGTTATTACAATTTAGTTTTAACCAGATGCGAAAAGATTAAAACATATTGTACTTCTCGTCTCTGGTGTTTTGATAGCAATGAAAAAAACTATAACTTTTTGCCCTTTTCCTTTGACTAAAAATGAATAGGAAGATAGAATTCGCGCCCTATGCAAAAGGTAAAAATACCGCGAACAGTTGATCCGGCTAGAGCTGCCCAGAAACGCTTAGACTACGATGGTATCATCCAAGTCAGCCTTTTTAAGCGCTTATTCGAATCAGTTGAAGGCGTTAAACGCGACGCTCAAGTGTCATTGTCATTTGAGTTAGATGAACAGCGACTTGTTGTTATCTCTGGTAAAGCTAACATCGAAGTTGATTTAGAGTGTCAACGCTGTAACGAGAACTTCGCTCATGAATGCGAAGTAGAATTCACTTACACACCTTACAAAGGTGAACAAAGTGAAGAAAATGCACCGGAAGAGTACGATTTGGTAGATCTGAACGAGTACGGTGAAATAGACTTGATACAGTTAGTTGAAGACGAGTTCATTCTAAACTTACCTCAAATTGCCAAGCATGAAGATGCGGATTGTAGCGTTCAATCAGACAATTTGGTATTTGGTGAAATTCCAGAAGAAATTGTGGAAGAAAAGCCGAATCCATTCGATGTTTTAAAAAACTTAAAGAATTAGTTCTTTAAGCGTTAACATAGGAGTAGGGTCAATGGCCGTACAAAAGAGCAAGAAATCACGTTCTAAGCGTGGCATGCGTCGTTCTCACGATGCCCTAAACACAGCCGCGCTATCTGTAGATGCGACTTCAGGTGAAACACACCTGCGCCACAACGTAACTGCTGAAGGTTACTACCGTGGCAAAAAGGTTATCAACAAGTAAGGTTGACCTTTGCCTAATATAACCGTTGCACTTGATGCAATGGGCGGGGATTTCGGTCCTCGCGTTACAGTGCCTGCCGCCGTGCAGGCATTGTCGCATTTCCCTGAGCTAAAAGTGATACTCATAGGCGATCGTATCCAGATCGCTGAACAACTGTCTTTACTTGGTTATCAGTCCAATTCACGCTTGGTGGTTCAGCATAGCGACCGAGTCATTTCTAATACGGAAAAACCTTCTTTAGCGTTAAGAAATAGTGATGGTACTTCGATGTCTCAATCCATCGATGCTGTCGCGAAGCACGAAGCGGATGCATGTGTGAGCTGTGGTAATACTGGGGCTTTGATGGCGCTGTCGCGTTTTAAACTCAAACTTTTACCTGGGATAGATCGTCCGGCACTGATTTCTGCGCTTCCTACTGTGTCAGGTGCTAATACTTGGATGTTAGATCTTGGCGCTAATGTCTCCAGTGACGCAGACTCCTTATTTCAATTCGCTATTATGGGAAGCGCCCTCGCTGAACAATACTTAGAGCGTCCTCCTCGCGTCGCCATTCTCAATATAGGTGCAGAAGAAATTAAAGGGAACGACTTAGTAAAACGCTGTGCTGAGATGCTCTCTCAAACCAACTCGATTAATTACATTGGCTATATTGAAGGTAACCAACTCCTTAGTGATGTGGCTGATGTGGTCGTTTGCGATGGTTTTGTCGGTAATGTTTGCCTTAAAGCTTGTGAAGGTACGGCGCAGATATTTATCAACAAGCTGAGGTCGAGTATGATGGCCTCATCGATAAAGGGTTGGATCACAAGAAAGTTATTTTCTGGGTTGTTTAATGATCTGAAAACGCTGAACCCCGACCAGTATAACGGCGCAAGTTTGTTAGGATTGCGCGGCATTGTAATAAAAAGCCATGGAAGTGCTGATGTAGAAGCTCTTGTCAATGCAATTGGCGAAGCATTACACGAGGTCAAACGACAAGTACCAAGCCGTATTAGCGATCGTTTGGAAGCGGTTTTACTCGAGAGGCATTATTAGTCTTCATGTATAGCAAAATTTTAGGTACTGGCAGCTACCTGCCATCTCAGGTGCGTTCTAACGCAGATTTAGAGAAAATGGTAGATACAAGTGATGATTGGATCGTAACTCGTACCGGGATACGAGAGAGACGTATTGCTGCTGAGAATGAAACGGTTGCGGATATGGGCGCTATCGCGGCACAGCATGCTATTGAAATGGCGGGAATTCAAACCGATGATATTGATCTTATCATTGTCGCCACAACCAGTAGTAGCCACACCTTCCCATCGTCTGCGTGTCAGGTGCAAGCTAAGCTAGGTGTTTCAGGTTGCCCAGCGTTTGACATTGCAGCAGCTTGCTCTGGTTTTATTTACGCTTTGTCTGTTGCTGATCAGCATATTAAAACGGGTATGTGTAAAAATGTTTTGGTTATAGGTTCTGATACCTTGTCGAAAACATGCGATCCCACCGATCGTTCAACAATCATTTTGTTTGGTGATGGTGCTGGGGCTGTTGTTGTTGGAGCTAGTGAAGAGCCAGGGATATTATCCACGCACATTTATTCCGATGGTCGTTTTGGAGAGCTATTGAGCTTAGAAGTACCTGAACGTGGAAAAGATGCAGACAAATGGCTGCACATGGCGGGTAACGAAGTGTTTAAAGTCGCGGTTACTCAGCTCTCAAAGTTGGTCAAAGATACACTAGCAGCCAACAATATGCACAAATCTGAACTAGACTGGCTTGTGCCTCATCAAGCGAATTACCGGATTATATCTGCGACGGCTAAAAAGTTGTCTATGTCCCTTGATCAAGTAGTCATTACCCTTGATAAGCATGGTAATACCTCTGCAGCAACAGTTCCGACGGCTCTGGACGAAGCGGTTCGAGATGGTCGAATCCAACGAGGTCAAACGCTTTTGCTTGAGGCTTTCGGTGGTGGTTTCACGTGGGGTTCTGCGTTAGTTAAATTCTAAGCTAGCGTATATTTTCTAAGTTTTTTGATGTCTAGAGTTTCCCTTTTTGCCAGCTCAAAAGTGGTGTGCAAAATAGTCTCTAGAAATAGGCATCGTTTGTTTGTTACTTTTTAAAGGTAAATAGAATGAGCAATTTTGCTATCGTTTTTCCAGGTCAAGGTTCACAAGCTGTTGGTATGCTTGCTGAGCTTGGCGAGCGGTATGATGTAATAAGAAACACATTCGCAGAAGCTTCTGAGGCGTTAGGTTATGATCTGTGGTCTCTAGTGCAAGATGGCCCAGCAGAAGATTTGAACCAAACGTTTCGTACTCAGCCTGCCTTGCTGGCTTCTTCAGTAGCGATCTGGAGAGTATGGCAAGAATTAGGTTTGGAGCAGCCAAGTTGTATCGCAGGCCATAGCTTGGGTGAATATTCAGCTTTGGTTTGCGCTGGTGTTATTGATTTCAAGCAGGCCATTAAATTGGTTGAATTGCGTGGACAGTTAATGCAAGAAGCGGTGCCAGCTGGTACAGGCGCAATGTCTGCCATCATAGGTCTTGACGATGAATCTATTGCGAAAGCATGTGAAGCAGCAGCCCAAGGGGAAGTTGTTTCTCCGGTGAACTACAATTCGCCTGGTCAAGTTGTAATTGCGGGCAGTAAAGAAGCTGTCGAGAGAGCTGGAGCACTATGTAAAGAAGCCGGCGCTAAAAGGGCATTGCCTTTGCCAGTCTCTGTGCCATCTCATTGTGCACTAATGAAACCAGCGGCAGACAAACTCGCTATTGCGCTTGAGGAAATCGAATTCAATGTGCCTCAGTTGCCCGTTATCAATAATGTCGATGTGACTGCAGAAACGGATCCAGCAAAAATTAAAGAGGCACTGGTTCGTCAACTCTACAGCCCAGTTCGCTGGACTGAAAGTGTGCAGCATATGAGTGATCAAGGTGTAGAAAAACTGTTTGAACTTGGCCCAGGTAAAGTATTGACTGGCCTGACAAAAAGAATTGTTAAAACGCTCAGCGGTGCAGCGGTTAATGATTTAGCATCACTTGACGCGGTTAAGTAAATATTTGAGGAATAGCAATTATGATGAATCTTGAAGGCAAGGTTGCTTTGGTGACAGGTGCGAGCCGTGGTATTGGTCGTGCTATCGCCGAGCTTCTGGCTGAAAGGGGAGCGACAGTGATTGGTACTGCAACTTCTGAAAATGGAGCAGCGGCTATTAGTGACTATTTGGCAGACAAAGGTAAGGGTCTTGCCCTGAATGTGACCAATGTCGAATCAATTGAAGCAACTCTAAAAAATATCAATGATGAATTTGGTGCCATCGATATTTTAGTGAACAATGCTGGTATCACTCGCGATAACTTGCTGATGCGCATGAAAGATGACGAGTGGAATGACATCATTGATACCAACTTAACGCCGATTTACCGCATGTCAAAAGCAGTACTTCGTGGCATGATGAAAAAGCGCTCCGGTCGTATCATTAATGTCGGCTCGGTTGTCGGTACAATGGGTAATGCTGGACAAGCTAATTATGCAGCTGCTAAAGCAGGAGTGATAGGTTTTACTAAGTCCATGGCACGTGAGGTTGCATCTCGTGGTGTGACTGTAAATACGGTTGCTCCGGGTTTTATTGAAACCGATATGACAAAAGCGCTTAATGACGAGCAAAGAGCAACCACTTTATCTAATGTTCCTGCAGGTCGTCTTGGAGATCCTAAAGAAATTGCGTCAGCAGTTGTTTTTCTTGCATCTCCAGAAGCTGCGTATATTACGGGCGAAACTTTGCACGTTAATGGCGGCATGTATATGGTTTGATGCTAAGCTGAACGAATTTGGTTATTTACTGTAGGAAAATAGCCTATAGTTTGTGATGTGTCGCATCTATGTGCGCAAGATTTGTGCATGATATAAGTCAAAAATGTATTGAATTTCGGTAAAAATCGCGAAATTTGTGGTTTGACCAGCAAGTACCCCCTTGCAACTTTCAATAGTTCGAATAAACTACGGAACCATCGCATTGAGCGAAATCTGTAAAGGAAAAGAAAAATGAGCAACATCGAAGAACGCGTAAAGAAAATCATTGTTGAACAGCTAGGTGTAGACGAAGCAGAAGTAAAAAATGAAGCTTCTTTCGTTGACGATCTAGGTGCTGATTCTCTAGACACTGTTGAACTAGTAATGGCTCTAGAAGAAGAATTTGACACTGAGATTCCAGATGAAGAAGCTGAGAAGATCACAACTGTTCAAGCTGCAATCGACTACGTAAACAGCGCTCAGTAATATCTCTCCCAGGCGGCCTTCTGGCCGCCTGTGTTCTTTTTAACTCTTCTATACCTTTCATAGAATCATATCAATTCCGGAGAATAGAATCGTGTCCAAGCGTCGTGTTGTTGTCACTGGCATGGGTATGTTGTCACCGGTCGGCAACACAGTAGAATCATCGTGGAAAGCCCTGCTAGAAGGTCAAAGTGGTATAGTTAATATCGAGCACTTTGATACAGAAAACTTTTCAACTCGCTTTGCGGGATTAGTGAAAGGTTTTGACTGCACAGAATACATGTCAAAGAAAGATGCCCGTAAGATGGATTTGTTTATCCAATACGGCATCGCAGCTGGTATTCAAGCTCTTGATGACTCAGGCTTAGAAATTAATCATGACAACGCAGCTCGCGTTGGTGTGGCTATAGGCTCAGGTATCGGTGGGCTTGACCTTATCGAAGCGGGTCATACCGCTCTGGTCGAAAAAGGGCCGCGAAAAGTCAGTCCTTTCTTTGTCCCGTCAACCATAGTTAATATGGTTGCTGGAAACCTATCGATCATGCGTGGCCTTCGTGGTCCTAATATCGCTATTTCAACAGCATGCACCACTGGTCTTCACAACATCGGCCATGCTGCTCGTATGATTGCTTACGGTGATGCTGATGCTATGGTCGCAGGTGGAGCAGAGAAAGCTTCGACTCCGCTGGGAATGGCAGGGTTTGGTGCTGCTAAAGCGCTATCTACTCGTAACGACGAACCGGAGAAAGCATCGCGTCCTTGGGATAAAGAGCGTGATGGTTTTGTTTTAGGCGACGGTGCTGGTGTGATTGTGCTTGAAGAATATGAGCATGCCAAAGCTCGAGGTGCCAAAATTTATGCTGAGCTTGTTGGTTTCGGTATGTCTGGCGATGCCTACCATATGACCTCTCCAAGTGAGGACGGTTCTGGTGGTGCTCTGGCGATGGAAGCTGCAATGCGTGATGCTGGTATCACAGGTACCCAAGTTGGCTATGTCAACGCTCATGGCACCTCTACACCTGCCGGTGATGTCGCAGAAGCCAAAGGTATTCGCCGCGCGCTAGGCGAAGAAGGCACAAAACAAGTAAAAGTGTCTTCTACTAAGTCTATGACAGGTCATCTTTTAGGTGCCGCAGGTTCTGTTGAAGCCATCATTACTATCATGGCTTTAGTTGATCAAATGGTGCCGCCTACGATTAACTTAGATGATTGTGAAGAGGGGCTAGAGGACATTGACCTTGTCCCACATACTGCTAAGCCAATCAGTTCAGATTATGCGATTTGTAACTCATTTGGTTTTGGTGGAACAAACGGCTCTTTGGTCTTTAAAAAAATCTAAAGAGTCTGAGAGTAATTTGTGATAAAACGGCTTAATGCGCAGGCATTAGGCCGTTTCTTTATCTATGGAATAATATATGTACTGGGTAAATGGACGAGAAGCAGAGACGATCTCTTTACATGACCGCTCTTTTCAATATGGTGATGGTTGTTTTACTACCATGTTGGTTAAAGGCGGGCAGGTACAATATTGGGGTTTGCATAAAGAAAGGATGCAATCATGTTTGGGGTTGCTTGGTATTTCTCCCCCTGATTGGAGTCAAGTCGAAGGTTGGCTGCAAAACGCGATTACAGGAAAAACGGAATCTGGTATTAAACTTCATATCAGCCGTGGTGAAGGCGGTCGTGGATACAGCCCCAACAAAGTAAAAGGGCCCAATGTAATTATCAGTGCTTTTGATTTTCCTGCTCATTACGCAAGCTGGATGATTGAAGGTGTTCAGTTAGGTATATGCTCCAAACGTCTTGGGCATAATCCTATGCTTGCAGGGCACAAACATAATAATCGGCTTGAGCAAGTATTACTCAAGTCTGAAATGGATAGCAAAGGTTTTTCTGACGGAATCGTGCTTGATATTAAAGACAATGTTATTGAAACCACAATGGCTAATATTTTTTGGATTAGCCAAAATGTTGTTTATACGCCAGAACTCACTAACGCTGGCGTAAAGGGAGTGATGCAACGTGTTATCATTGATTCAGCAGTTAAGAATGGCATAGAGGTGAGAGTGGGTCACTACTCGCTCAAAGAGCTGTATGCAGCGGAGGAAGTCTTTATTTCGAATTCTCTCCTTCGTATAGCACCTGTCAAAGCTGTTGGTCCGCAATCCTATGTAAAAGGCTCAGTGACAAAGACGATTCAGGAGATGATTAACCAGTGGTAAAAAGAATCACCTTATTGTTGTTAAGTTTTGTAGTACTGGCAGGTGCTGGTTATGTCTACTTAACAAAGCATATGGAACAATACGTAAACCAAGCACTGATATTAGACCAAGAGCGAATATATACCATTGAGTCGGGAGCGAGCTTTAACCAAGTATTATCTCGGCTGACAAAAGAGCAACTGATCGAATCTGATAAACTCATTCCCTTGGTACACAGATTTTACCCGCAAATGTCTGAAGTTAAAGCTGGTACTTATTTGATGATACCGGAAATGACGCTAAAGCAAGCTCTAGAGCTATTTAACATGGGTAAAGAGCACCAGTTTGCCATTACCTTTGTCGAAGGGTCGACATTTTCTGAATGGCTTGATTCCTTGCAGCAAGCTCCACACCTTGACCATAAAGTTCAAGGCATGACAGAAGCGCAAATTGCCCAGAATATAGGTGTAAAACAGAGTAAACTTGAAGGCTTGCTGCTTGCAGAAACCTATCATTACACTGTGGGTACATCTGATCTCGATATATTAAAGCGCGCAGCCAATAAATTACAACAAGTACTGGATGAGCAGTGGCCTTTGCGTCAGAAAGATCTTCCACTTGATTCACCTTATGAAGCCTTAATCTTAGCTTCAATTATCGAGAAAGAAACCGCAGTAGAATCAGAGCGAGAGCGAGTGGCTGCCGTGTTCGTTAATCGACTTAATAAGCGAATGCGATTACAAACCGATCCGACCGTGATTTATGGTATGGGAGATAAGTATGATGGTAATATTCGCAAGAAAGATCTGCGGACGCCAACTCCTTATAATACCTATACTATTTTCGGTCTGCCGCCAACTCCCATTGCTATGCCAGGTAAAGCATCCATTAAAGCGGCACTAAACCCAGAAGATAGCCGCTATCTTTATTTCGTCGCGAGTGGGAACGGTGGTCATGTGTTTTCAAAAACATTGGCAGAACATAACCGAGCCGTTCGTGCTTATTTAAAACAGTTAAGAAGTAATAAATGAACAAAGCTAAATTCATTGTTGTTGAAGGTCTAGAAGGCGCGGGGAAAAGTACAGCGATTAAAACAGTACTTGATACGCTTCAAAGTGAAGGCATAGAGGACATTCAAACTACACGGGAACCAGGTGGTACGGTATTGGCGGAACAGTTGCGTACTTTGGTCAAACAAGATCATAAGGGTGAATCACTTCAAGATATGACCGAGCTTTTGCTCATGTATGCTGCTCGAGTTCAGTTGGTTGAAAATGTAATTAAGCCTGCGTTGGCTGTTGGTCATTGGGTGGTTGGTGACAGACATGATATGTCTTCTCAAGCCTATCAAGGAGGTGGACGGCAGCTCCCACTGAAGACATTACAAGAACTTAAACAAACAACGCTGGGTGAGTTTGAGCCTGATTTGACCATTTATCTTGATATTGACCCCAAGCTTGGTCTCTCCAGAGCGAGAGGCCGAGGTGAGCTAGATCGCATTGAAAAGATGGAGATGAGTTTCTTCGAGCGCACAAGAGAGCGTTATCTCGAATTAGCTTCTAGTGATGACAAGGTTGTCACCATCAATGCGAATCAAAGCATTGATGCTGTTGCCAGTGATATACAAAGTCAACTTAGAAAATGGTTAAAACGGCATCAATGATATCCACGTATCCATGGTTAAGTAGCATTTGGCAGGAATGGCAGTCTAGCCTAGAGCAGGATACCTTTCCCAATGCTGTTTTGTTGAATTCTCATCAAGGTTTGGCTACTGAAGCGTTGATCTCGTCATTTGCTCAAGCGTTGATGTGTAGCAACTATGTTAGTGAAGCGTGTGGTATTTGTCATAGTTGCCAGTTAATGCAGGCAAGCAACCACCCCGATTATCATCTTATTAAACCGGAGAAAAGTGCTAAATCAATCAGTGTGGACCAAATTCGAGGTTGTAATCGATTAGCGCAGGAGTCATCTCAGCTATCTGGAAAGCGTATCTTTATCATCGAACCAGCCGAGGCAATGACAGAATCTGCCGCAAATGCGCTTTTAAAGACTCTTGAAGAGCCCTCGGGTACCTGTATGTTCTTACTTATCTCTTATCAGCCACACCTGTTGCTTCCGACGGTGAGTAGCCGGTGTCAAAGGTGGCAAGTGACTAAACCTTCGGCGCACGAAGTCTCTGATTGGCTAAGTGAGAAAGTGTCAGTGAATATCCCTCCTCACATCGCACATGTCAACGGTAATGCGCCCACCACTATTCAGTTATTTTTAGACAAAGGACAAGAAGCGCTTTATCAGCAAATAGAATTAGGTCTATTGGATGTCCTCAAGAATCGCGGTGATATGATTGCTTTGGCCAAGCAACTCGCTAGCTCGCATGAAGAGTCTTTGAATTGGGTGTGGTACATACTTACTGATGCACAGAAACTTCATTTTGGACTCGACGCACCATACTTTTCCCCCATTGCAAAAGAGCTTATACACTACTTAAGCTATGAGAAGCTCTTTCAACAAACAGAAAATCTGAGCAATTTAAAACAGCAACTCAGAGAATACCCAGGGCTTAACAGTGAATTGCTAATTCTAGATTGGTTAATCAAGTTTAACGAGGAAGTATGTTCATAGATTCTCACTGTCACCTAGATAAATTGGATTACAGTAACCTGCATTCAGGGATTGATGAGGTAATTGAAAAGGCAAAGGCATCGAATGTCACTGACATTCTCTCAGTAGGGGTAACCTTGGATGCCTTTCCTCATATGATGGAATTAATTCAACCTTTTGAGAATGTCTATGCTTCATGCGGTGTCCACCCCCTTGATGTTGGAAGTGAATTTTCATTAGAACGCCTTTATAAATTCGCATCGCATTCTAAAGTCGTCGCAATTGGTGAAACGGGTCTTGATTATCACTACCAACCTGAAACTAAGAATTTGCAGAAGCTACGCTTCGAGCAACATGTGGAACTGGCGGTAGAGATAGATAAGCCACTAATCATCCATACTCGGCAAGCGAGACAAGATACTTTGGATATTTTGCGAGCGGGTAACGCAGAAAAATGCCAAGGTGTGATTCACTGTTTTACTGAAGATTTAGCTTTTGCCAAAGCAGCGCTAGATTTAGGCTTTTATATTTCAATCTCAGGTATTGTCACCTTCAAACAGGCAACTGAATTGAAAGAGGTTGTCAAAGCGCTTCCGTTGGAGTGTTTATTAATAGAGACGGACTCCCCTTATCTAGCACCGGTTCCTCACCGCGGAAAACAAAATCAACCAGCCTACGTTGCGGAAGTGGCTTCTTATATAGCTCAGCTAAAGGGAGTGTCAGTCGCTGAAGTTGGACTTAAAACCAGCAAAAACTTCCGAAATCTTTTTTTTCGTCAAAAAAATAGTTGCGAGTAAAAAAAGACCGAAAGATCACTTTTTTATGTTAAACATCACGATAATGAGAAATATCACGCTTGTTTACTAAAAGTGTTGAACTCGTGGGGCTAACCTGGGTTAAATGTAATTTTGTTACGTGAAATAACAAGGCATATGATTTTATTTTTACTGTAAAATTAATATTATCACTATTTATTTTTTTATATTTCAATGTCTTATGTTGTTATTCGTAGTAAATACCCCATTTTTAGACTGTGATCTATCTATTAGTTTGAAACTTATTTTCGTAAGCGGCTAGAAAGTTTGTTTACCATCAATATATATTTAGAGCCGGAAAATATACTGTCATATGTGGTTACATTTTCCACGGGTGCTAACATTTAAGGCTGCGGGGGTGTGCCGTTAGAACCCAAGAATTCTTATAATTTTTCAGGAGCATATATATGTTTAAGAATCTTTTTGCTAACCTGCAAAAAGTGGGTAAGGCTCTGATGCTTCCAGTATCAGTTTTACCTGTTGCGGGTATCCTGCTTGGGGTTGGTGCAGCCAATCTAAGCTTTATTCCAGAGATTGTTTCGAATCTTATGGCACAAGCGGGTGGCTCTGTATTTGGCCAGATGGCGTTATTATTTGCAGTCGGTGTTGCACTTGGCTTTACCAATAACGATGGCGTTGCCGGTCTAGCGGCTATTGTTGGTTATGGCATTATGACAGCTACACTAGGAGCGCTCGCTCAGTTAGATGTGGAGTCTGCTAAAGCAGCGGCACTTGCGGCTGGAAACGTATTAGATGACAAAGCGGTAGAGTTGATTTTAAAACGTTACGAAACAGGCGTGCTTGGCGGTATCCTAGTTGGTGGTATTGCAGCTTGGTCCTTTAACCGTTTCTTTAAAATTCAGCTTCCAGAATACTTGGGCTTCTTTGCCGGTAAGCGTGCCGTTCCAATTATCACTGGTTTTCTAGCTATTGCATTGGCACTTGTTCTGTCCGTGATCTGGCCTCCTGTTGCAGCGGTTATGCAGTCATTCTCTGATTGGTCAGCACACCAAAATCCACAGGTAGCTTTCGGTATTTACGGTATTGTTGAGCGTTCTTTAATCCCATTTGGTTTGCATCACGTTTGGAACGTACCTTTCTTCTTTGAAGCTGGATCTTGTGTAAATGCAGCTGGTGAACCTCAAACTGGTGTTCTTACCTGTTACTTGGTGGCTGATGAAGCATCTCGTGCTGCTGGTAATGGCTTTGGACAGCTGGCTGGTGGTTACATGTTTAAGATGTTTGGTCTACCCGCTGCAGCGATTGCTATTGCTCATTCTGCTAAACCAGAGAACCGAGCAAAGGTCATGGGTATTATGGCATCAGCGGCATTGACGTCATTCCTGACAGGTATCACTGAGCCAATTGAATTCTCATTCCTATTTGTTGCTCCAATCTTGTATGGTATCCACGCTTTGCTAGCGGGTTCAGCCTACGTTGTAGCAAACACTCTTGGTTTTGTGCATGGTACGTCTTTCTCACATGGTCTAATCGATTTCCTTGTTCTTTCAGGTAACGCTCAGAAAGTTGGCCTGATGGTAGCAACAGGTATTGTTTATGCGGTTATCTACTACGCTGTATTCCGTGTTGTAATCAAGGCATTGGATCTGAAGACTCCAGGACGTGAAGAAGAGTCACTAGAAGAAGCAGAAGCATCTGGCTCTGAACTTGCTGGTGAGCTTGTTGCAGCCTTTGGTGGTAAAGCTAACATCACAGGCTTAGATGCATGTATAACTCGCTTACGTGTTGCAGTAGCAGACGCAGAAGCAGTCGATCAAGAAAAACTAAAACAGCTTGGCGCAGCCGGTGTTGTTGTGGTTGCTGGTGGTGTTCAAGCCATATTTGGCACTAAGTCAGATAACCTTAAAACAGAAATGGATGAGTGGATCCGTAACAACGGCTAATTCCCATAAATCTAACTAGAGAAAGGAGGCATGAGCCTCCTTTTTTTGGACTCAGCTTGATTAAAACTATCAAATTTATCACTTACCCTAACTTTGACCTGACATACAGTTGCTTCTTATCTGTAGATTTGAACGCTGTTTTATTAGATTAGAGTACAGAGTAATGAAGATACATAATTTAGTCAGAGCGGCTTTGTTCGGCTCTATTTTGGTTACAAGTGCGACGGTGCTAGCTGAAGGTGAAAGCGGTCATCAGTGGTCGGCAGGTATGGCATTCGATCAAGACTTAAGTGCAGTTGTTGAATTGGATGATAAGTATCGCCTTACCTTAGGTAATGATGGTGCTGCTTTCGATTACATATTTGCTAAGGGAAAATTTGATGCGGATGTACCTTTTACCTGGTATGTTGGCGCGGGAGCTTGGAGTGAGTGGGACCACGATGAGTTTGGAGCCCGAGTTCCTCTTGGTGTGAACTGGAATTTCCATAAAAACTGGGACATGTATGGACAAGTCCATCCCGAACTCGACTTACATGGCGGCGCAGAACTACAGATTGGTGGAGCACTTGGCGTTAAGTATACATTCTAGCTCATCCGACAATGCCGACATAGCTATGTCGGCATTTTTAATTAGAAAGGAACTTATGACTCTTTCTTATTCATTGCTCTTATCATACAAATGGCGGCGCCACCCCAAGTAAGCCCTAGTCCCAGCACCATCATAATAATTGCTCCAGTAGTCATAGTGATTCCTCTTGTTTATTTGTCGCATTAATTAAAACACCAATAACAAATAGCGCTGCTATCATTGCCCAGCCTAAAGTTAGATCGTAGTCACCATAACCTTCGGTAAATAGTGTGTGTAGCTTGGTTGCTAGGATAATGGCGAGCATTATTGGGGTTATGAACTTAAGACAGACGATAAACCAAGTCCCGATTGAAAAATCCGAGATGTCATTGGCGTATTGACGCACATCAGCGACCCTGTTTAGAAGCCATGCCATCAAGACAATTTCTACTAATCCACCAGCCATAATTCCGACATTGTTGGCAAAATGGTCAACCAGATCAAGAAGGAGCAGTCCGCCATTGGTTGCAAAGGCCATTGATACAATGACGCCTACACCTATGACTATTGTTGCCGCTTTTCTCCGGCTCCAGTTCAATTTGTCCATTATGGCGGAGGTCACGGCTTCCATAATTGAAATATGCGAGCTCAGTCCAGCGACAACAAGAGCAAAGAAAAACAGAGGCCCTAGGATATAAGGTGCAGGTAGTAGATTGATTGCGGCGGGCAGAGTGACAAATGCCAGACCAACCCCTGCTGAAACCACATCAGTAAGAGGCTTTCCTTGCTCGAAAGCCATGTAGCCCAGCACTGAAAAGATCATAATACCAGCTAAAATTGAGAATCCACAGTTGATGAGGACAGTCATAAAGGCATTATTGGTAATATCTGATTTCTCAGGCAAGTAACTGGAATAGGCGAGCATGATTGCAAACCCGATACTCAATGTGAAAAATATCTGCCCGTAAGCCGCTGCCCAAACTTTTACGTCCCATATCTTACTAAAGTCAGGCTCGAACATGTAGTTTATGCCGTTGAGTGCTCCCGGTAGAAAAACCATTCGAGCTATAAGCAGCACAACCATAATAAAGAGGATTGGCATCATAATTTTTGAGGCGCGTTCTATACCAGATTTCACACCACCAACAATGGCGGCATATGTAATAGCCCAAGCAATACCCATAGCGGCGGCTATTTTCCATTGGATGCTACCTAAGTTAGTTGGAGAGTTGTCACCCAGTGCTAAGTACTCTTTAAAAAAGAAAGCATTAGTGTCGCTTCCCCAGCTTTGATCAAAAGACATACTAAAATAAGAAATAGCCCAACCAATAACGGCTACGTAGTATACGGCTATAACAGCTGCAACCCCTACTTGAAACCATCCGAGCCATTCAAACTTAGAGTGTATTTTAGCAAGGGTTCGAGGCGCACTTCCTCGGTATTTTTGCCCCATACTGAACTCGAGTATCATGAAGGGGATGCCTGCTGTGATCATGGCAAAAAGGTAGGGTATGAAAAAAGCACCACCACCGTTATCATAAGCCATGTATGGGAAACGCCATATGTTTCCCAACCCGATCGCCGATCCTACTGCAGCTAAAATAAAGCCAGCTCGGGATCCCCACTGTTCTCTTTTCATATATAGGACTCCTGTAAATCCAATATCCTATAGGTAAAGCGACTGAAATGATGCGTTAGCCGAACGTTAGCTTGCCGCACCCAGTACATAAAAGTGGATATGCCTTTATAGATGGCATTTATAATAAAAACTCACTTCTAATAAATAACAAAAAAGCCATTTGTACTGATAAAGCCACCTTACACTAGGTTTTTATGCTTGTTTTTGGATGTGTGTTTGTCAAAGCTGAAATAATCAGCTTTATGTAATAAAAAGATTAACTACTAAAATGACTTAACGCAATAGCATAGATGTGTAAAAAGTAATTTAAGATCTTGCAGTTAAATTAAAATAGGTAAGTGAGTATGAAAATTGAGCGTATTGTGTGATATACGATAGGTTAGAGCTGACAGTTACACTGCAAAACTCGGAAGTCACCATAATGAACAGGGGCAGTTTGATCTCAGCTGAAAGCTTTATAGAGAGTCTTCTTGTTAAGGTCAGAAATTCCAAGTAAGCCCCAAATTGGCAGCAAACTGATTCATCCAATCTGTTTTGAATTTAATAATACAGTTATCGGATTCTGAAGCAGACAAGTTACATATACCACTGGTATCGTTATCAACCACGGTCCCCAGCCAGCGCAACTGAGTATTTAGAGCTAAGTTATCATGAAAACGGTACTCAAACCCGCCGAAAATACTGGCTGAAAATCCCAATTCATCGTCAACCCAATCCGCGTCTATATACGACGCACCTAATCCAATACCCAAATAAAATGAGACTTCTTCTTCTGTCGGATAGTAGACGCTACTTTGAAATTGGAGATAGTGAATGTTTGATTCTAAGTTGATATCGTCGACGTTTGTGTCTTGATTAGAGTAGAAAAGCCCAATTCTTCCGTCTTGCAAGTCAACCTCTCCGGTAATGGCATAACTTACTGAGCCTTCCACGTCATAAATCATCTCATTTTGGGCAATGACTTTTCCACCCCCTGTGTATCCTACCCAAGGAGTAAGATAGACATCAGCCCAAACGGGAGTCGACAATAAGGTTATTATTATGGTGATAATATATTTGATCTTGTTGCTCATAATAGCAGTCCCTTGGAACAAGACATTTTTGTAATTGTGATACTAACATCATAATTACGCACAAAAAAAAGGGAATATTTGAAGATACTTCACAAGGGTGTTATTACTTTGTTACATAACAAGGAGGTGTTTATGGAGCTTGAGTTAAAGTATGCGATAGCCATCACAGTAATCGTATTTACTCTACTTATCGGTTTTGGTGTGGTCGCCATTACGTCCGTTTAGGCCTGCTGATGAGCAATAGCGGCATTGTAACGGGTGCGACTATTGAGTTAGACCCTATTCGCCTTGCCAAGTATACAGGGGGAAAAAACGCGCTTGTGGCTCAAGGGGGAGGGCAACGCGGCATCTTTACTTCCGGCGTACTTGACGCTTTTCTTCTCTCTAATTTTGACCCCTTTGATGTTTTTTATGGCACTTCTGCTGGAGCGCTTAACCTATGCGGCTTTCTTTGTCGCCAGAAGGGAATAGGGCGCGCGTTCATTCTGGATCTCACCACTGATCCTATGTTTTTTAATCTCTTTCGTTATATAAGGCGCAAGCAGCATCTAGGAATAGATTGGGCTGTAGATAAAATAAGTGACTATCCATACAAGTTAGACATAGATATGGGTAGAAAAGTACTTGCAGACAGAAAAGCTTTTGCAGCGGTGACCGATACCAGCCGTTTATTCGACCATTACTTGCCTATGTTGCAAGACGATTGGCGTAAGGTAATGATTGCGACGTGCGCGATTCCTAGATTGTATAACCAAGCGGTTGAGTTTGAGCATGGGATATATGTTGATGGAGGGGTGTCGGCGTCCATTCCGGTTCAAGAAGCTTGGCGTAAAGAGGCTCGTTGCATCATTGTCATAAGGACGGAGGGGGAGGATTTAGAAACCGAAGTTGAAGAAGAAATGCGTAATGAAAATACGCAATGGTACCGAGGCTCTTTCAATCTTGTACAAGAAAGGTGGCAGCAAAAGCTATCAAGCTGGAAGCAAGATTGGGCAAGTTTTTTCACAGAGCAGTTGCAGCGTTCGAAAGAAGAAAAGCTCAGGCATGTTCACCTTGAAGCTCTTAATGGTGGGCGGTGGTTGTTTGGTGCTGAAGATATCTACCGCTTAAGTTACTTACTAGGAGAGAAGTTTGACTCCGGACTTGCAGATATGCTGATGGTTCATTACCAGACTTATTCTTTGACCCAAGATTTTATGCATAACCCTCCTGATGATTGTTTCATCGTACAGATAAAACCCGCAAGGCCGCTTTTGTCGAGCTCCTTGATGAGTGAAAGAGAGGCTTTGTTACATGACTATCAAATGGGGCTTGACGCTGGATTCCGGTTTGTTGAAATGTACGCTTCTGTATCGACCAGAATAACTTCTCATTTTCACCATATCTAGCTATGTAGTGTGTACAAGCGCATTATGCGGACAGTATTCTCATACAATTGGTTGAACCCACTACGTCCATGACGTCTCCAAGCGTAATTATCACAAGGTCTCCATCATGGAGTAAGCCCTTATCTTTTAAGCGCTGAACTGCATCTTTGGCGGTAGATAAACCTGAATCACTGGTTGAATCAAAATAAACGGGTGTCACACCTCGATACAGGGCGGCTTGATTCAGTGTACTCTCGTTGCGCGATAGTGCAAAGATAGGTAATCCTGAACTGAGCCTTGACATCATAAGAGCAGTCCAACCTGACTCTGTAAGCGTTACTATTCCCTTAACTCCCTTTAAGTGGTTGGCTGCAAACATGGTCGTCATCGCAATGGTTTCGACGCATGTTTCAAAGACAGTATCCATTCTGTATGTCGAGCGGTTGATGGCCGACATTTTTTCAGCGCCTAGGCAAACCTCAGCCATTGAACGAACTGTCTCAAGAGGGTATTTTCCTGCTGCAGTTTCGCCTGATAACATGACGGCATCGGTTCCATCTAATACTGCATTTGCCACATCCATAACTTCTGCACGTGTTGGCATTGGGTTTTCTATCATAGATTCCATCATTTGTGTTGCTGTAATGACGGCTCGATTGAGGCTTCGTGCTCGGCGTATGAGCTGCTTTTGCACGCCAACTAGCTCTGGGTCGCCTATTTCGACTCCCAAGTCTCCACGCGCAACCATAACAGCGTCTGAGGCGAGAATAATATCATCGATGTTTTCTTCGCTTTCTACGGTCTCTGCTCGCTCTACTTTGGCGACAAGTTTTGCTTCAAGGCCCGCATCAAGTGCAAGAAGCCGAGCATATTTCATGTCCTCGCCATTTCTTGGGAAGGAAATGGCCAAAAAGTCCACTTTGATCTTAGCGGCAGTTATAATGTCATTTTTGTCTTTTTCTGTTAATGCATCAGCCGATAGACCCCCCCCTTTTTTGTTAATACCCTTATTATTTGATAATGGTCCGCCGACAATGACCTCCGTAATCACTTGGTTGCCCGATACTTTGGTAACCTCCAGTTGTACACGACCATCATCGAGTAGCAAGATATCACCCGCAGATACATCTCTTGGAAGCTCTTTGTAATCTAGTCCTACTGCGTTTTGATTCCCTTGGCCTTGCGGTAAGTCACTATCAAGTACAAAAGTGTCGCCAACAGAAAGATGGACCTTGTTGTCCTTAAAGGTAGAAACACGTATTTTTGGGCCTTGTAGGTCACCCAATATTGCTACATGAGTACCATATTTTGCGGCAATACTACGTATTTGTGTTGCTCTTTCGACATGCTCCTCAGCTGAGCCATGAGAAAAGTTTATTCTAACGACATTCGCACCAGCTTTTATGATTTCTTCTAACATGCCTTCTTTGTCCGTTGAAGGACCTAGTGTAGTGACTATTTTCGTTCTTCTTTGAATGCAGGTCATGGCATCATCCTTGATCACAATGAGAGTGAAGTGGCTTTTCGACGCAAGCCTTATTTGAGTATATGCAAAATACTGAATTGTGGGAGATATAGATAATTAAGTGTGCACATATTTATTAATGCAAAAAAATATAGTGTCAAATGTTGGATTTGTTTAGCAATTTGATGAAACGCTCAAACAATCATCTTTATACGTGATGGCTGTCACGGCAATTTAGTAAAGTCCTTCACAATTACTTCGCAAAGTAAAAAAATCGCGATGTTGTTGATATTCGGAGCATCCTATGTACATGGCTCAACCAGGTCATATTGACCACATTAAGCAGGTCAATGCTGGCCGTGTATATAAACTTATCGATCAAAAAGGTCCTATTTCCCGAATTGATTTGTCCAAAGAGAGTGAGCTAGCCCCTGCCAGTATTACCAAAATCACTCGTGAATTGATTGAAGCGCACTTGATTCATGAAACAACGGTTCAAGAAGCGATCAGTCGAGGCCGACCAGCTGTTGGTCTGCAGGTCAATAACAAGGATTGGCAATTTCTTTCTATGCGCCTTGGTCGTGGTTATCTCACAATCGCTTTGCACGAGCTTGGTGGTGAGGTGCTCATTGATACTAAGATTGATATTCATGAGATTGACCAAGAGGATGTTTTAGCTCGGTTATTGCATGAAATTGATGAGTTTTTTCAGAGTTACTCTGAGCAACTTGGTCGCGTAACCAGCATAGCTTTAACTTTACCTGGCTTGGTCAATTCAGAGAAAGGCATTGTCATGCAAATGCCTCACTATAATGTTGAAAATTTGGCTCTGGGTCCTGAAATATTTAAAGCCACTGGCTTGCCAGTTTTTATTGCCAATGACACTCGTGCTTGGGCTCTGGCCGAAAAGCTATTTGGTCATTCTCAGGATAATGATAACTCTGTACTTATTTCGATTCATCATGGCCTCGGAGCGGGTATTATTCTCGATGGCCGTGTTCTGTTGGGGCGTCATGGAAATATAGGCGAGCTGGGCCACATTCAAATTGATCCCCATGGTAAGCCTTGTCATTGTGGTAACCGAGGGTGTTTAGAGACAGTGGCGAGCTCTCAAGCAATTCGAGATGAGGTAACCGAGAGGCTTGCTAAAGGTGAGACATCGATACTCTCAAGCATTGATGAAGTTTCTATTGAAGACATTTGTGAAGCTGCCGCTAATGGTGACGCTTTAGCTGTTGAGGTGATAGAAAAACTTGGTCGTTATCTGGGAACTGCAATATCGATAGTGATTAATTTGTTTAATCCAGAGAAGATATTGATTGGCGGAGCAATCAATCAGGCGAAAAGTATTTTATACCCAGCGATTCAAAGCTGCATAAAGGAGCAAAGCCTGCCTGTCTATCAGCAAGGTCTAGAAGTCGTAGAATCTCGTTTTTACAAGCAAGCGACAATGCCAGGCGCCGCTTTAATCAAACAAGCCCTTTATGATGGTTTATTATTAATGAAAGTTATTGAAGGTTAGCTTTTGTTATTATGGGTATTTATCCCTTTTTTGGCAACATGTCGTGTTTTAGTTGCACAGGTTTATTTTGGTTTAGGCCAGCTTTAGTCTATTTTTGATATATTACGTAGTAGTTGAGAAGTTGTATGTCTGGAGTTTTAAATAGCGTTGATCAGCGAACCAACTTGGTGGGTGAAAACCGGCTTGAACTATTGCTATTTCGCCTAAACAGTCGGCAGATCTTTGCGATCAACGTATTTAAAGTTCGTGAGGTAATTCAAGTTCCCCCATTGACTAAGATGCCGGGTTGTCATCATCATATTACTGGCGTTGCTTCTTTGCGCGGGGTTCCAGTACCAGTGATTGACCTTCGCGGTGCCATTGGTTTTCCTCCTCTTCGTGAAGAAGATGTTGAATACAATCTTATTATCACGGAATACAATAGGTCCATACAGGGTTTCTTAGTTGGGCAAGTGCGCAACATTATCAATACTACTTGGGCTGAAATTCAACCCCCGCCTAAAACTGCCGGTCGAGCCAATTACTTAACGGCGATTACTCACATTAAAGACAATGAGGATCAGGCGATTGTCGAGATAATCGATGTCGAGAAAGTTTTGGCAGAAATCATTGAGTATGATGTTTCCATCTCTGAAGGTGTGCTTGACGAAGAGCTTGCGGCTCAAATGGTGGGCCGCAACGTCCTAATTGTGGATGACTCTTCGACAGCGCGCTCTCAGGTCAAAGGATGTTTATCACAATTGGGACTTAACATTTTGGAATGTTGTGATGGGCTTGAAGCATTGAAGCTTCTAAAACAATGGACCGAAGAAGGGAAAGATGTACCGCGTGAGTTGCTGCTAATGATAACAGATGCGGAGATGCCCGAGATGGATGGCTATAAACTCACCTATGAGATCCGTAATGATCCCAAGCTCAAGGACCTGTATGTGACTTTGAATACGTCTCTCAGTGGCAGCTTTAACGATGCTATGGTCAAAAAAGTGGGTTGTGACCGTTTCATATCCAAATTCCAACCAGACTTGCTGGTGCAGGTTGCACAGGATAGGCTACGAGATGTGTTATCGAGTTAGTGATTAGCTCGCTGGTACTAAAGACAAAAAACTGCAAACGATAGCTGCGTGTTTTGAAAATTCGATTCGATCGCTATGAAATACTCGGCATTAATGGAAATCACGAGAATGTGTGGTCAAATGACTAAGTTTATCCGTGATATCAATAAGTTTTCCTGCGATCACATGTGTGATTTGTCCTTCTTTCTCTAATACCCCTTTTATCATCATAACCTTGGCTGTTAGATAGGCTTTCTTCTGAGCTCGAGCTGTTGCCTGCCAAACGATAACATTTATATTGCCAGTGTCATCTTCTAGTGTTAGGAAAGTAATACCTGCAGCAGTTCCGGGAGATTGTTTACCTGTTACCACACCCACTATAGTCACAAGAGATCCATGGGGAAGTTGTATCAGGTTTTTTGCTCGGACAAATCGCCCAAGTTTGTTGGCCTTCTCCAGAACTGTTATCGGATGCTTGTTAAGGGAGAGGTTAGTTGCAGCATAATCTTCCAATAAGGTCTGCATTTCAGATGGGCTAGGTAGGCTCTTTTCTTCAGGCTCTTGTAGCTCTTTGAATAAAGGTAAATCTGATAAAGAATCCATTATTTCCCAACGCGTTTGAAAGCGATCATTGGCAATTGATGACATAGCGTTGGCTGAGGCAAGTTGTTCTAACTCTTGTCGCTTCAAGCCAATATTTTTTAGTTGTCCTAGATTTTGAAATGCTGCGGAGCCGCGAGCTTTGAGAAGACGTTGGCCGGTTTGCTTACTAAAGCCTTTGATTTGACGAAATCCGAGCCTGATTGCTAATCTACCATTATGTTGTGCTACTTGGTGATCATAAACAGAGTGATTGATACAAATAGGTAGGACAATGATCTTGTGGCGTCTTGCATCTTGGACCAGTTGTGATGCACTGTAAAATCCCATGGGAAGACTATTGAGGAGCGAGGTATAAAAAACTTCAGGATGGTAATACTTTAGCCATGCAGAGCAGTAGGCTAAGACTGCGAATGAAGCAGAGTGACTCTCTGGAAAGCCGTATTCACCAAATCCAAGTATTTGTTCGAATAGGCGCTCAGCAAATACTTTCTCATAACCACGGCTTTGCATTCCTTGGATCAGTTTTTTCCGAAACTTGAGTAACTTGCCATTTTTTTTCCAAGAGGCCATAGCTCGGCGTAACTGATCGGCTTCACCACCGCTAAAGCCAGCGGCTACCATAGCTAATTTGATCACCTGTTCTTGAAAAATTGGTACGCCCATTGTGCGTGATAACACTTCTTTCACTTCTTCTGAAGGATAAGTAACAGACTCGAGACCGTTTCGCCGTTTGAGGAAAGGGTGGACCATATCCCCTTGGATTGGACCTGGCCGAACTATGGCTATCTGGATGACTAAATCGTAATAAGTCTTCGGTTTGAGTCTAGGTAGCATACTCATTTGTGCTCTAGATTCAATTTGGAAGACGCCTATGGTGTCTGCTTGTTGAATCATTTTATATACATTTCTATCGTCTTCTAGATTAGTAATATGTGCGATAGTTAATGATTGATTATGTAGGTGTTTAATCAGTTTAAAGCATTTTTGGATTGCGCTAAGCATACCCAATGCAAGCACATCCACTTTCATCAGCTTAAGGCTCTCAAGGTCATCTTTATCCCATTGAATGACGGTTCTATTAGCCATGGCTGCATTTTCAACAGGGACTAATTCATAAAGAGGACCTGCTGCAATAACAAAGCCGCCGACATGCTGTGAAAGGTGACGAGGAAACCCAAGAATACTATTAACCAAGGAAATAAATTGTTCACCTTTGAGTGAATTTGGCTCCAAACCGAGTTCAACAATTTGCGTTTGCCAATCAAGCCCGCGATCGCGGCGATTAACATTTTTGATGAAATAGTCGAGTTGAGTTTCTTCAATCCCAAGCGCTTTACCTACATCTCTGACAGCGCTTTTAAATCGATAAGTGATCACAGTAGCGGCAAGTGCTGCACGCTCTCGGCCATATTTTTGATAAATGTATTGAATGACTTCTTCACGGCGCTCGTGCTCAAAGTCGACATCAATATCGGGCGGCTCATCACGCTCTTCACTAATGAAGCGCTCAAAAAGAACGGAAATCTGCCTTGGGTCTACAGCAGTAATTTCGAGGCAGTAACAGACAACAGAATTAGCAGCAGAACCTCTTCCTTGGTAGAGAATACTTTCTTTCTGGGCAAACTGAACAATGTCATGGATGGTCAGGAAATAGTATGGATAGTTAAGCTTTTCAATGAGATTGAGCTCTTTATCTATGGTGTTTTTAATGTCATCAGGTACGCCATCAGGAAAGCGTCGCTGCTTACCTTTTTCAACCAAACTTCTCAGGTGACACATCGCACTTGTACCCTCAGGTACAAGTTCACTTGGGTATTCGTATTGCAATTCCGATAAACTAAAATGGCACTGTTTGGCAATATGGACGCTCTCTCTTAGCCATCGTGCTTTGAATAACCGAGAAAGCTTGTGTTTACTACGTAGACTTCGCTCAGAGTTACTTAAAAGGTGTCGGCTGATATTTTCAACGCTGCTTTGGTGCTGAATTGAGGTTAAGACGTGCTGCAAGGGCAGTCGACTTTGAGTATGCATTAATACTCCGCCGACAGCGGTTATGGGCAGCATAAAACTGTGAGCAAGTTGCTCACAGTGAGTAAGGTACTGCTTATCGTCTGAGCCTAGATGGCGCTGCACACCTAACCACAGCCTAGATTGGTGGTGTTGAGTCAACCAGTGTCCCCATTTTTGATTGTCTTTGGTGTGATTAGGTAACCAGATAATGAGGCAGTGGCGTATTGACATCAAGTCCCATTCGGCGAGTTGGTAATGTCCTTTTTGACAGCGTTTTCTTGCATTAGTGATAACCCGACATAATTCTGCATAGGCTTTGCGATTTGGGCAAAGCAAGATGATCTGACACTCTTGATGTAACCAAAACATGCTGCCAATGATGAGCTGAATATTGAGTTTATGTGTTTTGATGGCATTGTAGGCTTTTACCACGCCCGCAACAGAGCATTCATCGGTAATAGCAAGCGAGTGATAACGCAGAAAGTCTGCTTGTAGAATCAGCTCTTCTGCGTGAGAAGCGCCTACAAGAAATGAAAAGTTAGTTTGGCAAAATAGTTCAGCATATTTCATGACTTAATCTCTTGCTTAGCTAAATACACCATGGAGAAACCATTGCATTTTCTGATTTCGAAATACCCATAACCAACGACCGTTTTCACTGCGCGCAATGAAATAATCCCGGGTAACTTCTTCACCATCCCACCAACCAGTAGCAATACGTTCGGGGCCTTGAAAAATGGTGACTTTGTCAACTAAGAGTTCTGGATTTTTGAGTACGAATGAGGGCCTTAGTCCAGTTGTTTGAGAGTCATTTGAAACAGTCTTCTCCGGACAACAAAATACGGTAGATTTCTCTGGTCTTGGATCATCAGTTGGTGCGATCTTACATACTCGCGTTTTACCTAACTTGGCTTGTAGAGTTGTGATAAGTTCGAGAGGTGTTTGTTGGCCCTTATAACCGAAGAAAATATCTTGGCTGATAGATTCCAGTTCACCACTACGAATGACTTTAAGTGTTAGAGCATAGACAGAACCACTAAGCTGCAGAGATTCCATAGTCAGCTGACTGAGCTTTTCCCACCGACCAGCTAGGTAGTCACCACATGCTGATGTTAAAGTAACAACTTCTGATGCGGTGTCACGCTGGTGCAGTTGTAATTCAAGTTCATAAGCGACTTGGCTGCGTAATGTAAGGAAGTGCTCAAGCTTGACAAGCAGTTTCCTCAGGGGCTTTTCTAGCCACTGCCTATTATCGATATCAAAGAGTAGCTCTAGGTAGTGATGAAACTCTTCTGGTGGATGGTAAAAATCCACTGGGTGTTTGAATTGGCCCGTCAGCTTGCCAATGTAGTTCACTAGTTCAATATCGAATCGCCTAGCAATTTCAGACATTGGAAGTCTAAGTAAATCCTCCAGTGTAATCACACCAACACGAGACAGCTTTTCAACCTGCTTTTTACTCAGTTCTGTTGCAGAAATAGGACAGGCTCTCAGGTTGATGTTGATATCATCTCTGTCTTCTGTGAGGAGATTTGAACCTAATTTGGTCAGTAAAATAGCTGAAAATGGAGAAAAGCCCGTGGCATAACAAAATTGAATGTTGAGGGATTGTAAGTGGTGAGAAACAGTATGCCAGTAAGATTCAAGCCCACCGTATAGAGTAAGCATATCTGTTAGTTTAAGTAAAAGTCCTTTGGGTGGAAATAAGACGAGATCAGAGGTGACAAGATAAAGCCATTGAGCGATTTCTAGAAGAGCTTGCTGTTCGACGCTTTCATCATAAGGATGCACTAAAAGTGATGGGCAAAGTGTACTTGCGCTGCCAAGGCCCATACCATTCTGAATGCCTTGTTGTTGAGCCGTATTATTAGACTGTACGATTTGAAAGCGCTTCGTATCAAGAACCACTAGAGGTTGAAGATCCTTGTCTGAGTACAAGGTATCCAGTTGTAGTTTTGGGAAGTGTAGGTAAAGCCATAATTGCCTCATTAGCCTTGCTTACGCCTCCGAAAAGGTAAAACAACATTATTGTGCTCTTTTTCTGCAAGGGAGGGCCAGTAAGTTCTCATATCGATTAAAAAGCTTGAATGTGACCAGCTTCCTTTACGTTTAGTGATGGTTATTTCTAACCCATGAGCGTGTGGTATAAGTGTCATGCTCAAACTAACAGGTAGAGAGAAAAGAGTGCTGGATTCTTTAAACAAAAATGACAGGCTATTGCCAGTTTCACTGGCAACCTGAAGGCGGCGAACATGATGTATTTCTGGCTGACTGTGCCATAGAAGTACATTGCTACAAGCTCCGCTTTTAAGACATTGCTCAGCGGCCCATAACGCTTCTTTACAAGTTTTGGGGTAGAGCAATAGGGTATGGTTTAGATCAATGCCTTGGGCAATTAAGTGTTGTGCTGAGAGATTGCTTGGAGGCTGAATGAATACCGATAGTCTCCCTTTATGATTACTCTTTAAATGAGGACATAATAATCGAAGCTCTCCTATACCTGAACTTGAGTGCAACTCTACAACGCCATGATGCGGGAAACCGCCCTCTAGCCTTTCGTCTAAAAGCTTAAAACCGGTTGGATAAACTCCCTTAGGTTGCAGTTCAGAGCTTCCCTGCCAAAGCCATTGTTTTTTCTTAAGATGTTCTATTAATTCATACATAACAAAATACCTGTATATATATACAGTATATGTTTTTATGATTAATCGGCAAGAGACAAGGCAGGTAAACGGGTAAAAAAACGCCTTGTTTGTTAACAAGGCGTTGAATAAAAGAAGAATTTATTTTTTGGGTTGAGCATCAATACATTGGCCTGTGATGCCCTGACTTTGATTCGACATCAAATAGATATATAAAGGCATGATATCTAGGGGTGTTTTGAGCAAATCGGCATCTTCAGCAGGGTAAGCTTTGGCACGCATTCCTGTTCTTGTGCCGCCAGGGTTAATCGCATTTACTCGGATATGAGAATCGCTGAGCTCATCGGCTAGGACTTGCATCATACCTTCGGTTGCGAACTTTGACATGGCATAGGTTCCCCAAAAAGCGCGTCCATTATGACCTACAGTGGAAGAAGTAAAAATAAGGCTCGCGTGATTGGATTTATGCAGAAGTGGTAATATAGCTTGAGTCATTAAAAACTGCGCTTTGACATTTACCTGCATTACATCATCGTATGTTGCTTCACTAATTTGATCGAACGGGCTCAATACACCTAACAGGCTGGCATTATGTAAAACGCCATCTAAGCGACCGAATTGACTGCCAATAGTGTCAGCCATATCGAGATAATTTTGTTTAGATGCTCCTTTCATATCCAGAGGAATGATGGCAGGCTGGGGAAAACCTTGAGCTTCAATTTCATCGTAAGTCTGTTCAAGTTTTTTGACTGTGCGGCCTAGCAATATGACAGTGGCACCATGTTGAGCATAGGATAACGCCGCTTGCTTTCCGATGCCGTCACCAGCGCCTGTTACAAGTATGATTTTTCCTTGTAATGCATCTGAGGGAATAGAATAATTCACGTCATATGTCCTTAATTGTTACGTTCTGCTTTATGAATCAGTAGGATGATGGTTACAATACACCAATTCGCATCTTAGGGGATATTACATTGGAATTTTTGTTGGACTATGGGCTGTTTTTGGCCAAGATTGTAACCGTGGTCGTTGCCGTCATTGCACTGTTAGTGGTTGCTAAAACCGTAGGCGGAAAAAACGGTGCGGCAAAAGGTGAGTTAGAAATCACCAATCTGACTGAGCAGAATAAAGAGACGGTCGAGCAGCTTGAGCATCATTTGCATGACTCTGCATTTCTTAAAGCGCGTGATAAAGCGGAAAAGAAGCAGGAAAAAGAAAAGCTCAAAGCCAGAGAAAAGGAAGTAAAACAAGCGTCAAAAGAAGGGGATCTTGATGGTAAAAGAGAGCCTCACTTATTCGTCCTTGATTTTAAAGGAAGCATTGATGCTAAAGAAGTGTCCTCTTTGCGTGAGGAGGTTACAGCGATTCTTTCTGTTGCGAAAGAGGGAGATGAAGTTTTACTGCGTTTAGAATCTGGTGGCGGTATGGTCCATGGCTACGGATTAGCTTCTTCCCAGTTGGATCGTATTAAAGCCGCTCAACTGCCATTAACGATTGCTGTTGATAAAGTTGCCGCCAGTGGTGGTTACATGATGGCTTGTATCGCAGATAAGTTGGTTTCTGCTCCTTTCGCAATCGTGGGCTCAATTGGAGTGATCGCGCAGCTACCAAATTTCAATAAGCTTTTGAAAAAGCATGATATTGACTATGAACAACTGACCGCTGGAGAGTATAAGCGGACTCTGACCATGTTTGGTGAAAATACAGATAAAGCTCGCGATAAATTTAAGCAAGAGTTGGAAGACACTCATGATTTGTTTAAAGACTTTATCCGTGAACGTCGACCGTCTTTAGAATTGGAGAAAGTCGCAACTGGAGAGCATTGGTTTGGTATTCGAGCATATGAGCTAGGCCTTGTTGATGAAGTTAGTACCTCTGATGATTTGGTCGTAGCGGCTTGTAAAGATAAGACTGTATTATCGATTCGTTATGTTGAGAAGAAAAAGCTTACATCAAAGCTAGCGGGTTTAGCAGGAGAAGCCGCTGATAATGTTTTGTTGAAGCTTATTGACCGAGGTCAGCGTCCAATAGTGTAATGCCTAGCCGCTATTAAAAAGTAAGCCCTCATTTTTGAGGGCTTACTGGTTAATGCTTAGCTGAAATAATATAGCTTAGCGACTAGTTAGCTGTGCTTTTAAGCGTTCAATTTCTTGTTGAAGTGACTTATTTTCAGCGGTTAGGCCTACGTAAGTAAATGCTTTACATTGTGTTTGTAACTTGTTCAGCACAAATTCACCAACGCTTTTTTCTAAAGTTTCTGGGTTTTTGATACTCTCACGAAACTCTGACTCTAATTCTTTTGCAGCATCTTTATCTATTTTTGCAAATAAACCGCTGAATATAGGGTCTTCTTTAAGTGCTGCTGTCACTTGGCTTTTGTAGTTATTTTTAAGCAATTCAGAACGCGTTTCATTATCTAAGCTCTTGGATGCTTTTTCCTCGGCTTCAGCAAAAACAGAGCGACTTTCTTTTGGTGTCCTAACTACTGTCCCACTTTTTTCATGCCATGATGTTGCTTCTAGGCGCTTATTTATCTGAAGCTTTTCTAGCACCTCAGCTACGCTTTGCCATTGAGTTTGTTGTTGGCCCTTTTGAGATCTCTGTGGGACTTTGTCTTTCAAGTGACGCATTTCACTACCAGCATCGATTTTTTGATAGTTTTCCTTCTCAGCTTTTCTGCATAGGGCATTACCAAAGGGAGCAGAAGTATGTATATCATGAGTATAAGGCCTTATCACTGAGAAGTAGTCTTGGCAATACTTTGGCATAGCACTAATATGTTTTTCAGTAACTTCATTGGCTGGTAAATGACCGATCTGCTTTTTAAGTTCACCCAAAATATCGGGCTTAGCTGCATGAACAATCATCTTACTCGTAAATGCTGTAATGGCTTTTTTATCTGCATCCGGCAATTGGTCGGCCTGATCTAGAATTTGGTCTGGATTTTCAAACAGTAACTGTTTTCCTTTTTCTGACATGCCATCAATAACAGGATTATGGCTGCTGATGCTTGACTGTTGAGCTGGTTGTTTACTAGTTAAGTCTACTTTTTTTAGGCCTGCTTTGCCTTTACTTGCCCTTATTTCCTTAAGTAGGTCGTTTCTTTGGTCTTGGTTAGTAACATTTTCTTTAGGCGAAGTTGTCGTTTTTTGTAATGCTGGTGGTGGTGGTGGTGGTGGTGGTGGCGGCGGTGATGATGGAACTGATGGAGCTGACTGAGGTTTTTGCCCGCTATCGGTAGAGACCACGACGTTCTGATTACTTCGTTCTGAGTTTCTAGGAGCAAGCGTGGTTTTCAATTCAGCTATTACAGCAGATTTAGCCCGTTGTGCTTTTGACTCTACTTTTTCAGCCATAGATGAAACACTGTTTGACTGGCGTGATGACAGAGTTGAATTGCTGTCGCGACCCTTCATGCGGAGCATAGTAGACTGTTGTCTATCTAGATCCTGAAACATTTTAAAAGCCTTACCAAAATTAGATAGTTCTTTCTTATCGGTATTACTGATACTTTTAATATCTAACTTGTCAGTGTCATTTCTGGTTGCAGCACCGGGCCTAGTGATGCTACTTGGCCCAGAGATGGTGTTCATGGAACTAAAGTCAGGCATTTTTATTCCTTTCAATAGGGTAATTTAAATTTTATTGAAAGACTATAAAGATACTTATTACTAAGTGCATGGGAATTTATTTGAAATAACCTAACAGAAAATGATGCTTTTAATCGGTCTTATTGTTAACTGAATTCTAAAGGTTGAATTTACTGATAACTATCTTCAATGATTATAGTGTTGTTCCTTTTTCTCTATAAAATAGCTTGTGTTAGCAGTAGGTTAAAAATCATGGATTTTCATGTTATTTCGTGAGAAAAATGGCAAGGTACATTGCTGCATAGAGCGTCCAAGCTTGCCATTATTTGCGTGTCTTAGAGATGTAGTAGCAACTCAACTTCAATGAACAATATAAGTTATTACTCTTTGATTTTTATAAAGAAAAACTGTAGGTGTACTGCTTGAAACATTATTTTTTACCTTGTTCCTTAGCACCGCCTTTCATGTTCCTACTTTGTGGTTTATTACGCGAAAAATGACGCTTGTTTTTACCAGCGGGCTTATGACCTCTAGCATTATCACCAGAGCGCTGACCATCAATATGGTCGATTTTAGGCTTCTTGGGCTTTTTAGGTTTTTTGGGTTTTATTGGTCGAGTATCTAGCTTAGATTCAGGCAGTTTGTTGACCGCTTCATAACCTTCTAGTTCAAGACGAGGTAAAACTTGTTGGATAAGCCTTTCTATAGCGAACAATTCGCTGGCTTCAGCGGCTTCTACTAAAGAAATCGCTTTACCAACTTCTCCGGCGCGACCTGTCCGGCCAATCCTATGTACGTAATCTTCGGCGACATGGGGTAGTTCAAAGTTAACGACTTGTGGTAGCTGGGGGATATCAATGCCACGTGCGGCGATATCAGTTGCAACCAATACACGAACTTCACCAGACTTAAAATCGGCTAGTGCTTTGGTTCGAGCATTTTGACTTTTATTTCCATGAATAGGCGCAGCAGTAATACCTTGGCCATTGAGGTAATAAGATAAGCGGTTTGCACCATGCTTTGTTCGGCAAAAAACCAATACCTGTTTCCAATCACCCTCTTGGATTAATTTGCACAGCATAGGTGCTTTTTTACGCTTGTCTGTTGGGTAGATAGATTGTTCAATTGTTTGGGCTGTCGAGTTTGCAGGAGCAACAGAGACTTCTACCGGATTGTTGACTAGACCTTTAGCGAGTTTTCGAATTTCGTCAGAGAAGGTAGCAGAGAAAAGAAGGTTTTGACGTTTTTGTGGCAGCAATTCAAGTATCTTGCGAATATCGCGTATAAAGCCCATATCTAGCATTCGGTCTGCTTCGTCTAATACGAGAATGTCTAACTGCGAAAAATTAATGGCATTTTGCTGATATAAATCGAGTAAGCGACCTGGGGTAGCGACAAGAATATCGGTACCCTTTCGAAGCTTCATCATTTGTGGATTGATTTTAACGCCACCAAAAACCACATTAGAAGTTAGCTTTTGATACCGGCTGTACTTATAAATATTTTCTTGTACTTGGGCAGCCAGTTCACGTGTTGGTGTTAATACCAATGCTCTAACATGGTTGGGCTTGACTCTTTGCTCATTATCAAGCATTTCAAGAATAGGTAGCGTAAAGCCAGCGGTTTTGCCTGTGCCTGTCTGCGCAGCAGCCATTACGTCTTTTCCTGCTAAGACGGCAGGAATTGCTTGCTCTTGAATTGGTGAGGGCTTGTCATAACCCTGATCACCTATGGCTTTAAGGATTGGAGCAGAAAGGCCTAAAGAGGTAAAACCCATAAATATGTCTCTGTAATAAGTTGAGCTCATGCTCACGCAGCCATAATGAGCTGCAAAAGGGCGCTATTGTGAGTCCTTTGTAGGTCAACATCAACAGAAATTATCATTGTGGAGGTTTGAATATTGCGATCAACTGATGCTTGTTGGCAATGAGAGCGAGTATGAGCCCTGTTAATACGCCAAATAAGTGAGACTCTACTGCGACGGCTGCATTAATTAACTCACTGGTGGTTTGAGATGCTCCTATGGTCATTTCCCAACCCGTTTTCACTAGCACTCCTCCAACCAATAACCAGCTACTTTTTCTACCAGATAAAGACTCACAGAGTGCATAGTAGGCGAAAATACCATGCAGCGTTCCTGACAAGCCGACATAAGAACTCATAGACGTTGTAAGATTAAGTATACCAACCGATAAGCTTACGATTAGTAAGACGCAAATAAGTGATTTAGCGTTGGGTCTAAACAAGTAGGAGATTACCCAGAGCCCTATTATATTCATGGTGAAATGAATCCAGTTGGTATGGGTAAAGTTTCCTGTTAGGATCCGCCACCACTGGCCTTGTTCGATGAGTTCATTTTGCCAATATGTTAGGTTAGCTAAAGGTTCAAATTGTATACACAAGCAAATTAAGCTAATTACAACCAGTAGAAGAAATAAGCGCACTCTATGTCTCGATATTGTTTACAATGTGGTAAGTCAACCAAAGCTTGTATCTGTGAGTGGATACTTAGCCTGTCAGCCAATGTGGAACTGATCATTCTACAGCATCCTACAGAAGCTAAGAAGCCTATGGGGACTGCAAAGATCCTAACGCTTTCATTAGCAGGATGTTATTTGTTCCAAGGTGAAGACTTTACTCAACATGTGGAGTTTAACCAACTTCTGTGTGAAAGTGATGTGCAACATTTTATTCTTTATCCAAGTGATTTGTCTTCAGGTATCTCTGCAGCAAAAGAAGCTATGAGTAACAATAGGAAAGTACGTATTATCATTCTCGATGGTACTTGGAAAAAAGCCTATAAAATCTGGCAGCTATCGAGCAACTTAAAAAAATTGCCTATGATTCACTTACCCAAGGATTTAAAGGGTAATTATCGAATCCGCAAAGCCCCTAGCAACAATAGCTTATCGACCGTAGAGGCTGGTTATCACCTTTTGTCCTTGCTTGAACCTGAGCGTGATTTCTCACCGTTACTTGATGCTTTTAATCATATGATTGACTTTCAAATTAGTAATATGCCAGCAGGTATATTTAAGCGAAACTACCCGTGATAGCTAACATAATGTCGTGTTTTATTGTGCTCTGTACAAACCTAGATAAATAAATTTAAACGCCTATTCACACTTTTAGTTCTCCTTATCATCAGAATCACTATCGGCAATGAAATAGTCCATGTGTCATTGACCTTGCTCTGTAAATTATATTCACCTGGTCGCATTTTTGTGTTCATGTGACAATACTCTCAATAAGACGTGCGTACTGCACTCAGATCATTGGAATGTAAACAGCACATCATGTATGAAAATCATGACATTAGCGGCTGTGTATGTGGGCAAATCTTCGATTTTGAAAAAATAATCCTCTCTGCGGTCTACTAATGGAATGGAGACAAGTACATGAATCAAGATACATTTATTCGTCAGTTACCCAAGGTTGAATTGCATATGCATATCGAAGGCTCTTTAGAACCTGAGATGATGTTTAAGTTGGCCAAACGAAATAAAATTCCTCTGCCATTTAACACACCAGAAGAAGTTAGGACTGCTTATCAATTTACTAATCTTCAGTCATTTTTAGATATTTACTATCAAGGCGCCAACGTATTGATTGATGAGCAAGATTTCTATGACTTGACTTGGGAGTATTTACTTCACTGTCAGCAAGATAACGTAATTCATACTGAGATTTTTTTCGATCCACAGACTCATACTGAACGAGGTATTTCCTTTGATACTGTGATTAATGGAATTCATCGCGCTCTTGAAGACGGTAAACAAAAAATGGGTATTAGCAGCCGCGTTATTATGTGTTTTTTACGCCATTTGGATGAGCAGAGTGCTTTTTTGACTTTAGAGCAGGCGATAAAACATAAGGATAAAATCATTGCTGTGGGGTTAGATTCTTCGGAGGTTGGTCATCCGCCTGAGAAGTTTACTCAAGTATTTGTTAAAGCGATTGAAGAAGGTTTTTTAACAGTTGCACATGCAGGAGAGGAGGGGTCGGTAGACAATATATATAATAGTATTGATTTACTGAAAGTTTCACGTATTGATCATGGAGTTCGATGCTCTGACGACAGCCGCTTGGTCCGTTTGCTGGCTGAGTCTCGTATGCCTCTGACCGTGTGTCCATTATCAAATATAAAACTTAAAGTATTTGATGAGATGAAGCGACACAATGTGGTTGATTTGTTGAGGCAAAATCTTTGCGTTACGATTAACTCAGATGATCCTGCCTACTTTGGCGGCTATATGACGGATAACTTTCTTGCTGTTGCGCAGAGTCATTCACTGACAGAGGGTGAATTGACTCAGTTAACGCAAAATGCCATAGAAGCAAGTTTTGTCAGTGAAAGCGAAAAGCATCGTATGCAACGTGTCTTAGAGGAGTTTTCAAGCCGTTCAATAGGATGAAAATAGCTGCTGGTGAAGCCTTTGAGCATGACCATCAGTCATGGAAGATATATGATCGGTGATCACACGATAACCCTCTGTATGACTATGGGCGGCTTGCCAATCTTGGCGAACCGAAATCGGAAGTAGCCTTTCGGGATCAGCACTGAGCGCTTCAAAAATATCCATGATAATCTGTTGTCCTTTATACTCAGCAATTTGTACTTGTGGTACTCGGATAACATAGTCATGGACAAATTGTTTAAGTATTTGTAATGCAGTGGCCATTTCTGGTTTTAGGTAAGCATTAAAGGCGAGTAAATCGCTGGCGAAAATAGCATCAACAGGTTTAATTGAAATACTGGTCAATAACGCATTTACTATACCGCCAATCGCGTCTTTTCTCTGATGGTGAATGCCGGAAAACAGCATATTGGTGACAGACTCTATATGTGCTCTAAACCAAGGCTCCCCGCAGTTTAAAAGAGCATCTTGAGCCCCCTCAACCCATTGGGCTTGGGTCACTTTTCCAAGAACAATCGCATCCTCTAAATCATGCACTCCATAGGCAATATCGTCCGCTAATTCCATGATAGAGCAATCTATAGATTTAAAGCTGGTTTTTTTATGTTGATGTTTTTGTCTTGGCTCAGAAAGAATTTGCCCGAACAGTTGTTTGTCTGATTTATTTAATGGTGATAATACCCAGTCAAATAGAGGGTGATCACAGTCGTACAAGCCTTTTGCGGGAGACCATTGTTTAGCTTTAAGTTGCCTTTGATGTGTTACGCTTTCTGGAGTTTCGCTAGAGCAGGTTTCACTCAGTAACGCAGGGTATTTAATTAATCCCAGTAGTGTCCGCCGAGCTAAATTCATTCCAAAATGTTCAGTGTAGGGTTCGAGTTTGGTGACGATACGAAATGTTTGGGCGTTTCCTTCAAATCCACCATGATCTCGCATCATGTAGTTCAGCGCAATTTCTCCACCATGCCCATAGGGTGGATGTCCAATATCATGCGCAAGGCATAATGAATCAATCAGGCTGTCGCTAGGTAAAAGCTCGCGATACTCGGGCTGTTTTTTCTTTATTTGAGCGACAATACCGCTACCAAGCTGCGCTGCTTCTAAAGAATGTGTGAGCCGTGTACGGTGAAAGTCATCGAAGCTGTTTCCATGCACCTGTGTCTTGGATTGCAGGCGCCGAAATGCGGCTGAGTGGAGTATTCTTGCTCGGTCACGTTGAAAAGGGGTCCGATGATCATCACGACGAATCTTATGCTCATCATCATGTCGTTCATGCCATAAGCTGCTGATTTGGAATGTCATAAATATTTTCCCAAGGGTTTTATGATACCGTACACAAAAACTTGAGAAACTACAAAGATCAGACAGTATTCAACCAATGACAATCTAAAACCACATGAGTTGACGAATTCCATTGACGTATTTTGAGTGCCTAGATGGACGCAGTGGGCATGTTGCTACCAGCTTTGATAAGTCACTTTCATGTTCAGCGTTGGTTTTGATTTCAAGTAGCACATAGTAACCTAAAGTTTTACCTGAGTGCACGCTGGCATAAGGGAAGAACATATTTCGTATATATTTGGGAAGAAATCCTAGCAAGAGTGGATCGACGGAATCCATAGTACCCCCCTTTGCAAAGTGCCAGAATAAGGTTGCGTTTCTAATGGCATCTTATGACGAGTGACCATCGGATACCTGAGCTTTTATGAAACGATACTGGGTTGAATTTTTAACAAGCTGTGTTCGATAAATCAGAAGCTTGCGTTATCAATAACCATAGGCAGTGAGCAAGCTGGTTATAAAATGCCAAATAAACTTGTCTTATATATGGTTGCGTAGGTTGCATAACTGGCTGAGAAATAATGAAAGTAACAAAGAAAACAACAGTTAAACTAAAGTGATAAACAGGGTATGAAAGTGGTCGAAGCGTGCCAAATACTTATTCTTCCTTAACCTTTGAATTGACGTACTCTTTTGCGGAGGCTTCCAATTTATCAAGTATGTGGGCATTGGAGCGATGAATATAATGGTACAAATCACCTCGTGCAATAACTGGGCTAGCCACCTTTATTTGGGGAAATTGCTCTTTTAAAAACAAGTACGAGACTTTGGGCGCTAACCAAAGATTGACCCTTCCTTCTGTTAGCATTAATGCCGCTTGTTTGGCTTTATGGACTAAGTAGAGGTGCTTATAGTTTTCTAAGACCTTAGTATATCGGGTGCCATGAAATGAAACTATGGTTTCGTCTTTAGCTTCATCTAGACTGTTATAAAATATATCCTTGGTAGAATAAAGATATACGTCAAAACTAGCTAAAGGTACATTGACTTTTATGAGTTCTTTGTTGTTTTCCAGCCTTGAAACCCTCATATCTAATGCATCGTATTGACCTTCTATCACTGACTGAATCGCTCTCTCGTTGGGCAAATAGATAAACGAGGCGTCAAGACCTGCGCCAGAATAGATAGCCTGAAGGTCCTTCTCCACCTGTATACCGTATTTAGATGTGGCATCTTGGTCACGATAAATGTTGCCGATGGCCACTTTTATTGACTCGTTATCTTCGGCAGTCGATATTGGTGCATATGACCAATACATTAAAAGTATACTCACTAGCCAACGACTCATAACGGCCTCACAATCTGGATCTATCTTTAAACTATAGTTCGAATAAGTATTTTTGCAGAGAAGGGGTTTTTCAGTTCTTTAGTTGTTGAGACTTGGTCTTCATATAAGCTTTTGCTGATGTCTCAATTTTTCTAGCAAGTGCGCTTTTGACCTATGAATGTAGTGATAGAGTTTGTTCTGTTTTATCAATAGTTCTCACTTTAGCATCCTAAATTATTCGATCTGATAATTATCACAATAAAAAACGAATAATTGGTTAATTTTTCATTTAGCGAATGGAGTTTTTTTAGACTATGTTGGTAAGGATTGATGTGTTTACTCAATGTTAATCATTAAGTTATTTCACATGTCGATAACACAAAGGATGGGAAAAATGGAAAAGCTAGGAAATATAAATAAATTCACCTTAGCGCTCAGCAGTGTGTGCATTCTTAGCCCAGCGACAGTATTCGCTGAGATAGATTGGAGAGGGTATGCAACCATTGCGGCCGGTAAAACTTTCGAGGGTGGTCAAACATACGATAATTTGACAGACGAGCTCGAAATGGATCAGTTATCAGTGGTTGGTCTACAAGGCTCGTCAGACTTATCTGATGGCTTAAGTGCCACGGTTCAATTGGTTGCAAGGGGCAAAAATGATTTTGACCCTGAATTCGAGTGGGCTTATGTCAAATATCAATTTAATGACAATGCCGACATTAAATTCGGTCGTCTAAGAGCACCTTTTTACTTTTACTCTGAATACTTAGATGTGAGCTATGCGTACAGTTGGATATCGCCACCAATAGAAGTATATGCAGCCAACGTAACCAACTATGACGGTATTAACTTTTATTACACCAATAATTTTGGCTCGTTCGATTATGCGCTTTACTTAGGTTCGGGGAAACGAGAAGTGACGTTGCAAGAAGGAACCGCCAATGAAGGTAAATTGTCTGGAACTTATAATATCATCTCTAACTTTGACCTTAACTACGGAGATATTAAAACTAAGTTAATATTTGCGCAATTCGATATCACCTTTGACAGTGAGAATACGACTATACAAGCGATAGAAGCTGCTTATTCAAACTTGGCGGTTGCAGATAGAGGAGGGTACATCGCAGGTGTGGCCGCGTATTACGACCCGGGAAGCTACTACGCAGGGGTTGAGTATGCAGAGGTGAGATTTGATGGCGACGTGGTATCGCTTGCTGAGGATGATCGCTTTTTGGCAACGCTTGGTTATCGATATAACGAGTTTACTCTTCACTATTCTTATTCAAGCTCCGACAAAACCAATGACTTAGATGCCATCCCCACCACAGATACTGCCAATTACGCTCAAGCTAAAGGGGTTACTGATAGTATCTTAACAGAGGACAAGACACATATTATTGGACTTCGCTATGATTTCCACTCGAATGCGGCTTTGAAGTTTGAGTATGGCTTTACCGATGATGATTATGCCAACACAGACACTCAGTTCTTCAGATCTGGCATCAGTATAATATTTTAAGGGGGTCACATGAAAACAGTACTTACTCTACTCGTGTCGTTGCTTTTTTCGGCCCAAGCGGTGTCAGCAATCGCAGTGATTGTTAACAAATCGAGTTCAGCAGCGTTAGACAAAGAACAAATTTCACGTATCTATTTGAATTTAGATAAAAAGCTACCTGATGGTAAGCCAATCATTCCAATTGCACATTCGTCATCTAGTGCACTTGCTGGTGAATTCAACCAAAATGTGGTGGGTAAATCAAGCTCACAGTATAAGGCATATTGGTCTAAGCTTATCTTTACGGGAAAAGGAACACCTCCGAAGGAAGTCGATAGTGACAGTGATGTGATCCAGCTAATTTCAAATAATCCCGACTTAATTGGCTACATCGATAAAAGCAGTGTGACGGACAGCGTCAAAGTTATCGGTGAGTTTTAGGCAGATAAAAACGTCAAAATTGTTGGTGAATTTTAAATGTTGAGAGGCTTAGCTGCTGTCTCTGTGTTAAGCCTCTTCGCTGGTGTTTGGAGTCACTATGAAGTCAATGTATCTCTCTATCCGAATGAAGATTCATTCGATCACTGCCATTGCGCTATGCGCATTCCTATCTATTGGTTTTCTTAACATTAGCTCGATTTCTTCCAATACTGTCTTTTTAGACAAACTCACGGGACAGCAATTTTCTAATACGATTGCTGCTGAACTTTCCAGCTTTGCCATTAAAGGAGTTGAAGACCTCTTCACGCAAAGTGTTACCTTTGGTGATGAAGACATCTTAAATGATGCACGCGAAAGTGCTGATGCTTTGGCTCAAAAACTCAATTTGTTAGTTACAAGTTCTGATACCGTTGACCAGCAAGTATTGGACGACCTTAGTGAATATGTTCGCTTGTCAGAGATGGTATCTCAAGCAATGCTCGGTGGAGACTTCGAAGGGGGCTTTGAAGCACTCAGTCAAGCAGCAAACCAAAAAAGTACCATCTACGAAAAGCTTGTTGCTGAGATTGATGTAGCGGTAGAAGAGGAACGTAACAAATTAAACCAGCTTGCGATAGAAAGTAATGAAGCACTTGAGAATCAATTAAAAATCATTCTAGCGATATCTTCTATCTCTGTGTTACTTGTTATTGTTATCGCGCAATTAATTGCAAGAAATGTATCCTTCTCTATTCTGAACATCTCAGATAACTTAGCCAAGTTAAGCCAAGGGCGAGGAGACTTGACTTACCGCCTCAAACCGAAAAGTAATGATGAAACAGGTCAGCTTGCGCGAAATTTTAATGCGTTTATTGCTAACCTTGAAAAGTCAGTCGCGGCTGTTGTAGCCGTTTGTAATCCGATGCTCAATATCTCTGATAAACTCAAGGTGAGCACTTCTAGTTCTAGTCAGGCTATGGAAGACTTGAACAACTTGTCCAATGAGTTGGTGGATGAGATGTCGGCCTTAGCACATAGTGTTGAGCATGTGGCGACATCGACTACTGAAACCTCTGATCTTATTATCGAAGCAGAGCAAGAGCTCAACTCTTGTGAAGAGAAAATGAACCGTTCAGTCACCCAATCTGAACAACTACAAGAAGACCTTCAAAACACCTTCTCAGTCATACAAAACTTGGCGTCAGATACTGAAAACGTTACCAGCATACTTAGCGTGATTAATGATATTGCCGATCAAACTAACCTACTTGCTTTAAATGCTGCGATAGAAGCTGCTCGTGCAGGCGAGCAAGGCCGAGGGTTTGCAGTTGTTGCCGAAGAGGTTAGGGAACTTGCGTCACGAACCGTCAAATCAACGGAGCAAATTAATTCGTTATTAAGTAATTTAATAGAGTCAGTACAAAGTGCCAATTCGGTACTGGAAACCTCCAAAGACCGAGCTTTGTCGAACGCGGAAATGGTATCCAAAGCTGGGGAATCACTACAATTGATTTCACAGCAGGTCAAAGATATTCAGGCTCAAAGTGCTTCAATTAAGTCGGCGACAGAAGAACAAATGCGCGCAACGGAAAAAGTGAAATCGAATACCGTCAATTCTCGGGGTTCTATAGGAACAACCTTGGATACTGTGGGAAAAGTTGGTGATCTATCGGTTGAATTGGCGGATTTGTCTTCTGACTTGTCACAAGCTATTAGCCAATTTTCCAAATAATGAGTAAATCGAGTTTGCGATCGATGCTTATACGTTATCTACTTTCTGGATCAATAGCGATCACAGCTTTACCTACCTATGGGCTTGATGCGACATTTAGTGGCAATATATTTTATGCGCCTGTCGAAGAAAACTATATTAAAGGAGAAAGCATAGGGGATTCATACGTTAAATTTACACTCGATGAATCTTGGCAGGACAGTATAGTCTTCCACACCAGTTTTCTCTCTCGATTGTATGAAGATGACATTGAAATATCAGAGCTCTATGCTGGTAAGACGATAGGGCCTTTGGGGTGGTTCGCAATAGGTCGTTTGCACATTTTTAATGAGAATGTCTACAATGCGATGCGTTACCCTTGGCTATCTTTGCAAAGAGAAGTCACTCCGCTAAATGTTACTTCCTATGACGGTTTTCAGTGGCGCTATGACTGGAACAAGCACCATCTTCGTGTGGTTTCTGGACGTTCAAATAATAATGATTTTGGGGTGAACACGCTTGATTTGCATATTCCCTATGGCGCTGAGTTTCGCAGTAAATGGAATTATTTTTCAACTATCTTGAGCTTTGCTGAAACAAGAGTTGATCTTACAAGTTCAACCCTGAGTAACATTCAGGGCAGCTTAGTTGGTCTATCAAATACCGTCGAGCTTGAAAACAAAGTCTCATACTATTACAACGCCGTACTCAATATTCCGATTAAACCGTTTATATTTTCATTTAAATACACGGTAGACGATTACAAAGAGGATGTGTATACGGTTTTCGATGGGTATCGGCTAAGAATGCACGCCGCCTTTAGGCCCTCTAGATCATGGACACTGTACTATACATTTGGAAAAAGTGACGCTAAGAATGATTACACTGGTATTTTGAGTCAACAGCCCAATACAGGAGCCTCGCTTTCAAAATCACTTAATGAAGTTCAGTATCAGTCGCACCACCTTGGTTTTGTTAAAAACCTATCTAAAAGCGTCAAGCTTAAATTGCAAACAGGTCTCGCAAAAAACAATTACTCCAGTGAGATTGAGCGATTTGTGCTTTTTGGTTTTAGTTTTGATACCAAAGGTTTCTAAACGACATTTTTAGCCAGAGATTTTGTCAAATGTGGTTGTGCAGCTATCGCAGAAAATATCCATAAAATCTTTCACTTCAGGCATGGTTGCAATTAACTGCTCGATACGTGGCTCTAGTCCTTCTTTAACATGCAAAAACTCATTATTGTTAAATCTCAGTTCATTTAATGTCTTTATATAAGCAGCAAGGATATCAGCAGCCTTGACTATCGCTTTGTATTCAATTTCTACATTTTTCTGTACTAGCAAATTTGAGAACTCATCACGCAAATCAGCAGGCAATGTTTCTAAACATTCTTGCTCAGCAATATCCTCAAGTTTCTTAAAGGCTGCAGTAAATTCAGGGCTATGGTATTTGGTCTTTGAGTTGATATCTTGAAGTTTTGTTTCAGAAATTTCGTGGTAAATAGCCACAACTGCGGCTTTTTCAGGGTTTAAATTACCATTATAACGTTTGTTTTTTATCACGGTAAGAAGGTGTGCGATCACAGACACTTGATGGGAGTGCTCAGACACATTTTCTTCTTGAAAACAATGCATCAAGGCCCAGCGTTTTATTAGCGGCATGCGTGTCACCCATGCCATAAAAGTACTTTGTTCCACGATGACTCCCTATTATGCTTGTTTGCTTTAATTGTAGGTCAATTTATTAAGCCCCCTTCCTTCCAGTAAGCAGAGTACTTATCCAGTACTCTTTATCCAAATAACTAAGCTTACCGAATTATTGGCTATAAGTTGAAAGAAAGCGTTCAAAGCGTCCTATTGCCATTTCTAAGTCTTCGACATGTGGTAGGGTTACTATTCTAAAGTGGTCAGGTTCAGGCCAATTGAAACCAGATCCTTGCACCAGAAGAACTTTTTCTTGAATTAGGAAGTCGAGCACCATTTGCTGGTCATCTTTGATGTTATACATCTTGGTATCGATTTTCGGGAACAAATACATGGCCCCTTTGGGTTTAACACATGATATTCCTGGGATCTGGTTGATAAGTTCGTAAGCGCGATCGCGCTGTTCTAGCAATCGTCCGCCGGGAAGGATCAATTCATTTATGCTTTGGTATCCGCCAAGTGCGGTTTGAATAGCATGCTGCATTGGAACATTAGCGCATAAGCGCATGGAGGCGAGCATTTCCAATCCGTTAATATAACCTTGAGCGAGATGCTTGGGGCCTGTGATAAACATCCAACCACCACGAAAACCACACACGCGATAGGCTTTGGATAGACCATTAAAAGTGACCACCAAAAGGTCTTCTGTAAGAGTCGCGACAGAGGTATGAGTTGCGCCGTCGTAAAGTACTTTGTCGTATATTTCATCTGCGAAGATGATGAGTTTATGCTGGCGAGCAATTTCAATCACTTCCAATAAAAAGTCACGACTATAAACCGCGCCAGTTGGATTGTTTGGATTGATCAATACGATTCCGCGAGTTTTAGGTGTGATCTTTTTACGTATATCGTTTAAATCTGGATACCAGTCTGATTGTTCGTCACATCGATAATGTACAGCGTTGCCTCCTGAGAGTGCAACAGAGGCTGTCCAAAGTGGATAGTCAGGAGAAGGCACCAACATCTCATCGCCATTATTTAGTAGTGCCTGCATAGCCATTACGATAAGTTCGGAAACGCCATTGCCTATGTATACGTCTTCCACGTCGAGAGAACGAATACCTTTGCGCTGATAATATTGCACTACCGCTTTACGCGCGGAGTAGATTCCTTTTGAATCACAATAGCCTTGGGAAGTGGGCAAATTACGAATCACATCAACCAAAATCTCATCCGGGGCATCAAAACCAAAGGGAGCAGGGTTTCCAATATTGAGCTTTAGAATTTTATGCCCCTCTTCTTCCATACGCTTAGCATGTTTGAGTACAGGACCCCTAATGTCATAGCAGACATTATCGAGTTTTGACGACATCTCGATATCTTGCATTGTATACAACCTAAAAATGTTTTGATTTCTTTATTAAACTACATCAAAAACATATTTTTTAGAATAAAAAACTGCATTAATGCGTATTTTGTTACTTGAGACTCTATTTGAAGGATTTGCTATATCCCGAGCGATAACATTGATCTGAGTAGGGGCAATGAAACAATTGGCGATGTAAAATTTGGCCTAAAGCTCTATGGGTAAAGGGGTAGTTGTGTCATTGTTTAGACAAGCAATTAGACATCTAATTGAGAGTGTAAAAACAGCAAAGTCCGATCAAAAACGCTTGGTGCACCGCTTTCAAGGGGTGCCGAATATTGACAGCATTGATTGGGTTGATGCTCAGTCCCTTTATCCCAAGTTTTACTGGCAATCTCGCGATGCTCATCAAGAGACGATGGCTCTAGGCCAGTTGGCGGTCTTTTCTGGCCCTATCGACGTTGAATCATTAGCCAAAGATCAACGTGTATGGGGAGGGAGTCCCTTCAATAAGCCATATGTTTCTGATTGTATCCCCACTCCTCATTTTTTTGTTTTACCATTGATAGAATTAATCCGAGAGGGTAAGCAGTGGTCTATCGCAGTCAATTTAAATCAAGATAGACAAGATATTCTGAACCAACTGAAAAAAATTGTTACAGAACTGCCTCCGATACCGCCTTTATCTATCAATGTCAGCAAGCTTACACATTGCCCAGACAGAGAAGATTGGTGTGAGCTTGTGAACAGAGTTCTGACTGGTATTGATAGTCAAGCATTTAAAAAAGTAGTACTGGCGCGAAAAACCACTCTAAAAATGAATGGTGTAGCTAGTGCTGCACAGCTGCTTAAATCCAGCCGTGCTAACAATTACAACAGCTTTCACTTTATGTTTTCTATGGATGAATCGTGCAGTTTTGTTGGTTCTAGCCCTGAACGTTTGTTTTTAAAGCATCAGCAAAACCTTTCTACAGAGGCTTTAGCAGGAACGGTTGGCCGAGGAGCGAGTGCTTCTAAAGATATGGCTCTAGCGAATTGGTTGTGTATGGATGCTAAAAATAGACATGAAAATTGTCATGTTGTCGATGATATTGTTGAACGTCTGATTCCATACACCAGCCAAATTGATACAGATAATGACACTCATTTAATTAAGCTGCGCAAAGTACAGCACCTTAAACGTAATATTTATGCTCATCTCAAACCCAACACCAGTGCTGTGGAATTACTACACGCACTCAAGCCTACTGCTGCTGTTGCCGGTTTGCCTCGCAAAGACGCAATGGCGTTTATTGAGCAGTATGAACCTTTCCATCGAGGTTGGTATGCAGGCTGTTTGGGGTTTATCGGCCGTCATCACGCCGAGTTTTGTGTCACCATCAGAAGTGCACTAGTGAAAGCGAATGAAATTGAGCTTTTTACAGGAGCAGGAATTGTCTCTGGGTCTATTGCTACTGATGAGTGGGATGAATTGGACAAAAAGATGTCGACGTTACTTTCTCTGCTTGATGATTCCCATGAACTGGAGGCGGTTTCTTAGATGAATGATAGAGCGCAATCTGCTATGAATCGAATCTGGAGCCAAGTTGTGCTTGAAGAGCTTACTCGCCTTGGTGTTGGGGAAGTATGTGTTGCGCCAGGTTCAAGGTCTACCCCTCTTGTTATAGAAGCTTGTGATAATCCGAGACTGACCCTGCATACTCACTTTGATGAGCGTGGCTTGGCATTTATGGCCCACGGGCTTGCTAAAGCCAGCAAAAGACCGGTTGCCATTATTGTTACCTCTGGAACAGCTGTAGCAAATTTGTTGCCAGCGATTGTAGAAGCAAATATAACTGGTGAGAAATTGGTTGTGATTACCGCAGATAGGCCCGTTGAGCTTATCAATTGCGGGGTGAATCAGGCAATAAATCAAGCGAGTATATTCTCATCTCATGCTAGGCACGCAATCAATCTTCCCAGTCCTAGCAAATCTGTGCCGCTTAGTTGGCTTTTGACTTCTGTAGATCAACTGATGTACAAGCAAGAAACAGATGGTGGCGTCATTCACATAAACTGTCCATTCCCTGAACCACTGTATGAATCATCACCAAAGAGTGTTCATCAGACCTACATGGACAGTGTTGATATATGGTGGAAATCAGGTCATCCATTCAGTTGTAAGTCGGTATCTCATTCGAGCTTAATTGCTCAAGACTTAGGGCTTTTTGAAAAAAAAGGTGTGATTCTAGTAGGTGATGTCTCTTTGGAGGAAGCGAAACTAGCGAAGAAACTTGCGGAAATCATAGGTTGGCCCTGTTTATGCGATCCTCAATCTGGAGTGTCGAGCTCTCAAGCATATTACGATGTTTGGTTACGTGGTGCTAAATATAAAGGGTTGATTAGCCGAGCCGAAGTTATCCTCCAATTTGGCGCCCGTTTTGTTTCAAAGAGGCTTTTCCAGTGGGTTGAAATCCAAGTTAAAGAAAAACAAGCTCAATATCATTATGTTTCTGTGCAAGCTGAGCGTAATAATCCTAGCCATGTGGCTCAAATTCATCACGTATCTGAGATTTGTTCATGGATTGATAGCTATCTGTCCGCGCTAGGGCATAGTCCCGCCATAGAGTCATGGTGTGAAGAGCTTTATCTCTGCTGCCTAAAAGTGCGTAGTCTCATTGATACTTATGTATTACCTTACGAAGCTCCGACTGAAATAGGTCTGGCTACCACATTAGAAAACCTGCCAGCCGATACACAAATCGTACTAGGCAACAGCTTATTTGTTCGTCTGGTTGATATGTTCGGCGTTATCCCTAACACGAGAGTTTATAGTAACAGAGGCGCATCAGGTATCGACGGATTAGTGGCTACCACAGCAGGGATAGTGCGTTCAACAAATAGGCCAAGTATTCTCTATCTCGGTGATACCTCTGCTCTACATGATCTTAACTCTTTGGCTTTGTTTACTGATACAAAAACGCCTGTTGTATTGGTCGTCATCAATAATGATGGTGGAGCCATTTTTGACTTGCTTCCTGTCTCTAAAGCACATAAACGCCAGCTCTATCAGATGCCACATGGGTATCAGTTTGAATATGCGGCAAAGCAGTTTGGACTCAAGTATCAGCAACCTAACAGCCTTTCAGACTACAACTATGTTGTTAAACAGCATTTAACCAACGGGAAAGGCACTCTTATGGTTGAGGTGATAACACCTCCAGAACAAGCATCAAAGCAGTTAAAAGAGTTAGTAGGGTATTTCGATGCTTGCTAGCCGTTTTTACAATAGCGACCACCGCAGCTCTTTGCCCGTTATTGTTTGCCTGCATGGATTTCTTGGCGATAGTAGTGACTGGAGCCAATGCGCAGAGCTTCTTTCTGACTACCCAGTTTTAAGCATCGATCTTCCCGGGCATGGCCGAAGTAAAAACGTACATTGCGTCGATTTTAAATCCTGCTGCGATCAAATATCTTATGTTCTGTCTCACCAAGTTCCTGAACAAGCGCCTATAGTTTTAGTGGGCTACTCAATGGGGGCTCGAATCGTGATGACAGGGCTCGCTAAGGAATATTTCTCTGCCTTTAACATTAAACTGCTGATTTGTGAGTCTGGCCATTTCGGTCTTGATGATGAAGAACATAAAAAGCAGCGCCTAATTAATGACAGAGTCTGGGCTAACCGTTTTAGCCACGAAACCATAGAAACCGTCCTTGAAGACTGGTATCAACAAATTGTTTTTCAATCTTTGAGTGATGCACAGAAAACAGATTTAGTCAGAAAAAGAGCAAAAAACTTTGGTTCATCAGTCGCTTCTATGTTGTTAGCGACCACATTAGCGAAACAAGATTTTCTGCTTGATATTCTCAAAAGTTCGAGCACTTCCATACACTGCATATGCGGTGATAAAGACAAGAAATTCAAACAACTGAATGCAAGTAGTGGCTTGTCGTACACTTGTATTCAACAAGTCGGTCACAATGTTCATATTGAGGATCCGCAAGCCTTTACTAATATTGTTAAATCTAATGTTAGAGCCCTATCATTAGATGCTACCTAATTAACAGGAGTCATGATGTCAAAAACAGTCGGTCTTTCGGAGCAGGAATTGTACGCGCCAGTATATTGGAATGATTGCGCTAATGACTTTGAGGATATTCAGTACCACAAATCGGAAGATGGTATTGCGCGAATTACCATTGCTCGTCCTCAGATTCATAATGCTTTCCGTCCTCAGACGGTTAAGGAAATGATGAAAGCGCTGGCGGATGCTCGTTATGATGAAAGAGTCGGAGTCATTATACTTACAGGTCTTGGTGAAAAAGCGTTTTGTTCAGGAGGCGATCAGAAAATACGCGGTGATTACGGTGGCTATAAGGACGACTCTGGAACTCATCATTTGAACGTATTGGATTTCCAGCGTCAAATACGAACATGCCCCAAGCCTGTTATTGCGTCCGTCGCGGGTTGGGCTGTTGGAGGTGGTCATGTGCTGCATATGATGTGTGACTTAACCATTGCCGCAGATAATGCGCAATTTGGTCAAACAGGCCCTAAAGTTGGATCCTTCGATGGTGGATGGGGTGCCGCTTACATGGCCAGAATTGTTGGTCAGAAGAAAGCTCGTGAAATTTGGTTTCTGTGCCGTTTTTATGATGCGGAAGAAGCACTTAGCATGGGTCTTGTGAATACGGTTGTTCCCTTGGCGGAGTTGGAGAAAGAGACCGTTCGCTGGTGTAGAGAAACACTGCAACATAGCCCAATGGCGCTTCGTTGCCTTAAAGCGGCTCTCAATGCAGATTGTGACGGACAAGCAGGTCTGCAAGAGTTGGCGGGCAATGCGACTATGATGTTCTACATGACTGAAGAAGGCCAAGAAGGCCGCAATGCATTTAATGAAAAACGTCGACCGGACTTTGAGCAGTTTCCGAGAAATCCATAGCAAAATGGGAGGTGAATAACTCCCTACTTTTTGGGGGTACCCTAAGTTAGTGAACGCTGACGAATACAAAAATAACTACAAGGTATATGGATATGAGAACAGCCAAACTTTTTCGCTATCAGCTGTCGATGGACAGTGGTGTGGTATTGAGAGAGCAGAAACTCACGGAAAGAGAGGGCTTTGTGGTTGTGCTGGAAATGGATGGAAAAACCGGTTTGGGAGAAGTTGCTCCTTTACCGGGTTTTAGTCACGAAAGCATTGAGGATGTTTATCCACAATTGGTAGAGAAGTTAACGTTTTGGAAAAATGGTCAGTGGTTTGATTATAAATCTTTGCATCCATCGGTCGCTTTTGGTCTATCTATGGCGCAGCTAGAATTGGACAAGTGTTTGCCTGAAGAAGGTTGTTATCAGGCGGCGCCTTTATGTTCAGGTGACCCTGATGAGCTGTTGCCTAGGTTAAGCGCCATGACAGGCCAGAAAGTTGCTAAAGTGAAGGTGGGCTTATATGAGCCAATCCGTGATGGCTTGATTGTAAGCTTATTGCTGGAATCTATTCCCGATCTTACCTTGCGATTAGATGCTAACCGTGCGTGGACAGCTGAACAAGCTCAGCTGTTTGCCAAAAAAGTCGCGCCGTCTCTTCGTCAACGAATCGCTTTTGTTGAAGAGCCGTGCGAAGCGCCGGGAGATAGTTTTTCGTTTGCGATTAATACTGGAATTGCTATCGCATGGGATGAAACACTTCAACATGCGGTGCGCAAGCCTGATTTTAAACTCCAAGATTTTGATGGTGCTAAGGCTATCATTATCAAGCCAACACTCCTCGGTTCAGTGCAAGATTGTATTGCCTTGATAGAAGGTGCTAAGGCTCTGAGTATTAAGCCTATTATTAGCTCGAGTATAGAGTCAACAATAGGGCTAACACAGCTAGCTCGGTTGTCTCAATGGCTGTTACCGGATGAAGTTCCCGGGTTGGATACAGTAGGCTTGTTTGCTGAGCAGCTAGAGGTTAGCTGGCCAGGCTGCGATTTACCAGTTTCTAAATTAGCTCAGCATCAGCTTGTATGGCAGGTGTAGTGGATAATCGCTCCCCTGTTAAAGAATGGGCTCAGTTATGTCCTTCCACTGTCGCCTTAAAGTCGGAAGGTAAAGATTATACATGGTCTGAAGTTGATGACTTAGTGGACAGTGTTGCTGCGAACTTATTTAGTCAAGGTATTAAATCTGCAGATGTGCTGACGTGCGCGGGTAAAAACAGCTTAGAAATATTGCTGGCTTATTTGGCGTGTATGGAGCTAGGGGCAATCTGTGCTCTGGTTATGCCGCAAACAAGAGCAGACTTTGATACCAAGTTGAAAACTCTATATCCAAGCGAAATACCGGTAAAAGTTTGCTGTACAGATCCTAACTTGTTAGAGGTTGAGTCATTTTGTATTGCTGTCCAATCCTCGCCCTCTAGCGACTTTGCGCGAGAGTATGATCAAGACAGGCCAGCGTCGATAATATTTACGTCAGGATCAACTGGTACACCCAAAGCGGTTGTCCACACCTCTCGTCAGCATTTTTCTTCCGCGTCAGGTTTACTAGATATATTACCCTTTACCAAGGATGACACTTGGTTACTCAGTCTACCCATGTATCATGTGTCTGGATTGGCTATCGTTTATCGCTGGTTATACAGTGGTGCGGCTTTAAAGCTTGCTAGTGGAGAATTAACAAGCGATCTGATTGGGGTGACACACGCTTCTTTTGTTCAAACCCAGCTGAAAAGAGCATTGGAAAATAAAGCAGTGCAAGGACTTTCCCATGTGCTTCTTGGAGGCAGCCACATTCCATTACCCCTGTGTCAGGAAGCATCGCGGTTAGGGGTTGAAACTTGGGTTGGATACGGAATGACAGAAGCGGCCTCAACGGTGACAGCGAAGAAAGTTGATGGCAGTGATGGTGTCGGTCAAGTACTTAAACATCGCCATGTAAAGCTAAAATGCCAGCGGATTTATATTTCAGGCGAAACGCTAGCTAGCGGATATTATCAGCAAGGTGCCATTATCCCTATTACTAATGACGCTTGGTTTGATACTAAAGATTTAGGATCATGGCAAAACGATGAGCTGCATGTTACCGGTAGAGCAGATAACCTCTTTGTATCTGGTGGTGAAAACATTCACTGTGAAGAAATTGAAGCGGTATTAAATCAAATTCCTACCGTTACTCAAGCGGTCGTAGTGCCTATTGAAGATAAAGAATACGGCCATAGACCAGTTGCTGTTATTAAAACTGATAAGGGTATAAATATCACCGATATTGAACAGTATCTCAGCCGAGAATTAGTTAAGTTCAAGTGGCCAATTGCCTATTATGACATGCCGGAAAACCTCCAAAGTCATGGTATTAAGATCTCAAGGTTGGCGGTGAATCAATGGGTGTGGCAGCAGGCTAGTAACTGATGGTTTCGTGCCTTTATTTAGACGAGAGCGGCGACAGATTCAATCTTAATGGCATCGTGCCTCCAATATTCTATCTGGCAGTCGATCATATCACCGTCTTGGTTGTAATTGGTTCGTTCAATGACCATAGCTGGAGTACCTGAGGTTGCGCGTAACGCTAGCGCCACTTCGCCGAGTAATGTGCTAGTTGAAATGCGGTAATGACTTCTTTTATAGACGACACTGAAGTGCTCTCGATAAATCTTGGTTAGCGAATGTGTTAAGTCGTAGTCCAAAATATTTGGAAAATATGTTGGGTTGATATAGTGGGTCACATAAACAACGGGGCGTTTTTCCAAATAATGAACACGCTCAACATGATAAACATCCGAGAAAGGTGGCAGGTGTAATAAGCTTGTGGCTTGTTTATTGGCCATCATACTTTTCGCTGTCACTAACTTAGTTGCAGGTGAACGGTCTTGGGCCTGGGCGATATCTGAAAAGCTTGGGCTTTGAGCTGGGTCGTAGCGCAGTGGCTGTGGTGATATAAACCAACCTCTTCTGTCCTCACGATAAATCCTCCCCTCAGCTTCGAGAAGCGATAAAGCCTCTCTCAGGGTGACGCGAGTTGTATCAAATGATTCTGCAAGCTTTCGCTCTGACGGCAGCTTTTGGCGTGGGGAGAGCATGCCAGTGTCAATTTGTTCAACAATCGAGTCTTTTATTTTAACGTATTGCATCTGGCTTCCTATTACCCGCTTTGTTTCTGTAAGCGGTTGTCACATGACTTGAGAGTATTATGTGTGATTAACATAAATTGTAAACGCCTAATGCAAAGCAAAACTTAGTTAAAATGGATCTTTCATAGTTCAAATGTATCTTTCCGATTCTTATAACCTTAGTTCATAATAAACGCTATGGAATTTGAATATGGATATATAGATGGCCGCTAAAATCATCATAGTGCTCGCGACTTTGCTCCAAATCTTCGTTGCTACGCAAAGTGAAGGATTAATGAGAGCATTAGTCGAATTGTCAGCATTTCTTATGCTTGTCTCTTTACTCTTGGAATTCAAGCCCAAGCGACAAAGTCGAGCGAGTAAGGTGAAGCTCCACGAGCATTAAGTCAGCAAAAGCCAAGCCAGTGAACTACATGAAATCCCGATCCATAACGTCACACCAAACACGAGAGGTTTAGGTCCGGCTGATTTAAGCTTTTCCACCGAAATACCACAGCCAATCAAGAATAGGCAAATGACTAGGGCTTTTTTGGCAATATCAAATACGGTCTGGTAGACGAATTCAAATTGAGGAAGCAGATCACTAATGGCAATGGCTAGGCAATAAAACAAGATGAAGTAGGGGATGGTGATTTTTTTAGAGTCACTACGAAACAGAAAAGCGCTGAACAATGCGACCGGAATGATCCATAGTGCACGAGCGAGCTTGAGTGTTGTGGCCGTTGTTAATGCTTCTTCCCCATAGGCAGAGGCTGCTCCCACCACAGATGAGGTATCGTGGATAGCAATAGCCGCCCATGTTCCAAAGGTATGTTGGTCAAGACCAACGGCATGGCCAATAACAGGAAAGATAAACAGAGCTAGTGAGTTGAGCACAAACACAGTCGCCAGAGATAAGCCGATTTGCCCGTCATTGGCTTTTATCGCTGGTGCGACGGCTGCTATGGCGCTACCACCACAAATTGCGGTACCAGAACAAATCAAATAGCCAGTCTTTTTATCTAGCTTAAATGCTTTTGCTGTCCACCAGCCGATGAGAAGGGTTCCGACAATGGTTGCGACGATCAAACCGATACCATCAGAAGTTACGGCCAACGCATCGTTAAAATGAATACCAAAGCCCAAACCGACAATAGAATATGCGAGCAATTTCTTGGTGATTTTAGCAAGATTAAACTCGTGAGGAACCAAGCCTAGTGTTGCAAGCAAAAAGCCGATAATAAGTGCAGTTGGTGACGTAACAAAAGGGGTCAGACAAGCAATTAAGGCAAGCCAGAATACAAGTTGGTTTTTTATTTGGTTCATCGACAAAGTACTTTTCATAAATAGCGCTAAAGTGTAGCGGACTCAGGTAAAGAAATAGATTTAATTTGTTTTAACCCTTGTTCAGAAAACCTGAACACAGCGGTTTTCTTGATCAGATATATCATCAATTCTACTTCCAATCTCCTCGAAGCTTAGAAACTTCGGCATGCATGCGCTCAGAGGTTGCATCGCTTGGCTCAACAGCAGGTCCAGCTTCAACCTCCAATTTTGACCAAAATCGAGAGGGAAAACCCTGACAAGCCTTTCCTTTGTAGCGGCTGAAGTAGCTACCCCATAACCCTTTTAGTGCCATCGGAATAACAGGTACTGGGCTTCTATGTAGGATAATGTCCATCCCACGCATAAATTCATTCATATCTCCTGTGCTTGTCAATTTGCCCTCAGGAAAAACACAGACAAGCTCTCCTTGTTTGAGAGCCTGTTCAGTCTCACGAAATGCATCACGGATTGAGTTGCGGCTAGACGCTGATATGGGTATTACCGCCGCTCTTTTAAGGAACCGGCGTAGGAGAGGCAGATTGGCATATTCCTCTTCCATCACAAAGCGAATTAGTCTGGGACATACAGCACTAAGGAGCAGGGCATCCATGTAGCTGACATGATTACATACAATGAGCGCGCCGCCTTTTTCTGGTATGTGGTGTAGGTTTTTATGCTTAACTCGATACATAGTATGTGTGACAGCCCAAGTCATAAAACGGACTGTGCGTACAGGAAGTCTAAGCAATAAGGCGATAGCGACACAGATATTCATGGCTGCTAAAAGCAAGAAAAGCGTGGGAATACTTATTCCAATGACGGTGAGACAAATAATACCCAATACGGCACTGCCAACCATAAAGAGCGAGTTGTAGATGTTAAGCGCAGCGATAACTTGTGCGCGCTGATTAACCTTTGCTCTGTGCTGCATAAACGCATAGAGAGGGACAATAAAAATGCCGCCCGAGATACCTAGCATAAGCAGTGAAGCAAACACTGGCCATAAGGGGGAATAAGAAATAAAGGCACTGAAAGTCTGCATTTCAGGGAGTTGGTTTGGCACCGACAGTGCCATGCTCAACCCAAAGACAGAAATACCTATGCTGCCTAAAGGCACGATACCCAGTTCAATGCGATGATTAGACAGTTTATCGCAAGCGAGCGATCCTAGAGCGATCCCGACTGAAAAAAGGGCTAAAAGAAAGGACACTGCACTTTCGTTACCATTGAGGTAGGTTTTAGTAAAATTGGGAAACTGAGTGAGGTAGGCGGCACCTAGAAACCAAAACCAACTGATTGCCATCAGAGCTTGAAAAACAGACCGATCAGATTTGGCTATGGCAAGAGTATTACGAAGTTGTTTAATTGGCTGCCAGCGAAACTTAAGATCAGGAGCACTTGGCGCTGCGGTCGGAATGGCGCAGCTTGCCATGTATCCCAGTAAAGCAAAAACAACGACCCCAGCGGCAGCAATATACTTCGCTTCTTCCGCCGATGCGATAACGCCAGCTCCCAAAGTTCCAAGTAAGATGGCCAGGAAAGTCCCCGTCTCTACGAGCGCATTGCCAGGCACTAGCTCTTTGGCTTTTAATTGCTGGGGTAGGAGCGCGTATTTGACTGGTCCAAAAAACGCGGATTGAGTGCCCATTAAAAACAGCAAAATAAGAAGAATAATATAGCTTTCCGTAATAAAGCCAATTGCGCCAAGACACATGATGCCAATTTCGACCAGCTTTACTTTACGAATGAACCAAGACTTTTCATATTTATCGGCTAGGACGCCAGCGGATGCAGAAAACAGGAAAAAAGGCAGGATAAATAGCCCAGCAGCAAGATTGATAAAAAGATCACTGGATATGGGAAGGGCATCAGCGCCTGCGAAAGCAACAAATAGCAACAAGACATTTTTGAAAATGTTGTCGTTGAATGCGCCGAAAAACTGAGTGATAAAGTAAGGAAGAAATCGCCTTTTCCCTAACAGCGATGTTTGCTTATGTGGCATGGATTTCCTTTTCCTGTAGAGGGTGTTTACCAGTTGGCAATATAGCTCGACAGCAAATTGTCTATCAGCTTTTTGCCGTCAATTGGCTCTGCGGCAAAAAATTTATCATCAACACTGAGTAACGTAATGCCATGCACACCGGACCAGAGAACGCGGCTAGCTTGCAGGACTTCCTGTTTAGTCCTCTGAGGCGCCAAATGAGATAGAAGTTGCTCAAGCATACCTGTCATGTTGGCGATTCTTTCTGCTTGCCATTCTGGCAATACTTCGCCATTCATATTGTGCTCAAAAATGAGTTGCCATCGATGGGGATGCTTCTTTGCAAAATCATGGTAGCAATAAGCAAGCTGGTATAAAGCGGTTTTAGTGTCAGGGCTTTGCTCGACAACACTCTTAGCCTCATTTGCTAGCTCGTCCAGTGTTTGAGCGACGGCATGAAGTAACAGCAGATTGTAGCTACCAAAAACGTTAACCAATGTGCTGGGTACATAACCAATCATATTTGCGACTTTACGAAGGCTTAGCTCGTGATAAGAGTTGTCATTAAGGAAATCCTTAACAGTGTTTAACGTGATAGATATAAGCTCTTCACGTGTATGGTCGTTTCTACGGGCCATGGCAAAATGTCGAAAATGAACGATGTTCGATATTCTATCAGGCTCTTAGCCCAGCGCAACTGACCAATTGTGGAATTTGCAACACTTTGATACATGTCTCTACATTGATGGTATTTTCATCTTGTGATACACGCGCTACTATTGCAGAGTTAGTATAACTATTACCTCATTTGAGAAATCCTAAGGCAAACTAAAATTATGAAAAAACTTTTCTCCCTTGTTGCCCTGTTAATGGTGTCTGTTGCCATTACTCCGATCGCTGAAGCTAAGAAGTTCGGTGGCGGCAAGTCATTTGGTAAAAGCTACAAAACGGCTCCAGCGCCAAAGCAACAACAGCAAAACAACAATACCATAGGTAAGGACCAAGCGACTAAATCGCCAAGCTCAAGCAAAAAAGGTCTAATGGGTGGTTTATTGGGTGGCTTACTGGCTGGTGGTCTTTTGGCGGCTTTCTTTGGCGGGGCTTTTGAGGGTATTCAATTCATGGATATTCTTATCATGGGTCTGATTGCCTTTGTCATTTTCAAGTTAATGAAAGGCGTACTGGGAGCCAAACAAGGCAGCATGAACCAACAAAGACAGCAACCTGCGTTTGGCGGCAGCGCACCAAAGTTTGAGCAGCCTAATGTTCATAACTTCGAGCAGCAGCCTCAGCAACCTCAACAAGGTGCGCAAGGTGGATTTGGCTTTGGTGCTACGTCAGATGTCCCTCACAACTATCCACCAGGTTTTGATCAAGCGGCTTTTATTAACGGTTCACGTGAGCACTACCGTATTCTTCAAGGAGCTTGGAATCACAACCAGTTAGACACCATAAAGGAATATGTATCGCCAAGCTTGTTTGCAGACCTTCAGCAAGAGCGTGCAAAACTTGAAGGTGAGCAGCATACGGATGTTATGTATGTTGATGCTGAAATTGTTCGAGCAGATCATGATGGTAGCAAGGCTCAACTTAGTATTCAGTTCAGTGGTCGCTACCGTGATGCAGTTGAAAATATTGAAGAAAACATCGAAGATATTTGGCATCTAGAGCGTGATTTGACCACTGACAATGCTCCTTGGCTAATTGTCGGTATACAAGGTTAATCTAATACCTCGATGAACAGCCCAAGCAAAATGCTTGGGCTTTTTTGTGGTGTGAAAATAAAACTATATTAGCTATGTCTTAAAGTCGCAGTATTAAATCAGTAACGACCCGATGCTCAGAACTGCGGTCAGAAGCATTAAGCCTGATATGGATTTTTGGACCCTGCTGTCATGTAAAACTGTAGCGATTTTCTCTATGCGGGCGAAGTGTTCTCCTCCCCAATTTGGCGCTTTAATATCAAAACAAAGGCTCAAAAATAGGAAGTGACTTGCTGTAATGATTCGGGCGTGGAAGAAGTCATCAGCAAAGATTGCTACTGCAAATGAGGCAATATGAATCGCTGCTAGTGTCATTTTGGGTAAAACGTGTTTGTATTCCACAAACAGTAGTTGCACCAACCATGCGCCGTAAATCACTTTGAGCTGCCATGGGACTGGCGTACCAAACAATAACAGTTGCGCGTCTCCCAAGTGTTGAGTATTTGAGCTCCCATAAATCCATTGTGCTATCGCGACCGAGAGGCACAGAGAGATGACAACCGACAAATAAGCGCGTTTTTTTAACTGAACGCTGATAAAGCCGATAGCTTGAACGGCAAAGAATATAATCAATGCATTGTCCAAGTAGGGGATGTCTACCCATTTCGCCACTATCAGGAAACACACCAAATTGAACCCAGACTCTAACCAGAGAATACGCTTGATTTCGTTACTATTATCGACGGGTTGAACCAGAGGCCAAAAACAAACAGGGAAGAGCAATGTCAGCAATAAGGTGAGCCAGACAGAGCTCTGAACTAATTCATAGTAACCACTGGCATAAATCACGCTAAGTGTGAGAAAAATCATTGTAGAAAGAGGAGAAGCTAGTTTGGCCTTCATGCCGCTTTCTCCCTTTCTACGATCAGTTCACAGCATAACCTGGCAGTTTCAACACAGCGTTCTAGGGTAACGGGTACACGCCAGTTTTGTTTGGGGTCGAAGAGATATTCGCCTGTGAAGAATAAGTTTTTGCACTTATTGGCGGTTAATCCTTGGCTATTTCTTGTGGTTGCCTGGGTCAGAGCATGCTGAAAAACCCAGTGCTTGAGTTCGCCTTTTTCATCACGTAACACATCGCCTTTAAACCAGCTTGAATAGACGGTGCTTAGTTCTTCCGGCGTCACTAATTTTGCTCCAGGACCTGGATGAAAGCCTTGATAATCAGGGCTGTTGACCATCTCAGTATCACCAAATAGTTGGACCAGTAATTCATCTCTTATTTGACATAGATTGCAATCAATTAACGGACGTTGATACTTGCTCCCTTTGGCACAACTGATGTTAGTTGCGGTAACCGATAAGCAAATACGTTCGCCAGTAGCGACTTGCCTGCGTGTAATGTTGTAACTTAGTCCCCAAGGTGAATCGATCACTATCCCGACCGTTTTACCTTTTAGCTGTTTTGGCATGGCAGAGAAGTGAAATTGAAAGCCATGACTAAAAACGTAGTCATAGTCTAAATTAGAGCAATGTTCTCCGAGTAAGTTATTTATAACGTGCGCAGGGAGAGCAGAGACAAAGATATCGGCCTGGATGTTTTGCCCATTGGTTAAGCTCGCCTGTTCAACGGCCGTACCTTTCTTATTGAGGCATAGTTCTGCGAGTTCGCTATTGAAATGAAAACTCACGCCTTGCGATTCTAAGTATTCGGTAAAGGGAGTAATGATGGCATTACTGATTGGTTCCTCAATGCCTAGGCTATAAGCTCCTGGCGCATCTGGATGTAACTCACCCGTTTTATTATTGAGTAGGTCTAGCACGGAAAGCGCGGGGGTATTGTCTGTTGCGCCTATCCAGCCAACCAGTACCGGTTTTAAAAACTCACTTAATTTAACTCTCGATTGGTACTCAAAATATTGACTGACAGGTGTCTTGAGTAACTCTTCTTGGCTTTTATCGCTTGTTAATTGCTTCTTGAACCAAACAATGTCTTTAAGGGGAACATTCGCATAGTGCATGGCATAAGCAGACTTTGCATCATCTAGAAGTTTCTCAATAGTGCTGAAATAGGCGCGTTGAAACTGCATTGTCTTCGGCTTTTTTGCCCAGTGAAACTGAACCTTGTTTTGGGGATATAGGGAATGAAAGCAAGTTCCTTTGGGTGACGGAATTTCCTTTAAAAGCTCGATAAGATTTCTGTTTTTGGCGAAAAACTGCCGGTGTGTGACCTCGTGCACAATGCCGTTTTTTGCGGTGCCGACACACTTACCACCTGGGTAGGACTCTTTATCGTAAATTGAGACGGTAAAACCATGCTTAATGCATTCGTGAGCCATGACTAAGCCAGAAAATCCGGCGCCTAATATTGCGATGTGGCGTTTATTGGAATCTTTGAAATGAGAGTGTTGCATATTAGTTTTCTTCTTTGCTATGTCATCCTGATAGCTCGTGGTTGCGATACACAAGAACAGAATGAATGGGCTTATAGTGAAAACTCTACACGTGCCTCTTTACAGTAATAGAATTGATGAAATGCCATTAAACTACTGAGATAAAAGTATAATTATTATTTTTATGTAGAGCATTTTTGATATTACCCATGTATTCATTTGGCATTCAAACACAATGTTGTTTCATTGTGTTTCATATTGTTGTGATATGTGTATAGTTTTGTATTTGCAGGAGTGGGGAGTCAAAGAAACGTTATGTTTTCACATTACTAGAGGCTTAAAACGCCGCAGATAAGGCGGCGTCTCATTTCAAGCGAGGCTAAATTTGTCCGGTTTGCTCAAACTGGCTTAATTTTCTGAGGTAAGGTTGTAAATCGCCGATATTGTGTTGTATCCAATCGGGATTAAAGTAGGTGTCAAGATATCGCTCTCCGCTATCACACAACAAAGTGACAATTGACCCTGTTTCTCCACGAGATTTCATCTCACTGGCAAGTTGTATCGCGCCGAATAGATTGGTTCCGGTTGAAGCGCCGACTTTGCGATTAATGATGCTTTCTAGCCAATGGGCCGTGGCGACAGACGCTGCATCTGGAATGGTGCGCATTTCATCAATTACACCCGGTATAAAGCTAGGCTCAACACGTGGCCTGCCTATACCCTCAATCTTACTGCCTTGATCACTGGTTAGATTGGGATCTCCGCTTTTAAAGAATGCATGGAAAACGGAATTTTCAGGATCGACGACACACAACTTAGTTTGATGTTGCTGGTAGCGAATAAAGCGACCAATGGTTGCGGATGTGCCGCCAGTGCCTGGGCTCATGACTATCCATTTGGGTTCAGGATGAGCTTCAAGCATCATTTGGCTGAAAATGGAATTGGCAATGTTGTTGTTTCCGCGCCAATCGGTTGCACGCTCTGCATAGGTAAACTGGTCCATATAGTGACCATTGAGTTCATCAGCTAAGCGGTTTGATTCAGCGTAGATTTGATCTGAGCGGTCAACAAGATGCGCTTTACCCCCATAGAATTCAATCTGCTCTATTTTTTTCTTGGCCGTGCATTTTGGCATGACCGCAATAAAGGGCAGGCCAATCAGACGCGCGAAGTACGCTTCTGAAATGGCGGTGCTACCAGACGATGATTCTATGATGGTGGTTTTAGGGCCGATCCAGCCATTACAAAGGGCATATAGAAACAGCGATCGTGCCAGGCGATGCTTAAGCGAACCGGTTGGATGAGTACTCTCATCTTTTAAGTAAATGTCGATGCCTGTTAAGCAGGGTAAATCAAGCTTGATGAGGTGGGTGTCTGCCGAGCGTTGGAAATCGGCTTCAATTTTTTTTATCGCGTCATTAATCCATTGGTGATCTTTACACATGCTATACCATCCTTGGCCACTTAAAGCTGATATCTTACCTATAAAATGGCGGAAAAACTTTGCTTATTTTCTTCTATTCTGCTTTATTTGGAGAAAAATTTTTCATAAGGTGTCTCTTTTGAGTATAGAACTGGATAAAGTTGATAGGAAGATCCTAGCTTTGCTACAGCAAGATAGTACGTTATCACTTAACGACCTGGCTGAAGCGGTGAATTTGACCACCACACCTTGCTGGAAGCGACTAAAAAAACTCGAAGAATCTGGGGTGATAGAAAAGCGCGTAGCATTGCTCAACCCAGATAAACTCAATTTGTCATTCACCGCCTTCGTATTAGTCAAAACCAGTGATCACTCTCATGAGTGGTATACCCATTTTGTAAGTACGGCATGCGATTTCCCTGAGGTGATGGAGTTTTACCGCATGGCGGGTGAATACGATTACATGATGAAAGTGCAAGTTAAGGATATGCAGTGCTTTGATAATTTTTACAAAAAGCTAGTGAATTGTGTTGCAGGAATATCTAATGTCACCTCAACGTTTGCCATGGAGCCGCTTAAATACACAACAGCACTGCCAATCAACTAAATGCGGTTACTTAAACCGCATTACCCCTTCTTGGATGGCCGATGCCACTAAATCCCCTTGGCGATTGTAGATTTCACCACGAACTAAGCCGCGAGTATTACTGGCAGTGGGGCTTTCGATCACATAGAGCAACCACTCATCCATTTTAAACGGACGGTGAAACCAAATCGAATGGTCTATGGTGGCCACTTGAAACTTAGGTGTCATCAGTGATACTTGGTGTGGGTGCAGTGCGGTAACCAAAAAGCCCCAGTCGGAAGCATATCCAAGTAAGTATTGGTGGATCAATTGGTTATCTGGCACTGTGCCATTGGCTTTAACCCATAAATACTGTTTAGGGTCTTCCTTGTGTGGTTTGAGAGGGTTAACCACTTTAACTGGTCGAGTCTCTATCGGTTTTTCACCGCAAAATGCTGCTTGAAGCTTTTTCGGTAACTGATCAGCAATGCCTTTAGCAAGTTCAGATTCCGATAAAAAGTTCTCGGGCCCAGGGACATCTGGCATGGTGTTTTGATGCTCAAAACCGGGCGCCTCACCATGATATGAAGCGGTGAGATAAAAAATAGGCCGACCTGACTGCAGCGCTTTGACTCTTCGCGTGCTAAAGCTACGGCCATCTCTTAGTGTTTCTACATCGTAAATAATCGGCTTTTCCGGATCGCCAGGGTAGAGAAAATAGCTATGAAATGAGTGAACAGTTCGGTCGTCATCAACGGTGTAGCGCGCTGCTGAGAGTGCTTGACCAATCACTTGACCGCCGTAGACTTGAGGCAAACCTAGATTTTCACTTTGACCTCTAAACAGCCCTTCTTCCAGTTTTTCTAGTTTTAGTAATTCAAGCAGCTCGTCTAAAGGTTGACTCATTTTACACCCTAACAATTTGGTCAATATAGCTTTATTCTAAGCTCAAATTGATAACTTAAACAGCAAATTAGGCAAAAAAATGATAAAAATCTTTTCAAGATAGTGAGTTGGGTTTTATAGCAGAAGAGGATAAAGCTGAAGCCTTATAACTCAAGCAACACAGGCGGTTAAGGATGCCAGCGATATTTTCCCAGAGAGAGTTTACCCTCGCAGCTGACCTCAATATCTTCGGCAACTAATAACGCTCTTTGGCGTGCCAAATTCTCCCCTTTGAGCGATATTTTTCCTCGGCTGTTGATGACCCTAAACCAAGGTAATGTGGAGTCTTTTGGCAGATTGCCAAGCGCCTTGCCGACATGCCTTGCATACCCCGGATAGCCAGCTAGTTTGGCGATTTCACCATAAGTGGTTACTTTTCCACGAGGAATTTGGTGAATCACTGCAAAGATTTGTATCAAAAACTGGTCCATACTGATTGTGTCCTAGTTCAATTTTCCAAGGAATGGATAAGGAGAGGGCATGGTATTTTCCACCTTTCAGTTTTTGATCACAAGCCTACTTGCCGTATTGTGTGCACTGACAGTCAGCGCCAGTCAAGAAGAGGTTGCCCTGCTTGCTTTGCTCATCCCTGTGATATGGGTGTTCCCGCAGCGAGTCATTGGCGGCATTGTGTTGATTGCTGCTATGTCTGCCTATGGGATGACTTTGGCTTATCAACCGATTTCGCTTTCGATCAGCCAATGGATTTTATTTCCACTACTTATGGTGGTGTTTTCAAGGCGAAGCAGCTTTGGTGTGTTAGTGACGGTATCTTTGATTGTGGTGACGCTGCAAATTGGCGTGATGATCACCCAAGCAGGGGGAAAGCTTGCTGGCGAGCCTATGATGACCCTAGTTCAAGCCCTATCGGTGATTGTGATTTGGTGGGCAGTGCAAGGTTGGCCTTCAAGTGATAAACATTGCTGGTGGGCACTAGGTTTGATACTCCCGCTATGGGTTGCAGGCTATGGTGACTCCGTGGTGGTTGCCTTATGTTTAACTGGCATGGTGGCGTGCATACAAAGTATGGCGCAGTTAAAAACCTTTAATTGGCGCAAACTCTTATGCTGGACTTTGCCGACTGTCGGTTTTGCAACCTTGATTGTTGCCCCTTGGTTTGATGTCCCTAACCCCGTTTTTGTACTTTGGGTATGCTTGCTAGGAGCGGCATGGATGACAGATTACGTCTTGCGCAGCTTTGATGAGGAAACCGAACTATAAGATGAGCCAATCGTGTTCGCAGAGGAATAGGCCGAAAAGTCAGCGTTATTGGTGAGAATTGTTTAACTCCTAAGCACTTAACAGGAAATCCTCCGTATTTCACTTTTTTTGCTTGAATTGGTCATAACGATGACACATAATCTCTCCACACCTTGGTAATACCAAGGCTGTGTATCTATGGAGGCTCTGGTCCTCTCGCAACAATAGCTCGTGAACTCGGTCAGGTCCGGAAGGAAGCAGCCGCAGCGAGTGACTTGTGTGCCGAGATGTGGCTGGGGTCTCCGCCAATTTGTTGTTTGCAACATAAATCTGCATGAATTGCAAAACGTTCTGACTATGTTTGACCAAACAAAAAAATCTTCCCATGTTCACAACATATGTAAGAATCAAAAATCCCCCTTTATACGTTAGAGCTTTCACTCATTCAAAATCTTGTTAACGTGAATTTGTACTACAGCAAGTTATGTGAATATCGCTAACTCAGAAGTAGTGCATCTCTCAGAAGTTTAATACCTTCACATTGTTGATAAAATATTGATTTTACATTGATTCAGGAAGTGAAAGACGGCATTATGTGACGCCTAAATAAGGCTGTTAGGCGTCTGATGAGCGTTATACGCTTTTTGAGTTCGTCGGTAAAAGGAATTGATTGTGGAGATAATTCGAGGAAAAGAGTTTGTCGCTGAGCGAGCGTGGGGTGCTAAAGATATAGCATGTATGAATGGCATTACCACTCGATTGCATTGGACAGATCAACCATATAAGTGGCATACAAATGATGGTGAGGAGGTGTTTGTTGTCTTAGATGGATCAGTAGAAATGTTTTACAAAAAAAATGGTGCTGAGAAATCGACTCTGCTAAATGTCGGTGACATTTTCTATGCGTCTGTAGGCACCGAGCATGTAGCTCACCCAGTTGGTGTTGCAAGGGTGTTAGTAGTTGAGAGCGAAGGTAGCGTATAAAGATTTGTTTAAGCAGACAGCCAACAGTCGGCGACTTTGATTTGGTTGCGTTCGGTGAGTGCGATGTTCTTGTTTGAGTACGTACAGTGGTCGTTATCTGCGACTTTATAAGGTCTTAGCATTTAAAGTTATGCAATTTTGACTTTTTAGAAAGCCCTGTATTGCTTTTATAGTTTTTTGCTGAACATTATCGACGCCGAAATCGGTGAAATCCATATGCGTTGACTCTGGAATATGAACAATACAGCTCCCATACAGTTTTTGTTCTTCCGTTGTTGGTAGTACACCTGAAGCTGTAGGGTATTCAGGTGATCTTATTGATAGAACTTTAATGTTATTATTTTTTGGTAATGGTACTCGCTTGCTATCGAGCGTTATTAATTGATGAATATAATCGGTATTGTTATTACTTAACCATGCTGAAATATCGCCCCCGTTAGAGTGGCCAACCAAAGTTAACTTGTTAAAGTTATAGGCGGGGAAACGAGATTCTAATTTTCCTTTAAGATACTTTATAGTGTTCGCTCCTCTCTTCCAGTTCTCGATACGTGTTTGGTATAAATCACCTGTTCTAGAAAGTGGAGGATCATTAGGAAGTTCATGATCTATTGCAACAGTCATGTATCCGACTTCATTTAGGCTATTTGTTATGAACTTGTATTTCTTAAATGGTACGCGATATCCTGCGCTTATAAATACGACCTGACAACGTTTTTGGGAAGTGCAATTGTCAGCTTTTATGGGAAAGTTGATTTCTATCGGGATGGGGCGCTTTCTCACTGAGTCCCAGATCGTCATATCTTCTGCGTTGACAGAAATGGACAGTATTGAAATCAATATAGCTGAGATATATTTCATTTAAATATATTAAGGTGATAACAAGGAGGGTGAATTATTTCATATTATAATTATATAAGCCATTGTTTTTAATCTAGTTATACTGTTACTTCAATTATTAAGTCACTCCTTACCGCCTGTATTAACGCTTTCCTCCGCCATTACCTCTTTAATCTTCTAAAAATTATTTATATTCGCCATACCCCTTTCTATCTTCGTCAGCGAGACCAAGCAAGTACTACCCAGTTTATTGCGCAATATAGCTAATAAGTGACACTGAAAGTGATTCCCTGTTATCAGTTTGACCTATTTACCCCCAAGCAATGCCAGAGATTTTTCAATGCGAGATATACCCTTACACCACAAATGGATAGGATGAGGTGTCGATTATCTGGTGAAGTTATTGAATGCCAAAGCGTAACCTGATCTTGGAAGGGATCGCCCTTGGCGCTATCCAGATCTCTGCAGAGGAATAATTACAGGAGTAGTACATGTCTATAGATAAAGTGAAACAGCAACCGGTGAATGACTCGATCTTAAAGCCGTCAACGAAAGGGGGCTTTAACTGGTCATTGATTTTGGGCGCTGCTTTTTTGATGGCAACTTCTGCCGTTGGTCCTGGATTCCTTACTCAAACCACCGTCTTTACTCAAACACTTGGCGCTAGTTTTGCTTTTGTTATCTTGGTATCGATCTTTCTTGATATCGGCGCTCAACTGAACATATGGCGGGTCATTGTGGTCTCGAAAAAGCGCGCTCAAGACATTGCAAATGATCTGTTACCAGGTTTAGGTTTTGTCATTGCTAGTACTGTTGCCTTGGGTGGACTGGCATTTAATATCGGTAACTTAGGCGGTGCAGGTATGGGAATGAACGTCTTATTTCCGAATATCACGCCAGTAACAGGGGCAGCGATTAGTGCAGTGATTGCGATCAGTCTCTTTTTATTAAAAGATGCTTCGAGAGAGATGGACCGATTTACCATAGTGATGGGCGCTTCACTGATGGTAATGACGTTATATGTTTTGCTCTCGACCTCACCCCCTGTTGGTGAGGCGCTGTATCGCTCTGTTTGGCCAGAGAAGCTCAATGTGTTGGCTATTGTTACTTTGGTTGGTGGTACTGTTGGTGGTTACATCACATTTGCAGGCGCACACCGATTGATCGACGCTGGTGTGGCAGGGCAAGAAGCCTTGCCTCAGGTTAACAGTGGCTCAATCTCTGCAATAAGCTTGGCATCTGTCGTTAGGGTGATATTGTTTCTTGCTGCACTTGGGGTTATAAGTACAGGTGTGACGCTTGACCCTGAAAACCCCACAGCATCAATGTTTCAGCATGCGGCAGGCAACATCGGCTACAAGTTGTTTGGTTTAGTGCTTTGGACTGCTGCTATAACCTCAGTGATCGGGGCAGCATATACCTCGGTATCATTTTTGAAAACCCTTCACCCTTTTATTGCTCGCAACACTCGAGGTTTCATTATTGGCTTTATATTGGCGTCGAGCCTTACTTTTTGCTTTATTGGTAAGCCAGTGACTCTATTGATTGTAGCGGGTGCGTTGAATGGTTTTATTCTTCCTGCCACATTAAGCATTATGCTGATTGCTGCTCGTAAATCGGCCATTGTCGGAGACTATAAACATCCACTCTGGATGTCGGTGTTTGGTTGGTTGATTACCATAATGATGGCAGCCATGAGTCTGTATACCTTGTTTATCATGACCTTTGGCTAAGTCTAATCACAGTGAGTAAAAGCATCATAGGCCTTAATGTAGGATATTAAATTAACCGCTATAGAACAGTATCTTATAGATAGTGTTTGTATTTTCGGGTAACTTTATAAAGATAATGTTAGTTATCAACATGAGGGTGTGATGCGGCAATCAGGCTTTCGTAATGGTGAGTTTGTCGATAAAGTACTCATGTCAGTTCTATCTAGTGAGTGGAAAGGCATATAAAAGGTTTGAAAGTCTCAGCATTAATAAGCTAAAAAAACAAAGGGGATTTATCGCCAATGAAAGAGCTAACTTATGGCTTAGATAAACCCAAGGACTAATGAATCATGCCTTGGGGCAAAGTTTATCTTAGTGCTAAGGTTTGTAATTGCTCCAAGCATTCCTTGTCTAATAACGGGTGAGAAGTGATACCCGTAATCAGTACAATATCAACAGTAGGCAAGGTTGGCATCTTATCTAGGATTTTAAGATCGCTGGTGACACTGAGTGCCCCCATTGCACCAATGGCTAATCCTTCTCGAACAATGGCTCTCTGAGCAGACGCTGTATTAGAGCAAGTCAGTAACTGGTGGGCTGTATTTTGTTTGGTTAAGCTGTTAATAGCTGAAGCATGATACTTACAGTCGGTATTAAACAGGGCAAGTGGGATCGGGCGAGAGTCATCAAGTATGAAATCTGGATGGCTTATCCAAACACCTCTATCGCTGGTAATCCAATACCCTTCTTCACTGTTTGGTGCACGAGTGACAATTGCGGCATCGAGCTCTCCTGCATCGAGCTTTTGTCTGAGACTTACACTGGGTTCATTGACTATATGGACAGAACAAGTCGGTTCAGCCCTTTGCAGGATTTTAATAATCTTGGGCAGAAGGTTGTCATTATAATCTTCAGGACAGCCAAGACGTAAAGGCCTTTTATTTTCATAGCGCTTAACTTGTTTTAGTGTGTGATTGTGTAAGTCGACTAGTTTCTCGGCATGAGAGCGCAGTGCTAATCCCGCTTCGCTCAAGACGAGATTTCGTCCCTCTTTCTCAAACAGTTTGACACACAGGCCTTCTTCTAGCTTGCGCATTTGAGTACTGAACGCGGATTGGGTGCGGTTAATTTGTTTCGCTGCGCGGGTAAAGCTTCCTGTTTCGGCGAAGGCGAGAAAGCTGCGCAGAGCATCGATATCCATACTAAAAACTTATTCATCACTTTTATTGAAGTATTCCATCAAAACTATCCGTTAGTCCCCAAGAAAACAATCAGATATTGTGACTTCACATCCTAATTAATGTTCAACAATGACAATATGGAGTCTCCAATGCAACTGTTTATTGGCAATCAAAATTATTCAACGTGGTCTCTTCGTGCATGGCTTATCTTTGCTCATTTCGACTTGGATGTGGAAGTCATTAAGTTAAGGTTATTCAGTGAAGAGTTATACAAGACATTGTCGAATATTACGCCAACCGCTAAAGTTCCCGCCTTGGTAAATGATGATGTGACGGTATGGGATTCACTGGCGATATTAGAACATGTTAATGACACTTTCTTAAACGGGAGGGCATGGCCCAGAGATCTTGTTGAGAGAGCGAAAGCACGCGCTCTTGCTTGTGAAATGCATTCGGGCTTTTTAGACCTAAGAAATGAACTACCGATGAATATTCGCGCAAAAAGAAAAGTAACACTTAGCCAAGGTGCATTAAAGGATATAGCTAGAATTGATGCGATTTGGTCTGAGCAAGAGGAGCGTTATCCCGGAGAGTGGTTGTTTGGGGAATGGTCCATTGCAGACGCTATGTTTGCGCCAGTGGCTCTGCGCTGCCTTACATACGGAATTGAATTGTCTGAGGGTGCCCGTGCCTATCAGCAAAAAGTATTAGCTAGTGAACCACTGAAACGTTGGTTAAGGGAAGCAAGCTTAGAAAGTGACATTGTTGAAGAAGATGAAGCAGGGGAGGCTGTTTAATCTCAACCCCAAAATGCATAAGCCAAGTAAAATAGGATAAAAATCTTGGCTTTTCCGGTCAAATTAGTCTCATAGGCTAGCATAAGATCTTTCATGCATGCCTTAACCAATCCAGATCGTACTGACGTGTTTGACAATCATTTTAGGACGCAAGCTTTAGATATTAAACTTTAACACTCAGTGTGTTAAATAAAATTGAAAAAAATGTTACCAAACCTTCAGTGTTTATGACTCACCTGTTTTATCTCTTTTTATACCTGCCCAGAATAACTCATAAATAGTCAGTTCAGATTGCCAGCAGTTTTTGTAAAAGTGTTTTTTATCAATAGTAATATTCTTTGAAAATCACTGTACAGAAAGTGTCTACATATCGCGATTTGCTTCCCTTAAGTTCGATGAATTTAACCACTCGCAATTAGATAGGTTTGAGCGCAGAGAAATAGTAAAACTTCGCCAAACGTCAAGATGCACTGTCAACGTGATGGATAAATTCTAAACGCGTGGATGCAAGCAATGCCAACTCAAGTACCAGTTATAAACACCCCTTCGACTTCTACTCCATCTAAACCTGAAACAGAGGTTGGTAATACACCGAGATTAACTAGCAAAGATGGAGGTCAAGGGGTCAAAGCTGTGAGTTCAATGCCCAGCAATGAAAATAGTAGCGCTTCATCAAAGCCACTGCTAACTGATGCCTTTGTAGGCGCGATTTTGACCACAACGTTTACGGGGGCGAAACTCAGTACAGGCAGTAATGTATGGCTTGGGCAATTGGCGACCAGTGCGCTTTATGTTGCTTCTGTTCAATGGCATGATGGCAAAAACCTAAAAGGACATATCGTTTCTGGAATCATGGCGGGTCACAGAAATGTTCGGCCAGATCCAGGCCAAAGAGAAAAGCAGTTAGAGGTATTCTAAGTCTTTATCTCTAATATGAACTGAAAAAAGAGGTTGTACTGTCTCGACAAAATGACTCCTTGTTTAAAGGAGTCATTTTTGTTTCGGGGAAACTTGTTAACCACAACAACAATGATCAAGAGAGGCAAGTTTAGAAAGTGAGTTTGGTGAATAAGCTCAAGCAGGAGAGACTGCTTAGTTTGGCTTAAATTAAACAGGAGATATAAGACAAATTTATAAAGATTGCATTACTGGCTACGATTTGTAGCTTTATTCATTTTGCTTATAATTTTCCTAATGATTTTTAATGGTTATATTATTGACTGCTTGGCTGTTTGTGTTTATTAAATATCAGTAAGATAAATACAACAACAGGAAACACTAAGTTTGCCAGTATCAATCCCCTCTGTTGACCTACCGGATAGTGTCAGGCGTGTGCCGAGTGACGACTTAAAAGAATCTGTGCAATTTGAGGTTAAGGCTATACGCAACGTGACCGACCCGCTGCCTTCATTTTATCCCTTTATGGAACATTCATGCAGAGAACATTCTAACCCTCTTATTAAGGCTTATGGTTCTATCAAATCAAGCAAGACGAGTGGAGACTTTTTAGTCAATTTAGTAAATAAGCTAGCAAGTAAAACAGGCATAGTTAAAAGGCATTTGATCCCAATTCAAGCAGTGGCTAGAAAGACTCAACAGATCATTGCTTTTCGTCCCGTAGATCGTATGTCAACAGGGCTTATTGAAGAAGGCTATCCAACCAAAGGGTTTGCAATTAAAGGTAAATCTTCCAATCATGGTCCTCAAGCAGGGCTTATCTGTGTAGATCAGAGGTTGAGTAAACTGCATGTTACTCTGCGAGATGACAATGATATACGTCAAAATCAGATAACCACATACAATGAGAATGTACAGGAGTGTATAAAAAGTGGCGATGCCATTTCTGTGAACTTAACTCTTTCTCAAAAACGTTTTGAGTGGTTGGAAAATAATGGGGTATTCAGTGTTGAAAAAGATCATAAGCAAAGTGATGTGCTAAAACTACTTTCTGAGGGTCTTGAATACAGAGCAGAGAAAAAGGGTGATCATTTTGAGATCTCATACGAAGGCGAGCCTCTTAAAGTTCTTGCTGATCCTGTCTCTGGATTACCCCTAACCGCCGATTATGACCTCATGTTTATTGCGCCAAAAGTGGAAGATCTTGATTTGGCGACAGAAGATAACTTACCGGTCAAGCGGGTACACTTTTCTGATGTATCCACTATTTATAAAGCTAGGTTTAAAGAAAAAGAGGGTGAAGATTTTACTCCTAAACAGTTTTTTGCAAAACAGAGCGAAACCAAAGGCAGCTTTGGTCAAGCCATAGGTAATGCTACGCCAAGGATTGCCAAAATGATCGATATGCTCAATGCGGCAATCGTTGGTAAGAAGGGTAATCCCGTTGTTCATCACAGCACTGATTCAGCAAACCCCTATACGGATACGGCGTCTAATTATCCACTGACTGTATTCATGCCGGAGGGATTCTCGGATTACAGCCCTATCCATATAATAGAAAGTGCCGATGAGTTTGCCAATTTCGTCAAACAGGCAAAAACTCATGATTTTTCAGTGCCTAATAATCCAAGATGGGAGCGAAAAGTTTCCCAAGCGAGAAGTGAAAACTTCGAACAGGCTGCGCAAACTATTAGTCAACTTATGCAAATACGAAAAGCTAGCCTTGGCTGATGCTTCATAGTGGTCAAATGAGCCAAAAGCTAAGCTGATACTATGTAACCCTAGCGACTTTCGTTTCCACACCAGCTATATTGATATAAAGGTTTATATTATGTGGGGAACAAAATGAGAACAAGGATTCTGGGGTTGCTGTTCTGCGCCATTGTTACGCCTAACTATGTGTTTGCTCAAGCTAGTGATTCGATCAAAGTTGCCATTGGTGACATTTACAAAGGGTCTGCGCTAGAGGACAACCTAAAAAAGATATACGAGGCGGTGGGCATAAAACCAGAGTTTACTTATCTGCCGAATGAGCGCGCTATCCAATCAGTTGTATCTGGCCAATATGACGCGCTCGGGCTTCGTATCGATGCTTTAGATCAAGAGGCAAATTTAGTAAGGGTTAATGTTCCCCTGCAGGCAATGAATGTTCATTTACTCTCTGCTAACGGGGATTTCTACCAAGGTTTAGATACGGCTAAAGATAAAACCTTTGTCTCTATTTTGGGGGCTCGTTACTCCGATATGGTTAAAGAGTACAAGGACCGTCATCTGGTTCAGTCAGAGCAACAAGCCGCATTAATGTTGACAAAAAAGCGAGCAGATGTCTGGCTTGCCTCTTATTGGAGTTATCTGAATGTGAAGGATGAATTTCCAGAGATAAAAGTGGCGAGCCCTTCTATTCATAAGCAGTATTTGTATCACTATCTTAATGTCTCAAAATCGCATCTTATTGAGCCACTTGAAGTATCTGCGCAGGCTTTTAACCAAGCCAGATCATTTGATAAATAGAATAGTCCATCCATCGGCAGCAATGTTTGTAACCTTAAAGCGGATGGTGCGATCTTTTTGTTAACTCACACTATAGTTTTAGAAAGAGAAAAATTTCTGGTGGAGACAATGAAAACATGGTTCCTGAGACTACTGTTTATCATGCTATTGTTTGCAAATTCAGTATCGGCAAACACAGATAACTCAGTCAAAGTGGCGATGGGAGAAGTATACAAAGGCTTAACACTAGAGCGGGACTTGAAAATTATTTATAAAGCTGCAGATATTGACGTCGAGTTTATATATTTACCCAATGAGAGAGCAATTCAAGCTGCGGTATCAGGTCAATATGATGCGCTTGACCTTCGTGTAGATACACTGGATGAAGAAGAAACGCTGATCCGCATCGATGTTCCTGGATTTGTAATGAATGTCTATTTACTCTCCATCAATGATGATTTTTATCAAGGCGTGGATGAAGTCAAAGATAAAACACTGGTTTCAACACTAGGAAACCGTTATTCAGGTATTGTAAAAGTTTACAAGAAACGTCACTTGGTCAAATCTGAAAAGCAAGCGGCCTTAATGCTGACCACGGGAAGGGCTGATTTATGGCTAGCAACTTACAGTGCCTATCTAAAAGCAAAAAAAGAATTTCCAGCAATCAAGATTGCGAGTCCTTCAGTATACAGAAAATACTTATATCATTATGTTCATGTGTCAAAGTCGCATCTTGTCGAGCCGCTTGAAGAATCCTTTAAAGCATTTAATCGGTCTAAATCGGTTGATGAAGATTAATCGAATACTAAAGCTTTTTATATGAGCAGAGTTTGGCCAGTAGCTATACTTGCAATTATCAGTTTTGACCTATGGATGTAATGATGAGAGTCTTAGTTGTTTTATTTGTCATTAATGTGTTGTTTCCAATAAATAATGCCTTTGCTCAAGATATAGAGGTTATCAATATTGCGATTGGAGAGAGCTATAAAGGGGAGAATAAAACGACAAAGTATGGCATGACGGTGGAAGGGGTCATTACTTCTGTGTACCAGGGGGCGGGCATTCCCTACACAGTGACTTACTTACCAGACGAAAGAGCAATTCAATCGATAATAACGGGTCAATATGATGCTTTAGACTTACGAATTGGTCAATTAGATAATGAAGCGGGCTTGGTAAAGGTGGATGTTCCGCTAGAGCAAATCAAAGTCCACTTATTTGCCAAAGATGGAAGTTATTACCAAACACTAGATGATGCCAAAGATAAGATAATCGTGACCATGCATGGCACCAGGTATATTGAAGTTCTCAAGGATTACAGACGTTTACATCGAGTGTATTCTGTTGACCAAGCCGCTCTTATGCTTATGGCCGGTAGGGCTGACGTTTGGCTAGCTCCTTTGCAAAGTTATGCGTTTCTTTCACAGCAATATCCTGACATCAAAATTGCTAGCCCTCCGGTAGATACAGAGGATTTATATCATTACATTCGTTTGACCAAATCACACCTCTTGCAGCCACTAGAAGACTCGGCACGAGAATTTGTGCGCCTTCACTCAGAGCAAGCTGAGTAAAGGCAGAAGCTGATTATCGGTTTTCCAACTGTTCAATATATCTCTAGACCCTGACCGCTATCTGTCATGAGGTAGCTGCGTGTAATGCCACAGTCATGTGCGAAGCTGTCATCGTGGGTCACCAACACAAAGCCAGTTTTGTAACTTTTTAGAGCGCTGGCCAACTCAGTTTTTGAGTCTAAATCCAAATGATTATCTGGTTCATCCAATAATAAAACCGGTTGGTTGGTTTGATGACTAACGATTAACATGGCAAGTTTGATGGTTTCACCTCCGCTTAATACAGATGCAGGTTTAAACACATTGTCGCCTCGAAAACCGATACCTGCTAGCAATGTTCTCATTTCACCAGTAGGAACATTTTGTACATGTGAGCAGAAGTTATCTAAAGCTGATAGCGTTGAATCAATGATGGTTAAGTTCTGGTCCAAATAGCAAAAGTGACCCTTAGTGTTAATATCACCCTCACGCAGAGGTAGTTTGCCTAGTAATGTTTTTAACAGAGTGGATTTGCCGCACCCATTTGGGCCTTGTATATATACTTTTTCACCATAGAAAAGCTGCAAGTTTAAACGAATATTGTTGCCAAATTTGAGCTTGCCATTTAGATAAGAATGACGAGCCGTTGTTGTGTTGCTGTTATCTTGGATATTGAACTTTTGGCTTTTCCACTTATCTTGTTTCGCTGTGAGTAGCTGCTCTTGTTGGCATAGTCGTGTCCTTCTGGTATGTGCTAACTTGCTTCGATTCGATGCACTATTTTCAGCACTTTCTTTCATACCATTGAGTAACATTTTGGCTTGGCTACCACTTTTGCGTAGCTTGTTACCTTTGGTTGCGCGTTGCTGTGCTTTTTCAAGGTTACGTTGAGTTTGAATATCAAGATGTTTCTTTTCTTTTTTGATGTTGACTAACTGTCTTTCAATAGCGAACTGCTCGCTCTGTTTTTTGGCGGCATAAAACTGGTAATTACCACCGTATATTTCTACCCCTGTACTTGAAAGCTCCCATATTTCATCGACGGTATTGAGTAGTTTTCTATCATGGCTAATGAGTAATATAGCACCTGAAAACTTGTCCATTATGTTGATAAGCCATTGTTTAGATAAACCGTCCATATGGTTTGATGGTTCATCGAGAATAAGTAAGTCACTTTGTTGCTTGAACAGTTTCCAAAGCGCCAGACGTGCAAATTGTCCGCCGCTAAGCTGACGGCAATGAAATAAAAGATCATGTGGTATTCTCAGGTTAATCAGTTCTCTCTCTAGACGAGATTCCACATCCCAGTCTTGGCCAATCAAATCAAACCACTCTTGTGAGCAGTTACCCATTCGAATATGGTCGAGTGCTTCTAATACATGATGCATATTGAGGTACTCGGCGATAGAAATATCATCCTCTGGCAAAACGGATGATTGCTGGTGGAAAATAGCTGTGTTCGATGGCGCCACGAGGTCGCCACTTGAAGGAGCGACTCCTCCAGATATGATAGAAGCGAGGATCGACTTTCCTATTCCATTACGTCCGACGAGGCCCACTCGTTGCTTGTCCATGGTACATGAAAGGTTCTTAAATAGGTTATCGCCATTAGCGAATGAATAACTGAGATCATGAGTATGAAAAATGGTCAAAATTTGCCTCCTGTAAACAGGAAAAGCAGGCATCAAACACAGGTTAGAGAGTTATAAACCGCAACCTATCTCGCTACTAAACGTCAGTTTTGTAGCCAAAGCAAACGATAAAAAATGAGAATGCATAGGTGAACGACGCCTACTAATTCCTGTAGATCCAATAAGTAAGGTGAAATGGATAACAGGCTTAGTTGTTCATTGGCGTGGTTCTCTCTTGGAATGATGGCGCAATTGTAGTCATCTAATTAACCTAAGGTCAATAGCAGCCGTCTTACTTTGTCGACTTTGTTAGGCAACAGCCTCGAACTACGACTAAACTCATAGTTCAGATCACTGCAATTATATGAGGGAGCGATGAGTAAGCAATGCAATGATTCTGATGAGTTAATGCCTATTATCGAGGATGTGTCTGAGCAAGGCTCGGACGTCACACAAGCTCGTTACTGGCAGGTGCTGATCGTAGATGATGATGAAGAAGTGCATCATGCGACAGAGTTGGCCTTGAAAGATCTGATCGTTGAAGATCGTCCTCTAAACCTCCTCCATGCTTATTCTGCTCAACAAGCCAAGGCTGTCCTAATTGCTGAAGACAATATTAGTGTTATTTTACTTGATGTAGTGATGGAAACCGAGTTAGCTGGATTAGAGCTGGTTGAAGTGATACGTGAAGAACTCAATATGCATGCTTTACGTATTATATTACGTACAGGCCAGCCGGGTTATGCTCCTGAAATGGAAACAATCCAACGCTATGACATCAATGATTATCGCACTAAACCAGAGCTTACTCGTATTCGGCTGTTTACTATCTTAACCAGTGCCATTCGAGCTTATAACCAAATTCGCAGCCAGCAACTCATGCGTCAAGGGTTAGAAAAAGTGGTTAAGGCGAGTACGGAACTCGCTCATTTCTACGGAATGCAAATGTTTGCTGAAGGAGCCGTTAAGCAAATTAGTGCGATCATGCAAATAGAGCCTGACGGTTTGATTTGCGCACAAGACAGTCAAGGTGAGAAGTCGGCAGGTCCGGTGATTATCGCCGCCTCGGGGCGATACAGTAGCTTGGTGCAAACCTCTTTGGAAACGCTTGATTCTGAGCCGATTAAAAACTCCATCATGCAATGTTTAGACAGTAAACAAAGTTTGTTGGAGCAAGGGCTAACTTTGTATTTTTCTACCGAACGTGGCCGAGGAATGGCGGCTTATGTGGACGTTAGTCGACCGTTAGAAAGCATAGATAAACATTTACTTGAAGTATTTTGTGCGAATTTGTCTATTGGGTTCGATAATGTCATTTTGTATAATCGTTTGGAAGAGCAAGCCTTTAAAGATCCCCTTCTTGATATTGCAAATCTCAACAGTTTACGTAGGTACCGCTATACCGCGATCTCAGGTAATGACTACGCTAGGCTTGCATTGATTGACATCGACGACTTTTCTTCCTTTAACGATAGCTTCGGCCACTCGGCTGGTGATGGTTTGTTAGTAAGAGTCTCTTCTCGTTTACAGAAACATTTCCCATATTGCTTCTTGGCTCGAGTTGGCAGCGATGTGTTTGCATTGCTTGGCTCTCAGCAGGATATAGTAACTGACCGCATCCTTTCTTTGTTTGATTCAAGTTTTGTGGTGGATGAACAGCCTTTCAAGATCACTGCAAGTGTTGGTTTTGTTGATCTGAAGGATCAGGAATTTGATTCGTCTGAACATTACAAAGATGCCCAAGTCGCCTTGAAGCAAGCTAAGTTATATTGCCGAGGTGGCGCGGTAAGCTTTTCTGCTGACATGGGACAAGATGCGCGCGATCGAATGCATTTACTCGCAGAGCTAAAGCAAGCGCTCAATGACAATGCTTTGTTTATGACGTTTCAGCCCAAGTTTAAGTTGTCTACCATGGAGCTTTCAGGCGTAGAGGCTCTATTACGTTGGCGCAATAAAGAAGGCGTACTGGTTCCTCCTGATCAATTCATTCCTCTAGCTGAGCAATCAGGGTTAATGGTTAGTATTGGGGCATTTGTTATTGAACACTGTTGTATGCAGTTTCAGATGTTAAAGCAGGCGGGTTACACAAAATTAACCATGGCAATTAATGTGTCACCGACTCAGCTAGAAGGCCCTGGTTTTGTACAACAATTGCGTAAGGCAATGAAACAATACAACATAGCTCCCGAAACACTAGAGCTAGAAGTGACGGAAACTGTGGCTGCCAAGAATATTTCTGAATTATGTAAAGTGTTAGACAAAGTCCGCCAATTGGGATGCAAAATAGCCATAGACGATTTTGGTACAGGCTTTTCCTCATTGAGCGTACTGCACACCTTGCCAGCGACGCGATTAAAAATAGACCGCGCTTTTGTTGACCCCATGCTACAAGATGACAGCATTGCGAAAATGATCGTCAATTTGGGCCAAACTTTAGGTATGGAATTAACCGCTGAGGGAATAGAGACAGAGGAACAACTTGAGAAGTTAAAGGCATTTGGCTGTGAGGAAGGACAAGGGTGGCTATTTGCCAAAGCAATGATATTGGAGGATTTGCTTAATTTTTCTCATAAGCGCGCCAAGAATAAATAACCATTGGGCAGCAAGATGAAGGACTTGGACCAGAATACGGATCAAATGAGTGCCGATGCACTGATTAGTCGTCACAAGTTTATGTTTTATGGTGTGCTGTTACTCATTGTTCTCCTTACTCTAGGAGACTCTTTTTATTTGAGCAAAGAGGTGCGTGTTCAGGAAGTTAATAAGCTGGAACATAAAACGCTTGAAGTGTTAATTGCCCTCAATAAAACCTTATCTGTGTCGTTCGATCATGTAGACAAGATGCGAAATGCCGTCGAAGGTGCGTATAGGTATCCGGAATTGAGTCCCAGTGAGTCAGCCCTCACCTTTCTTGAAAAGAACACAATCGGATCGGTCAAAAACGCTCCATGGGAAAATTTACCCGAAGAGGTAAGGCAAGAGTTGGGGCAACTTTATGTAAGGTCAAATATTGGTGATTATTCGTTTGATCTACGCACTATTTTAATGGCTGTGCCCGAAATTGTTTCCACTCATTCTCAACACAAGGATTTCCAGTGGAGCTATTACTATGATGATGAGCAAGCTCTTACTTATCTCTACCCGTGGTTAAGCTACAAGGATCTGCTCGTTGCGACCAATACCGATGATATGGATAAAGCGATAGACGTCATTTATCAAGCTGGTGGCACTTACCCCCTTGAGTTGGTCGGTCCCATTAATAACTCTGAGAGAAAGAGTGTCTGGACCACGCCCTATTTGGATGCAGGGGGGAAGGGGATGATGGTCTCACTATTGGCACCTGTCTATGATGAGGAGCGGTTTGTTGGAGCCGTTGGCACAGATATTACGCTAAAAGTGCTCGACCACATACTGACTAAGCAGCCAATAGATGTTGCTCGCTTAGCCATCATAGATAAACAAGGCTTGGTGGTTGCTGATAGTGGGGGGGCACTTCTTAGTGCTAAGCAAGTGGTGAAGCAGGAGGGAGTGCTCACCTTGGTTGCCATCGGCGCTGCACACAAAGCCGAACACGGTGTGCTCAATCAGACCGAAAACGGGTATTGGAGCGCTTACGATCTACCCAATACGCCTTGGAAGTTGGTTCTCGAAATCACGGAAGAAAAATTAAGCGATCATATTTTAACGATTGTCATGCCACATGTCCTTATGGCTACGATGTTTACTCTGCTCTTATTGATTGTGGTTTTATATCAGCACTGGCATTTCAGCCAACCCGCGATGCGCTTAGCGCATTTTATTGAGGGGTTACCTGAAAATCGCGATCTATCTATTCCTAAGATTCCACAGCGTTGGCATTACTGGTTTGAACATGCGGCTGCTACTGAGAAGGACCGGAGAGAAAACCTTGAAAAAACTCAGCAGCAAAACATAGATCTAGAGCACAGAGTGGATGAGCGTACACAAGAGCTGCAACAAGCACTTGAAGTCTTGAAAGCGACTCAAGAGGAACTTGTACAGTCAGAAAAACTCTCAGGTCTTGGTTCATTAGTGGCAGGTATTGCCCATGAACTTAATACGCCAATTGGCAACGCCATTGTAGTAGCGAGCAGCTTAAAAGAGTTTAACAATACTTTTATCGAGTCAACGAAAGAAGGAATTAGACGTTCAACTCTCGATGCTTATATTGACCAAAGTGCTCAATCAGCTGACAGCATTGAACGTAACTTAAGAAGAGCTGCAGAGCTAATTTCAAGCTTTAAGCAAGTTGCTGTTGATCAATCGAGTTACCAACGCCGTGAGTTCGAGTTGGATGAAGTTTTGCATGAATTAAGAGTGACTATGATGCCCAGTTTGTCTCGAAGCCGAGTGGTACTTACTGAGGAATGTCCACAAGCCATTCATATGGATAGTCACCCAGGGCCTCTGACGCAAATCTTGATGAATTTACTGTCTAACGCTTTAGTCCACGCTTTTACTGGTCATGAGCATCGCACTATCGAGATCAAAGGGCAGCAAATTGAAGATACAGCGATTATTACTGTAACCGACAATGGTCAAGGTATCGCACCTGAGCATATTGGCAAAGTGTTCGATCCATTTTTTACTACACGTTTAGGGCAAGGTGGTTCAGGACTGGGCTTGAATATCGTTTACAACTTGGTGACTGACTTGCTGGGCGGAGATATCAAGGTTATTAGTGAGCAGGGGCAAGGGTGCTGTTTTACATTGACCTTACCTTTAGTGGCTCCGGAGAATAAAACCCCTACAGAAATCAACCAATCTCAGCGCTAATATGAAGATCTGACACCCAAGTTAATGGCATTGGTTTGCTCAAGGTGAGGGTGTACTGCCTGTATCCGCGACAGGCCTTATTTTACCGCTTATTATTCACAATAATTATGATTTTGTGATCTAGTTATTATTTTTTGCCTATATTCAACTTTTTTCTCATCTTTTTCTGATTTTCCTCCATTTATAACCATCAGCTTTATTCATCAATAAAAAAAGAGGTCCTATGGCG